>NZ_JBEZDS010000007.1:274438-309999 GCF_040648435.1 Dactylosporangium sp. NPDC049140 | reverse complement strand
GAGAAGCGCAAGGAGCAGCGGACCTCCGCGATCGCCAAGGTGCTGCACCGCAAGATCCGCGCCGCGGTCGACCCGACCACCGCGGACATCGCCGTGGCCGTCTACGACCTCGACGAGATCGCGGTCCGCCTCGCCGACGGCGCCGACTACGACGGCCTGACCGCGCTCATCGCGGCCGACCTGGCCCCGGCCCGCCTCGCCGCCATGACCGGGAGCACGCCGCCCCCGCCCGCCGTGGCCGCGCCCCCGCCCGCCGTTGCCCCGGAGCCGGACCTGCTGCCGATCATCGACACGCAGGAGCAGCAGGCGCTGCCCGGACCCCGGCTCAGCTACGAAGAGGCGGAGCGCCGGGCGGCCCGGGAGGCGGTGGCCCGGGCGACCGAGGCCGCCGCCGAGCCGGAGCTCGGGCCGGTCGTCGCGTCCTCGCCGCTGGGCGGGCTGCGCGCCGACCTCGAGGGCATCCTCCCGGCCGCGCCCGCGCCGCGCCGCCCGCGCAGCCGGACCGCGCCGGTGACCCACGAGGCCGCCGACGTGCTCGAGATCGCCGAGGAGCCGACGCTCACCCCGCCGACGGTGGTGCGGGAGGGGTCGCTGCGCAACCAGGTGTACCAGGTGCTGCACGACAGCGTCCCGGCCAACGACCGCCGCGACGTGGTGGCCCTGACGACCATGGTGGGCGACCTGCTCGACCTCGACGACGTCGAGCGGCTGACCGCCTCCAACTACGTGCGGACCTGGAAGAGCGAGGTCGACGCGGGCCGCCGCACCGCCGTGAACGGCCGCCACCTCCAGGGAATTCTGCCCACCAAGTAAGACCCGTCCCTCCGCTGCCGATCTTGGTAGCGGAGAGGCGGGGGGCGCCGCATAGCACGGTTGCTCGTGGTGGACGACGAGCCCGACGTCCGCGACCTGATCGTCAAGCGGCTGATCGCCGACGGCCACGACGTCCTCGCCGCCGAGGACGGGGCCGCGGCGCTCGCCGCGGTGGCCCGCCACGGGCTGCCCGAGGCCGCGATCCTCGACGTCGACCTGCCGGGCCTGGACGGCATCGAGCTGCTCCAGCGGCTGCGGGCGGACGCGGTACGGATGGCGCGGATCGCAGAAGAGGACGTCGGTGTCGGCCGATGAATGCGCGGTTATTCGTTGCCAAGGGGAGCTGAACTGGATACCGGCCGGCCGCCAATCTTCGGGCAGCTCGCCCCGGGTCTGGCCGACGCGGACGGTCAACGCCATCTGCTGCCCGCGCCGAGCGGAGTGGCTGCGCTGGATGCAGCGAACGATGGCCGCGTGACGTAGACGGAACCCTCTATGTCGCTGCTTGAGACTCTCGTAGGAAACTCGGGCGAATGGCGTGCCACTGCGTTATGCCCCGGCCGGCGGCCTACCGAGCGTGGCCATAACCCAGCCGGACCGTATCGCGGCTCGCGTCCACTCGCGGTTTACCGTGTTGCGGTGGCCAGTGCCGCGCGGATGGCGTCCTCGCCGGCCGGCTGGCCCTTCTCGTTCGAGTACGGCCCGTACGGGGTCCCCCATACCGGCGTGCCCGTCGCCTGCCGCCAGCTGTCGGCCAGTGGTCCGGCGTCCAGCACGCTGTACCCGATGGATTCGATGAATGCGGTCACCGCCGCCTTCGCCGGCGCGGAGTCCCCGGCGATCGGCAGGTACGAGCGGTCGGCCGCCCCCGCTGGGCGGGCGAGTGACAGCAGGTGCTTGAAGAAGATGTTGTTGAACGCTTTCACGACCGTGGCGTCCGGGATGTACCGCAGCAGCAGCTCGCTTGAGGTGAGCGACTTGTTGTCGAGCTCGGAGATGTGCCCGTCACGCTCGGGGCCGTAGTTGCATGTGTCGATGATCGTTTTCCCGGCAAGCGGCGCGGCGGGCAGGTTGGGGAAGGCATTGACCGGCACCGTGATCACGACGATGTCACCGGCCGCTGCGGCTTCCCCGCTGGTCGCCGCAGACGCCCGTGGCCCCAGTTCCGCGACCGTGTCTGCGAGCGTTTCGGGACCGCGTGAGTTGCTGAGCACGACCTGATGCCCGGCCTCGACAGCGAGCCTCGCGATGGTGCTGCCGATGGCGCCGCTGCCGATGAATCCCACAGTGGTCATATTCTGAACCGTCCTCCTTGTCATGTGCCGGACTCGTGGCGATTCGGGTCCTTGCGGTCAGTCGGCGGGGAAGTAGTGGCCGTTGTCCAGATCGGCGAGCAGGCGGGGCTGAGCGGGTTCCCAGCCGAGGGTCCGGCGGGTGACGAGGTTGGACGCCGGGTAGCTCTGCGTGACGATGTTCGCGAGGAACCCGAAGTATCCCGGCAGCACCAGTTCGTCCACGGGAACGCTCACGGCGGGCAGGCCCAGACGGCTGCCGATGGCCTCGGCGATCTCGCGGAACGGGATGCCCCCGTCGTCGACCGCGTGCCAGTATCTGCCGGCCGGGCCCTTCTCCAGCGCCAGGCGGAACACGGAGGCGACATCGCGGATGTGCACGGCATTCCACAGGTTCGCGCCGTCTCCGGGGTAGCCGATGAAGCCCTTCTCCTTCGCGAGCGCGATCAGCGTCGGGAGGAAGCCGGCACGATCGGTCGTGCTGTGCGCGATGTTGGCGAACCGCACGATCGAAGACCGCACGCCCTGCTCGGCGAGGCCGATTACGGTGGTCTCCACGACGTTACGAGCCCGTAGGGTGCCCTTGTGCTCATCGCCGCTGGGAAGGGCCGGGTCCTCCTCGGTGGCCATCCGGCCCAGGAATCCCTGCCCGGGCGAGCCGATGCTCCCCGCCGCGACCAGCGGCTTTCCGGTTCCCGCCAATGCCTCACCGTAGGCGAGCATGATTGGGACCTCCGCGACGGCCACGGCGTGGATTCCGCCGGAGAAAAGCAGGTCCTGTCGGTGCGCGACGTGGATGACGCCGTCGGAGTCCGCGGCCGCCTCCTTGAGCCCGTCGAGATCCTCGAGCTCGCCGCGGCGTACCTTCGCGCCGAGCGCGGACAGCGCCGCCGCGGCCGTGTCTGACCGGGCCAGGCCGGTGACCTCGTGCCCGGCGGCGATGAGCTCGGGGACGATGTACGAACCGGAATGGCCGGTCCCGCCAGTGACGAAGACGCGCATGCTGCTGTTCCTTATAAGTGAGGAGGTGGCGCGAGAAGTGGTGGTGCGGGTGTGCTCAGCTGAGATTGCTGACGCCGAGGGCGAAGTTGAAGTCCCCCACGCCGTGGCGGGCCAGGCTGATCATCAGCAGACCCGTCCCTTCCAGCCAGTGCGCCGTCTCCAGGCCTCCGGCGTCCAGGGGCTCCGTTCGCCGGCTGCTCGGCGCCGGGGGCTCAGCCGGTAAATTCGTTGACGCCGAGGGCGAAGTCTCCGTGGCCAACCCCGTTGCCGGCGAGGCCCACCGTGACCAGGCCCATTCCTTCCAGCCAGTGCGCCATTTTCAGGCCGCCGACGTCCAGAGGGCGCAGCCCGAGGCTTTCGATGAATGCCGCCACGCCCGCCTTGGCCTGCGCATTGTCGCCAGCGATGAAGACGTTTGGCCGGCCCTTCTCCAGGACATTACGGAAAATGGTGTTGAATGCCTTCACCACGCTGGCGCTGGCCGGGGCCACCTTGGCGACTTCCTGCGCGATCGAGGTCTCCTCGCTGTGGGCCAGTCCGTCGAACGAGGCGTTGAAGGGGTTGCTGATGTCGACGATGACCTTGCCCGCGAGGGCGTCTCCGTACTCGGCGACGACCGGAACGACACCGTCGTACAACAGGGCCGTGATGACGATGTCCCCGGCCGGGACGGCGCCCCACTTGCCCGTCGTCGAGCCGCCGCCCAGAGCCTTGGCCAGCCAATCGGCCTTGGACTGATCGCGTCCCATGACCTCGACGGTGTTACCGCCCGCCACCGCGAGCGTGCCGATGGCACGGGCCATGTTCCCCGTACCGATGAGGGTGATGCTGCCCATGAGGTGTGCTCTCTTCCTGTTCTCGAGGTGTCGCTCTGTCTCGTTCGTGCCGGGTCAGGCGCAGGGCGTCGGCCGCGACGTTTCCGGGCCGACTGCCGCGCCTTTCCCGGCACCTCCGGCTCGTCTTCCGCCGGTAGGTTGGGATGCGTGAACCTGCCGCCATCCCAAAAGAGGGGGTCAAGTCAAGGACATGGGACCAGGGCATCCCGTGACCGTTACCCTCCCTCGGTGTGCAGTTCCCAGGGCGGCATGCCGACGAGAGGCGCGAGGTGACCCTGCATTTCGACGGCGGACGGCAGCGGGCGCCAAAATATGGCATTCCTGGTGTGGTTCAGATGGCGGTGGTGCCGCCGTCGGTGACCAGTTCCAGGCCGTTGACGTAGCTGGAGTCGTCGGAGGCGAGGAACAGGGCGACGGTGGCGATTTCTTCGGGGCGGCCCATCTTTCCGCGGGGGATGAGGGACTCGAATGCGTCCCTGGTTGCCTCGTCGAACAGTTCTTCCTGTTTGGCGGTGGCGACCTGGCCGGGGGTCAGGACGTTGACCCGGATCTTGCGGTCGCGCAGTTCGTTGAGCCAGACACGGGCCCAGGCCTGCTGGACGGCTTTGCTTCCCGCGTAGAGACTCCAGCCAGGAAAGGCGCCGAGGGAGGCGTTGGATCCGGTCATGAAGATCGAGCCGTTGTCGTTGATCAGCGGCAGGGCCTTCTGCACGGTGAACAGGGTGCCGCGCGCGTTGAGCCAGAAGGCGCGGTGGAACTGTTCCTCAGTGATCTCGCCGAGGACGGCGGGTTCGCCCATCCCGGCACTGGCCCACAGCACGTCGATCGAGCCCTTTTCCCGCTTGACGGTGTCGTACAAGCGGTCCAGGTCGTCCAGTTCGGCCGCGTCACCCTGGACGGCGGTGACGTTGCGGCCGATCAACTTGACGGCGTCGTCCAGTGCTTCCTGCCGCCGGGCCTGGATGAAGACATGCGCTCCTTCCTCGACGAACAGTTGGGCGCCGGCCAGTGCCATGCCGGTGGACCCGCCGGTGATCACCGCTACCTTGCCATCGAGCTTTCCCACGATCACTCCGTTGAATTGATGAGTATCCAAAACAGTTCGGTTCTTATGCACAAGACTGTGTATAAGACGTATTCGACGGCTGGTCGGAGCGCCGTTGTTGACGGTTGTGTCGTCGATGCCGTCGAATGACGCGGCGGGCCTGGCTCAATTCATCATGTGCCCGTGCCGGTTCCGGGCCCCGCTACCAAGTCCGAGGGCGAATTCTTATACCGAATTCGCTCCGGCCCCATCAGGTACCTATTAAGAGTGCCATTGGCCTGAATGGGTGTCCAAGACCTCTTTCAGCGGTTGCGATACCCTGGAGGCATCGCCGGACCGGGAGGCTCCATGGATCTGGACCTGCGCAAGTTGCGCTACTTCGTCGCCGTCGCCGAGAAGCTGCACTTCGGCCGCGCCGCCGATGAGCTGCACATCGCGCAGCCAGTGCTCAGCCGGCAGATCCGCGCCCTGGAACAGGATCTCGGCACCCCCCTGCTGACAAGGGACAGCCACGGCGTGATGCTGACCGACGCCGGCAGGCAGTTGCTGACCGACGCCGGCCCGCTGCTGGCCACCGCGCACGCGGTCCGCCACCGGGTGACCGTGGCCGCACGCGGCAGCCAGCGGCTGACGGTCGGCTTCCGAGCGGGCATCGTGGTCACCCCAGCGGTACGGCAGTTCGCCACCCAGCACCCGAACGTGATCGTGGACGTGCAGCGGATCGAATGGGACGACCAGGCCGCGATGCTGCTCGACGGCCGCATCGACATCGCCTACGTGCGCCTGCCCATCGACGAGACCGGCCTGCGCGTCACCCCGCTGTACACCGAACCTCGTGTGGCAGTGCTGCCCGCCGGCCACCGATTGGCCGGCAAGGAGCACATCACCGAGGCCGACCTGGCCGGCGAGCCGCTGGTCTGGCACATGGACACGAACACGCAGCCCACCAGGCGCCCGCACCCTAACGCCGGATACCTGGTACGCGGGGTGGACGAGACACTCGAACATGTCGCGGCCGGCCGGGGCATCTCGTTCCTGGCCCGTTCGGCAACCGTGTTCTACTCACATCCGGAAGTCAGCTATGTCCCCATCCCGGATCTGGCGCCCGACCAGGTGTGCCTCGCGGTGGCGGCGTCGCGCACCTCGCCGGTGGTCGACGACTTCTTCACCGCGGCTCAGGCGGCGGCCGAGATAACCGCAGAATGTGGGAACTATGAAATGTGGCAGCTTGGAAGCGGCGCCGTTGCACAGCACGGCTGATTAATTCAGCGAGGCAACTTTACCCGTTGATCTCGATCTCATCGAGAATGCGGCGAATCGGCACGGATGATGTGATCTGTCGAGGGCCGACGAGACATCCCGAGGCAGTATCGGCCGACCGACAGAGCGGGTGTCGCAACCCGGTCGGCTGGGCAAACACGCCAACCAGGGACGCGACCACATCGCGCCGGCCATTACAACGGGCATGGCGATACCGAGCCGGCCAGCGCAGATTCGCCACCAACACCGGATCGGGTGTACCGACGCGGCGAAACAGCCGGCCCACTTCGGCGCAGGCCCGTGCCGTCGCGTCGAACGCCTCCGCGTCGGCCTGCTGGATCTGATCGTCAGGACGGACGTCGATCACGACACCCGAGCCGTCAGCCTGCCGAGCGAAGAAGTCCGGCACATGACGACGCGTTCGATCCTCGTGTCGCCACGACAACCAAAACGGTTGCGACGCGAAGGCCACCACATCGACCTGGAAGTCCAACAGACGGGCGGCGGCTCCCGCTTCACGTTCACGCTGCCGCCCGCGTCCGAGCACGCCCGCGCGCGCCCGGCCGTGACGGGCATCGCACAGTAAAGCGAACGTTCATTCTTGACGAGCGGGCGGCGGCAGTACACCCTGAGGAAAATAGCGAACGAACGTTCCTTTTGGGAGATGGTCATGCGGAAGGTCGCCGGCGTCGTCCTGCTGCTCACGGCACTGCTCAGCCTCATCATGGTGGCGTTCGCGTGGCCCGCGACCCGGGCCGGCGTGCACGACATCCCGCTCGCGGTCGCCGGCCCGGCCCCCGCCACCGCCCAGCTCGTCCAGCAGCTCGAGGCCCGGCGGCCGGGCGCGTTCGACGTGCGGACCGTCGCCGACACAGCCGCGGCCGAGCGGCTGATCCGCGACCGCGAGGTGTACGGCGCGATCGACCTCACCAGCGGCAAGCCCCAGCTCATCGTCGCCTCCGCGGCGAGCCCGGCCGTCGCCCAGGCGCTCCAGCAGGTCGCCCAGGGCCTGAGCGCGACCCCTGGCGAGGCGGCCGTGCGCGACCTCGTGCCGCTGCCGGTCGACGACCCCCGCGGGGCCGGGCTGGCGGCCGGGGCGCTGCCGCTGGTCCTCGGCGGCATCGCCGCCGCGGGCCTGCTCACCAGCCTCATCGTGGGCACCGGGCGCCGGGTTGCGGGCGCGCTCGCCTTCTCCGTGACGGGCGGGTTCGCGCTCGTGGCGATCCTGCAGTACTGGCTGGGCTCCCTCGACGGCGACTACTGGGTCAACAGCGGTGTCGTCGCGCTGTCCATCGCCGCCACGGCGCTGACCATCCTGGGCCTCGAGGCGCTGCTCGGCACGGCCGGGCTCGCGCTCGGCGCGGCGACCATGATGCTGCTGGGCAACCCGCTCTCGGGCCTGACCAGCGCGCCGGAGATGCTGCCGTCGGGCTGGGGGGCGCTCGGGCAGTACCTGCCGCCGGGCGCGGCCGGGTCGCTGCTGCGCAGCACCGCCTTCTTCGACGGCGCCGGCGCCGGGCCGCACGTGCTCGTGCTCGTCGTGTGGGCGGTCGCGGGCCTGGCCCTGGCCGGGATCGCCGCGCTGCGCAAGGGTCGCCGGCCCGCCGTCGAGGCGGCCGAGCCCGAGCTCGTGGCGGTCTGATCGGTTCACAGGTGGCTCCAAAGATTCGGACGGCCCCGTGCCAGGCAGCCCCGCGATGGTTACTCGTGAGCGGCTCCTAGCAGCGGGGCCGCCGGATTCAGGGAGCCACGTCATGAGCAGCCAGACCACCGACCCGCAGCCGCCCGCCGCCGCCCCGGTCTGGGCGGATGCGGCCCGGCCCCAGGCCGCCGCCGGACTCGCGCCGGCGGCGGCCCCGGCGCCCCCGGCGAAGTCCTCGAAGGTCAAGATGATCGTCGTCGGCGTCGTCGCGGCCCTTGTCATCGGCGGCGGCGGGTTCGCCGTCATCAAGGCCGCGAGCGGCGACTCCTCGTCGACGACGACGCAGGCCGGGCCCGGGGGCGCCAACGGCCAGGGCGGCCAGGGTGGCCCGGGCGGCCGGGGCGGCGGCTTCGGCGGCGGGGCGGGCGGCCTCTCCGGCGCGCTCTACGGGGACTTCACGGCCTCCGACGGCAATGGTGGGTACACCACGAAACGCCTCCAGAGCGGAACGGTCACCGAGATCAGCACCACCTCGATCACCGCCAAGAGCGCCGACGGGCACGCGACGACGTTCGTCATCGGCTCGGCCACGACCGTCGACAACGGCAACGACCAGGTCGCCGACGTCAAGGCCGGCGACACCGTGACCGTCGTCGGCACCGTCGACGGCACGACCGTCACCGCCACCACGATCACCGATACGGCCCTGGAGCAGGCCAACGGCGGCGGCATGCCCAACGGCGGCAACCCGGGCGGGACCAACTAGATGGTGATCTGAGCCGCAGTAGGGCTCCAGCGCTGGCGCCGGACACTTTGTTGTACGAACATAACTATTATGGTCGTACAATCACGTGGCCGGCGCCTGCTCATCCTCGGCATCTGCTGCCTGAGCCTGCTCATCGTCGGCCTCGACAACACCATCGTGAACATCGCGGTGCCGGCGATCGGGCGGGACCTGGACGCGCCGCTGTCGGGCCTGCAGTGGGCGATCGACGCGTACACGCTCGTCCTGGCCAGCCTCCTGATCCTGGGCGGGTCGACCGCCGACCGCCTCGGCCGCCGCCGCGTCTTCCAGACCGGCCTGGTGGTCTTCTCGATCGGCTCGCTGCTGTGCGGGCTCGCCCCGACGCTGGGCTGGCTGATCGCGTTCCGCGTGGTGCAGGCGATCGGCGGCTCGATGCTCAACCCCGTCGCCATGTCGATCATCACAAACGTGTTCACCGACCGCCGCGAGCGCGCCCGCGCCATCGGCGTGTGGGCCGGCGTCGTCGGCATCAGCATGGCGCTCGGCCCGGTAGTGGGCGGCCTGCTCGTCCAGACCGTCGGCTGGCGCACGATCTTCTGGATCAACGTGCCGATCGGCATCGCCGCGATCGTCCTCAGCGCCCTGTTCGTGCCCGAGTCGCGGGCCCCGCGCCCGCGCCGCGTCGACGTGCCCGGTCAGGTCATCGTGCTGGTCCTGCTGGCCAGCGCCACCTTCGCCATCATCGAGCACCAGCCGCTGGTCGGCCTGGTCGCCCTGCTGGCGCTGGTGGCCCTCCTGCTGGTCGAGCCGCGCCGCCCCGAGCCGCTGGTCGACATCACGCTCTTCCGCAGCCCCCCGTTCGCCGGCGCCACCGCGATCGCCGTCGCCGCGTTCGGGGCGCTGGCCGGTTTCCTGCTGCTCAACACGCTGTACCTGCAGGACGTCCGCGGCCTGTCCCCGCTGCGCGCGGGCCTGCTCACCCTGCCGATCGCCGCGATCACGGTGGTCCTCGGCCCCCTCTCGGGCCGGCTGGTCGGCTCCCGCGGCCCGCGCCCGTCACTGCTGGTCGGCGGCGCGGGCATCCTGGCCAGCGGGGTCCTGCTCAGCGGGCTCACGGCGGACACCCCGCTGCCGTGGATTCTGGCCGCGTACGTCGCCTTCGGCATCGGCTTCGCCATGGTCAACCCGCCGATCACCGTCACCGCCGTCTCGGGCCTGCCGGTGGCCCAGGCCGGAGTGGCCGCGGCGTTCGCCTCGACCAGCCGCCAGTTCGGCTCGGTCCTGGGCATCGCGATCCTGGGCGCCGTGGTCACCGCGGGCCTGCACGGCCGAACGATGTCGGCCGGCTTCAGCCCGGCCAGCCACACGGGATGGTGGATCATCGCCGGGTGCGGCGCCGCGATCCTCGTCGTCGGTACGCTCACGACCGGTACCTGGGCGAAACGCCGACAACCCGATGCGGAGCTCGTCGATGTCTGAAGCGGATGCCGAACGCGCCGGCACGGTCTGGCGCGCGATGCTGGCCCTCGTCCACGAGCGCCACGACCGGCGCAAGGAGGTCTGCGAGGCGCTGGACCTGAGTTTCGTGCGGATCAAGGCCCTGCGCCGCCTGGCGGGTTCGCCGCTGACCATGCGCGAACTGGCCGCGCGGCTGCAGACGGATGCGCCGTACACCACACTGGTCGTGGACGATCTGGAGCGGCGGGGGCTCGTGCGCCGGGAGCCGCACCCGTCGGACCGCCGGGCGAAACTGGTGACGACGACGGACCTGGGCCGCAGCGAGGCCGCACGGGCCGAGGCGATCCTGACCCAGCCGCCGCCGCAGATGCTGGCCCTGTCACCGGCGGAGCTGGACGACTTGGCGCGCCTGGTCGCGAAGCTGGACTCCTGATGCCCGCGGCACGTGTTGCTATGTAGTCATCAAAGCAACATGTCACGCTCGATTCACCCGCCGACGGCGGCGCCAGGCCGGGGACGGCACGCTCCCCCGAACGGCCTGACCTGCGGGCCGTTCGCGCGCCGTTCACGTGCGGTTCGCCGCCGTGGCCGACGCTGCGCTCGTGCGCACGAAAACCCTCTTCATCGCCGCGGTGCTCGCCGCGGCGCCGCTGGTCGCGCTCGGGCCGGCGGCCCAGGCGGCCGACGGGCCGGCCGTCCGCATCAACGAGGTCGAGTCCAGCGGCGGCACGCCGGGCGACTGGGTCGAACTGGTCAACACCGGCACCGCGCCCGTGGACCTGTCCGGCTGGGTCGTCAGGGACAACGACGACACCCACGTCTACACGATCGCCGCGGGCACCACGCTGGGCGCGGGCGCCTTCCTGCCGGTGGACGTGGAGAGCGCCTTCGGGCTCGGGGCGGCCGACTCCGCGCGGCTGTACCTCCCGGACGGCGCGACCCTCGTCGACTCCTACTCGTGGACCGCGCACGCGGCCACCACCTACGGCCGCTGCCCCGACGGCACCGGCGAGTTCCGGGCCACCACGTCCTCGACGCGCGGCGCGGCCAACGACTGCCGTGAGCCGGGCGCGGCGACCGTGCGCATCAACGAGGTCGAGTCCAACGGCGGCACCCCCGGCGACTGGATCGAGCTGACGAACACCGGCGCGGGCGTGGTGGACCTGTCCGGCTGGGTACTCAAGGACAACGACGACACCCACGTCTTCACCATCGCGGCCGGCACGACGCTGGCCGGGGGCGGGTTCGTGGCGCTGGACGTCGACCCGGTGTTCGGCCTCGGCGGCGCCGACTCCGCGCGGCTGTTCACCGCGGGCGGCGCACTTGTCGACTCGTACTCCTGGACGGCGCACGCGGCCACGACGTACGGCCGCTGCCCGGATGGCACCGGCGACTTCGCCACCACGACCGCCGCCACGAAGGGCACGGCCAACGCGTGCCCGGGCCAGACGCCGGCGCTGCCCTGGCCGGGCGGCTCCGCGGTGACGACGGCCGACGCCGCCAACGTGCTCGGCGGCAACATCTCCGGGCTCTTCTATGACCGGGGAGCGCTCTGGGCCGTCAAGAACGGGCCCGGCACGTTGTACCGCCTGAGCTGGGACGGCACCCAATGGAGCCCGGCGGCCACGTACACGCTGCACTACCCGGGCGGCACCGGTGACCCCGATGCCGAGGGCGTGACGCTCGCGAACGGCGCGATCTACCTCTCCACCGAGCGCGACAACGCCAACAGCGGCGTCAGCCGGCCCGCCGTCGAGCGCTTCGACCCGGCCACCGGGGCGATCACCAGCGAGTGGAACCTGACCGCGGACCTGCCGCCGGTCGCCGCGAACAGCGGACTGGAGGGCATCACCTTCGTCCCGGACTCGTACCTGACCGCGAAGGGCTTCCGCGACGAGCACACGGGCGCGGCGTACGACCCGGCGACCTACCCGAACCACGGCGGCGGCCTGTTCCTCGTCGGGCTCGAGGCGAACGGCTCCATCTACGCGTACGCGCTGTCCGGCGACGGCTCGTACACCCGCGTCGCCACCATCGCGAGCGGCTTCGTGAGCGTGATGGACCTGCAGTACGAGCCGGAGACCGGCCCGATCTGGGCGGCCTGCGACGACACCTGCGGCGGCCGCACCGCCACCCTCGACGTCGACACCTCGGGCAAGCTCGCGGTGACGAAGGTGTACGAGCGCCCGGCCGGCATGCCGAACTACAACAACGAGGGCTTCGCGGTCGCGCCGCAGTCGGAGTGCGTGGCCGGCCAGAAGCGCGTCTGGTGGTCCGACGACACCAACGACGAGGGCCACGCGCTGCGCGCCGGCACCATCGCCTGCACGGTGCCCGACCCCGACGCGGACGACGACGGCGTGTACGACGCGGTCGACCCGCACCCGGGCACGGCCGGCGACGACTTCACCGGCGGCCGCATCCTCGACCGGGCCGGCCGGACGGTCACCGTCGAGCCGGGCCTGACCTTCACCGTCGGCGCGGGCGCGGCCCCGCTGCAGGTGCACTTCGACGGCCGCGCGGCGACGATCGCCCTGGGCGCGGGCGTCTACTCCGTGGGCGCCGACCGCGTCGCGACACTGTCGGGCGAGCCGGCGGTCGTGACCGTGGCGGTGAAGTCCCAGCCGATCCTGCTCACGGTCGCGGCCGGGGGCTCGGTCACCTACGACGACGCGCTGACCGGCATCGCCTCCACGGGCCCGGTCCAGGTCCGCGCGGCGAGCCAGCCCGCGGGGGCGTGCGCCGGGATCGCGGTGCAGAACGTCGTCGTCGGCGGCACGGGCAACGAGCGCCTGGCCGGCACGGGCGGCAACGACCTCATCCTGGGCCGCGGCGGCAACGACGTGGTCGAGGGCAACGGCGGCACCGACTGCATCACGACCGGCCCGGGCAACGACACCATCACCACGGCCGACGGCAACGACTGGATCGACGCGGGCGGCGGCAACAACGTGGTGAACGCGGGCGGCGGCGACAACACCGTCCACACGGAGTCGGGCAACGACACCATCGCGACGGGCGCGGGCAACGACACGGTCGACGCGGGCAACGGCAACAACAACGTCTCGACCGGCGCCGGCGCCGACGCGGTGACCGCGGGCAGCGGCAACGACACCCTGGACTGCGGCGCGGGCACCGACGCCGCCCACCCGGGCCGCGGCAACAACACCAACTCCGGCGCGCGCTGCGAGTCCTTCACGGGCTGAGCCGCGCACGCCCTACACAGAGGAACGGCCTCCGCCGCCCGGCGGGGGCCGTTTCATTTCGAAACTGAGCGAGACGCGAGGCGCTGTTCGTTGGCGACGGCCAGATACCGCCCGTCCGGCAGCGGCTTCGGCGTCACCGGATCGGCGAAGTCGGGCCGCTCGGCCGCCAGGGAGAGCGCCGCCGCCACCCGGGCATCCGGCCAGCCCAGGGCCCCGGCCAGCGCATCGGGAGCACACGGCCCACCGGCGTGGACCAGGGCCGCGATCACGGTGAGCATGTCGTCGGCGACCGCCGGGTCGTAGTCGGCGCTCATGTCCTGGCTGAGCGAGTCGAAGAACCGCCCCATCCGCTCCAGCCGCATCCCGGCGGGGGAGTCCGCCCCGTGGAGCGCGGCCCCCTCGCGCGCCGCCGCGCCCCACTTCGCGTGCGCCTGGGCGCTGGTCATCCAGGTGCGCAGCCAGACGTCGTCGTCGATGACGTACCGCTCCCGCCGGCCCTCCGCCCGCTCCCGTCGCACGATGTCGAGCGACTCCAGGTAGGCGACGGACTTCGACACCGAGGCCGGGCTCACGTGCAGGCGCTGGACGAGCTCGGCGGCGGTCAGCGCGCCCGCGTCGGTGGTGACGATCGCCAGCAGCACCCGCGCCGCCATCCGCGGCAGCCCCGTCTCCACCATGAGCGAGGCGAAGCGCTGCTCGAAGTCGCCGTCCCGCGGGCGCTCGGGCGCGGCCGGCAGGCGCCCCCGGCGGCGCAGCGTCGACTGGTGGGCCTGCTCCGCGCGGTAGCCGCCGGTGCGCAGGTTCCGGGCCACCTCGCGGGAGACCGTCGACGTGGGGCGGCCCAGGCGCCGCGCGATCTCCGCGTAGTCGAGCCCGTCGGTAAGCCCGGCCGCGATCCGCTCGCGGTCCTCCCGTGTCAGTCGCGCCCCCGGCATGGCCCCATCGTTGCATTAGACCCGAACCCATTGCAATCCTATGCAATTCCTGGCAGCCGGATGCAACGTTCGATTGACCAGAGACGAGCGAGATTTCTACGTTCGCAAATATGGAAACCATCGAGGTCGAAGAGCTGCGGATGCGGTACGGCGGCGAGCAGGACGTCCTGCAGGGCGTCACCTTCCAGGGGCGCCGCGGGGAGGTCCTCGCGCTCCTCGGGCCCAACGGGGCCGGCAAGAGCACCACCATCGAGATCCTCGAGGGCTTCCGGACGCGGACCGGCGGGCGGGCGACAGTGCTCGACGCCGACCCCGCGCGCGGCGACGAGCGGTGGCGGGCCCGCGTCGGGATCGTGCTCCAGTCGTGGCGCGACCACGCGAAGTGGCGGGTCCGGGAGCTGCTCGCCCACCAGGCGCGGTACTACGCCGCCCGCGCCTGGGACCCCGACGAGCTCCTCGCCGCCGTCGGCCTCGGCGACCAGGCCCGGCAGCGCATCGCCACCCTCTCCGGCGGGCAGCGCCGCCGGCTCGACCTGGCGCTCGGGCTCGTCGGCCGGCCCGAGGTGCTGTTCCTCGACGAGCCGACCGCCGGCCTCGACCCGCACGCCCGGCGCGAGTTCCACGACCTCGTGCGGCAGGTCACCGCCGAGCACGGCAGCACGGTACTGCTCACGACGCACGATCTGGACGAGGCCGAGCGCCTCGCCGCGCACATCGTGATCCTCGACGCCGGCCGGGTGATCGCCGACGGGACGGCCGCCGAGCTGGCCGGCCCCGACGAGGTGCGCTGGCGCATCGACGGCCGGCCGTACGCCGAGACGACCCCCGACCCGACCCGCTTCGCGTTCGAGCTGTTCGGCCGCTTCGGGGAGGCGGTGCAGGACCTGGAGATCCGCCGGTCCTCGCTCGAGACCACCTACCTCGGGCTGGTGCGGCGGTGAACGCGCTGCGCCTGGGCTGGGCGCGCGGCCGCATCGAGCTGCGCCAGTCCCTGACCAACCCCGCCGACCTGTTCAACCACTGCTTCTGGCCCGCGCTGATGCTTGTCACGCTGTACTTTCTGCGCCACCGTACGTTCGGCGGCGCGAGCGTCCCGCTGGGCGCCCTGGTCCTGCCCTCGATCCTCGGCATGAACGCGTCGATGGCCATGGTGACCATGAGCCAGCAGCTGACCGCCGACCGCGAGGACGGCACCCTGCTGCGGGCCCGGGCGACCCCGGGCGGCGTGCGGGCGTACCTCGTCGGCAAGGTCCTCGCCGTCGCGCTCGGCCTGCTCGTGGACCTCGCGATCTTCCTGGGGCCGGCGCTGCTGATCATCCCGCCGGCCCGGACCCCGGACGCGGCGACCGTCGCCTGGGTGCTCGCCCTGGGCCTGCTCGCCACCCTGCCGATCGGGGCCGTGCTCGGCGCGCTGTTCCCGACCGTGCGCGGCCAGGGCCTGCTGACGCTGCCGGTGCTCGCGGTCATCGGCATCTCGGGCATCTTCTACCCGATCACCGCGCTGCCCGGCTGGGTGCAGGGGATCGCGCAGGCCTTCCCGGTGTACTGGCTCGGCCTCGGCATGCGCTCGGCCCTGCTCCCGGCCGACGCGGTGGCGGTCGAGATCGGCGGCTCCTGGCGGCCCCTGGAGACCGCCGCGGTGCTCGCCGTCTGGGCGCTGGCCGGGCTGGCCCTGGCCCCGCTCGTCCTACGCGAACGCCTCGCCCTGCACCACCGACCGCAGCCGGGCGGCGGCGGCCGGGGCCAGGGTCGGTAGCGACAGCGGCAGCTCCTTCCCGCGGTCCAGGGCGGTGAGCTGGGCCGCGGGCGGGTCGTCGAGCAGCGCCACGATCGGGGCGGCCGACTCCGCGACCGGGCGCGCCGCCAGTCGCGACAGCACCCCGAGCGCGGCCCGGGCCAGCGGACCCAGCGGCGTGCGGTCCCCGCTGCGGGTGAAGCCGGGGTGGTACAGCACGTAGCGCGCCTTGCCGGTGTAGCCGGCGCCGAGCAGGTCGTTGAGCCGGCCCGCCTGCATCTGGGCCCGCACCATCGAGTACCCCGCGCGCAGCTGCAGGTCGTCCCACGCGATCTCGCCCTTGGTCACGCCGACCCCGGCGACGTTCACGATGACCGGCCGCGGGGCCGCCTCCAGCAGCGGGCGCAGGCCCTCGCCGAGCCGGTGGCGGGCCAGGAAGTAGAGCGCGAAGGTGTACTCGAGGCCCTCCGGCGTCTCCCGCCGGCGCGGGCTGAGCCGGTTGGCGCACAGGACCAGCGCGTCGAGGGCCGTCAGCCGGCCGGTCAGCTCGGCGACCACGTCGCGGACGGCCGCCGCCGAGCTCAGGTCGGCCTGGAGGAAGGCGATGCCGGACGGCAGCGTGCGGCCCTTGGCGGCGCTGCTGCCGATGACGTACACGCTGTCGCCGCGCTCGTGCCGGGCGAGCGCGGTCGCCCGGCCCATCCCGTCGGTCCCGCCGGCGATCACCACTGTTCTGGGGCTCATGCCTCGATCTCAGTACGCTGGCGGCAGGCGCGTAAGGAGGCACTTTGATGTTGGATACGCACACGCGTGTGCCCGTCGCCGAGTACGACGGCTGCCCGGTGACCGCGGTCGTGCGCCGCATCGGCGACCGCTGGACGCTGCTGGTGCTCTCGCTGCTGGCCCGGCGGGCCTACCGGTTCAACGAGCTGCACCGGGCGATCGAGGGGATCAGCCAGCGGATGCTCACCCGCACCCTGCGCACGCTGGAGGGCGACGGGCTGGTCGAGCGCACGGTGTTCCCGACCGTGCCGCCGTCGGTGGAGTACGCCCTCACGCCGAAGGGCGCCGCGCTCATGTCCGCGCTGGCGCCCCTGACCGACTTCGCCGTGCGTCAATGGTGCCCGCCTGAGGTCGCGGGGTAGGGCGGGCACTACCCCGAAGACTCCGCTCAGCAGGCTGGGACGGCCGCGGCCGATTCCATAGCGTCGGGTCTATGACGACGACCGTCCTGACGCAGGCCGCGGACACCCGGCGAACCAGGATGACGTGGCCTACGGTACTCGCGCTGCACCTGCTCCCGGCCGCCGCGACCTTCGCCGCCGCGCTCGCGCTCGGGCCGCTCGTGCGGGCCTGGCACCTGCCGCCGCAGTTCGCGCTCACCCTGGCCTTCGCGTTCGTGCTGACCCCGATCGAGCTCGGCCTGCTGCTGCGCGCGGCCGGCTGGTCCTGGCGCGGGCTGCCCGGCATCCTGGCGTTCCGGCGCAAGCTCCCGCTGCGGCTGTACCTCACGATCCTGCCCTGCGTGACCGCGATGGCCGTCGGCCTCGTCGTCCTGCTCGCACCCCTGGAGCAGCGGATCCTCGACCGGTACCCGGCCTCCTGGCTCCTGCCGCCGGACTCCGACGCGTTCCCGGTCTCGACCATGGTCGGCACGCTGCTGTTCACCCTCGCGGTCGACGGGCTGTTCAACCCCGCGGTGGAGGAGCTGTACTTCCGGGCCTACCTGCTGCCCCGCCTGCCCGTGCGTGGCGCCCTCGCGGTCGTCACCTCGGCCGGGCTGTTCGCGCTGCAGCACTACTGGCAGCCGGAGAAGTTCGTCTTCGTGTTCGTCGCCCAGCTGCTGCTCATCGCGATCATGCTGCGGGTACGCAGCGTGCGGATCAGCATCGCCGCGCACTGCCTGACCAACAGCCTGGCGATCCTGCTCGCCCTGGGCGCGGTGCTGTCCTAGAGGGCGAACTCCTCGGGCATGGGCGCCTCCACGGTGACCCGCTCGCCGCGGTGGTCGAAGGACAGGCGCCAGGAGTGCAGGTACGTGCGGCCGGCCGGGCTCTTCTCGAAGAGCGGGTCGCCCACGATCGGGTGGCCGACCCAGGCCAGGTGCACGCGGATCTGATGGCGGCGGCCGGTGTGCGGGTACGCCTCCAGCAGCGCGCGCTCGCCGGTCTGGGTGCGCACCGCGAACGTGGTCGTCGAGGGGTACGTCGGGACGGTGTCGAACACCGCCGACGCCGGCACGGTCCAGGTGTCATCCTTGAGCACGATGCTCTCCCGTGGCGCCGCGATCCGGACCCGGTTCTTGCGGCCGACGCTCAGCGGCAGGTCGATGCGGCCCGTGGCCGGCAGCCCGCCCGGGGCCGTGACCGCCAGGTACGCCTTCTCCACCGTGCGCTTGTTGAACTGCCGCGTGAGCCCGCCGTGCACGGCCAGGTCCTTCGCGAACAGGATCACGCCCGAGGTGACCTTGTCGATGCGGTGCGCCGGGAACAGCTGCTCGCCCGCGTCGGCCGCCATCCGCACCAGGTCGGACTCGTGCCGCTCGCCCATTACGGAGACCCCGACCGGCTTGTCCAGCACCAGGATCGCGTCGTCCTCCAGGATCACGCGCTCACGAAACTCCGCCCACATCGTCTTAATCTCGCACGCTGCGACGAAGGGGCTCACATGGACCTGACCGAACTCGAGCCGCACCGGCGGGAGCTGGAGCTGCACTGCTACCGGATGCTCGGCTCCTTCCACGAGGCCGAGGATCTGGTGCAGGAGACGTTCCTGCGTGCCTGGAAGGGCTGGGACGCGTTCCAGGGCCGCTCGTCGGTGCGTGCGTGGCTGTACCGCATCGCCACCAACGCCTGCCTCGACGTGCTCAAGAGCGCCCAGCGGCGGATTCTGCCCATGGACCTCGGCCCGCCGTCCAGCCCCGGCGTCGACCTCCCTCCGCGCGCCGAGGTGGCCTGGCTGGAGCCGCTGCCCGACCGGGTGCTCGACGCCGACCCCGAGACCCGCGCGGTCGCCCGGGAGACGGTGGAGCTGGCGTTCCTGGCCGCCCTGCAGCACCTGCCGCCGCGGCAGCGGGCCGTGCTCGTCGCGCGGGACGTGCTCGGCTGGTCGGCGGCCGAGACCGCGCAGCTGCTCGACGTCACGGCCCCGGCGGTCAACAGTGCCCTGCAGCGGGCCCGGGCCACCCTGCGGGAGCGGCTGCCGGAGCGCGGCGAGGACTGGACGCCCGAGCGCGGCCCCGACCCGGACGAGCAGGAGGTGCTACGGCGGTACGTCGAGGCCTTCCAGCGCGCCGACGTGCAGGGCATGGCGAGGCTGCTCGCGGACGAGGCGCGCGCCGTGATGCCGCCGCTGCCGATGTGGTACCTCGGCCGCGACGCCATCGCCGCCACGCTGCTGAGCAGCGTCCCGCCCGGCTCGCCGTTCCACGTCGGGCGCATCCGCGCCGAACTCACGCGGGCCAACCGCGACCCGGCGATGGTCGTGTACCACACGCCGCCGGGCGAGTCCGGGGAGCGCCCGTTCGCCGTCGGCGTCGTGCGGGTCGAGGGCGGCCTGATCCGGGAGCTGACCGCGTTCCACGATCCCCGGGTCTTCACCGAGTTCGTGGCCCGAAACACCTACGGGTAGGGGAAACCCCCCTGTGGATCGGCGGGCTGGCACCGCTGATTCCGCGACCGCCGGACGGCACGGTAGATGGCATGGAGTCGATGGCCGGTTGGGCGTACCTCGTGATCTTCGTGCTGCTGGTGCTGGATTGTGTGATTCCGGCGGTACCGGCGGAGACGAGCGTGATCGCGGGCGGGGCGCTCGCCGCGAACGGGCACCTGCACGTGGCCGCCGTGCTGCTGGCCTCGGTCACCGCGGTGTTCATCGGCGACGTGGTCGTACACGAGGTCGCGCGGCGCGGCGGGCGGCGCCTGGTGGAGCGGTTCCTGCGCAACGAGCGCTACTGGAAGGCCGTCGGATGGGTGGCGCGGCTGCTCGAGCGGCACGGCGGCGCGATCGTCGCCGGCGGCCGGTTCGTGCCGCTCGGGCGCACCACCGTCGCGCTGGTCAGCGGGTATGCGCAGTTCCCGCGGCACCGGCTGCTGCCCGCGCTCGGCGTCGGCGCGCTGCTGTGGAGCATCTACGTGGTCGGCCTGGGCTACCTGGGCGGCAACGTGTTCACCGACAACCCGTTCGCGGCCGCCGGGCTGGGCATCGCACTGTCGTTCGTCCTGACCGGTGTGACGACGGTGGCACGGCGGCTGCGTTTGCGGGCCCGCAGGGCCGGGCAACCAGTAATCAGCAAGGCGTGACCGAAAACGTGGAAGGGACCGACAATGAGTTTCACGGACAAGGTCGAGCACAAGGCCGAAGAGCTCAAGGGTGCCGCCAAGGAGAAGTACGGCGACGCCACGGACAACGAGCGGCTGCAGGCCGAGGGCGCCGCTGAGCGCGCCGCCGCGAAGGCCAAGCAGGCCGGTGACCACGTGAAGGACGCCGGGCACGACGTGGCCGACACGTTCGACCGCTGATCACTCACCGCTCAACCACCGCGACGGAGTTCGGGCCGCCCCTCACCGGGGCGGCCCGCCCGCGTTTCAGGGTTTCTCGTCCGGTCCGAGCGCGGCGCAGGTCAGGATCAGCACCCCCACGGCGACGTCGTTGGCGGTGGACGCCGACCAGCCGTACTGCAGCACCAGCGGCGCCACGAGCAACCAGCCGGCCAGGCCGCCGATGATCGGCGTGAAGCCGGCCGCGTGGGGGTTGAGCAGCCGGATGATTGTCGTGACGGCCAGGGCGATGCCGGTGACCGCGTCGCTCCAGAAGGCGTCGTAGCGACCGGCCCCGATGTAGCCGAACGGCACCGCCGACACCACGAGCCACACCGCGGCGAGGAAGACGATGGTCAGCGGCAGGTTCCGCGCGCCGCGACCGGCGGGCCGCTCGGGCTCGACCGGTTCCAGGCGGATGTGCGCCGGCGTCGTGAAGTCCTGGTCCGAGATGAAGCTGCTCATGGCGGCCAGCCTTCGGGCCACCCGGATGAGCGGGGCTCACCCCGCGGGAGGGCTTTCGTTCCAGGACCGGTCGAGCTCGGTGACGCAGTAGGTGCCCTTCGGGCCGCTGAACTCCCCGTCGCCGCCGCGCCGCGTCGCGACGAGCTTCGCCGCGCCGTTCTCGACCCGGTACACGGCCGCCGAGGCGCCCTTGCCCTTCCAGCTCAGCTTCACGTTGTCGCCGTCGGACCCGCTCGACAGGGCGGGCGCGGCCGGGGCGTTGTTCGGCAGCCACTTCATCACCGGCGGCAGCGCGGGCGTGGCGTAGAAGTCGCCGGAGTACTTGGCGACCGAGCCGAGCGTGTCGGCCCGCAGGTTCTTGGCGCTGAAGTGGACGCTGCCGGTGACCTGGGCGTACTTGCGGTTGAGGGCGAGCTGGCGGTCGAGCTCGGCCGGGTCCGACCACGGGCCGGCCTGCCCGACGCGGTAGTCGGCCTGCCCGATGTACAACTGCACCCTCGTGTCTTTGACGACATTGACCCACCAGGGCACGAGCTTGGCGTAGTCGGCGACGTCGAAGCCGATGTTCCAGTACAGCTGCGGGACGATGTAGTCCAGCCACTGCTGCTGCACCCAGAGCCGGGTGTCGGCGTAGACGTCGTCGTAGCTCTGCAGGCCGCGGGTCGGCGAGCCGGCGGGGTCGGTGCCGTCGTTGCGCCAGATGCCGAACGGGCTGATGCCGAACTTCACCCACGGCTTGAGCTGCTTGATCCGCTCGCTCATCTCCTTGACGAGCGTGTTCACGTTGTCGCGGCGCCAGTCGGCCTTGCTCTTGCCGCCGCCGTACTGCTGGTAGGCCGCGTCGTCCGGGTAGTCCTGCTTGGCCACCGGGTACTGGTAGAAGAAGTCGTCGAAGTGCACGCCGTCGACGTCGTACTTCTTGACCGCCTCCAGCATCGAGTCCTCGACGAACCGCCGCGCCTCGGGGATGCCCGGGTTGAAGTGCAGGCGGCTGCCGGTGGTGCCGGCCGACGGGTAGACCACCGCCCACTCCGGGTGCTTGCGCAGCGGGTGGTCGGGGGCGAGCTTGTTGATGTCCGAGCCGGCCCCGGAGGGGGCTGGCTGGCTGCCGCGGTACGGGTTGAACCAGGCGTGGAACTCGAGGTTGCGCCGGTGCGTCTCGTCGATCATCCACTGCATGAGGTCGAAGCCGGGGCCCTGGCCGCGCACCCCGGTGATCCACTCCGACCAGGGCGCGAAGTCGGACGGCCACAGCGCGTCACCGCTGGGCCGCACGTGCACGAAGACCGCGTTGAGGTTGCGCTGCTGGGCCAGGTCGAGCCAGCCGAGGTACTCCTGCTTGATCTGGTCCACGGGGAGCCCGGGCCGGCTGGGCCAGTCGATGTTCTCGACGGTGGTGATCCACACCCCGCGCAGCTCCCGGGGCGCGCTCAGCGCGGCGCCGCCGCAGCGGGCCGCGCGCGGGTCGGTGGCCCGGTCCGCCCGGTCGGCGTTGCGGTCGATGCGGTCCGTGGCGGGCGAGTCGGACGACGTGTTGATGGCGTCGTCCCAGACCATGCGGGCCAGCCCGACGCCGCCCAGCAGGACCAGCACGAGGCCGACGACGAGCGGCAGCACCGAGGTGGCGGCGGGCCGGCGGTGATGCACCGGCCCAGTCTGCCGGTGGGACCGGGGGTCGAAGCAAGTCAATCCGGGAAGTTCTGCCCTAACGGACCAGTCGGGACTGGTCCTCCAGTTCCGCCATCAAGCGCTCGGTGGCCCGGCTGATCGCCGCGTCCATGAGCCGCCGTTCGGTCACCACGGTCTCCATCCCGTCCCCGGCGAGGCTCCGCACCTGCTCGGCGACGACCAGCTCCCGCTCGTGCCGCTTGGTCACGTTCGCGACCTTCAGTAGCGCGTCCCGCCCGGATCCCGCCATGGGGGCGACGCTACGCGAGGATAAGTCGCATTTGTGGGCGTTTGCCGAAGCCCGCCGTCGCCGGAGCCGGCAGCGCCTTGACCATGATCTGGCACCGCTCGACGCCGAAGTGCTTGCGGCCCGCCTCGTCCCACTCCACCACCATGGCGTTGACCGGGCCGAAGTCCCATTCGACGTACTGCCGGTTGGCGTACAGCCGCCGGGCCGCCGCGTTCGTGAGGGTGACGCCGAGCGCGATCCGGGCCCGCCCCTTCGCCCGCGCGTAGTCCTCGGCCGCGTCCATGATCGCCGAGGCCACGCCCTGGCGGCGGCGCTGCGGCGCGACCTGCAGGTGGCTCAGGATCGGCACGTTGCGCAGGTGCTCGCGCAGCTCCCACTCCTCGGCCGGCAGCATCCGCAGGAAGGCGGCCCCGGCCACGCGGGTCGCGGTGTCGTCGGTGTGCTCGGCGACGAAGAGCACGCCGAGGTGGGGCTGGCGGGCGATGCGTTCCTGGAAGTAGTGGGGCTGCTTGAACGCCTCGGTCAAAGCCGGCAGGTCTTCGCTGACCGCTGGTCGTACCTCTAGCACCGTCGTCGAGCTCCCTCTGGCCGACTGCTGCGGACCTGGCTGGCTGTGCACGGGGAGGGGACGGCCGCCCCACCGCTGCCGTCCCCGGTTGTCGCGCCGCTAAACCCGCTGCAACTCCGGTGTCCTCAGCCGGTGCCGGCGTGGAACACCTCGTACAGCGTGACGAACACTACGGGACACAGGACCGCCAGCACCAAGCAGGCCCGCACGATGTCGGCGCCCGCGTCGTCCCGTGTGGCCTGCTGCTGATGGGTCAGGTGGACGCGGCGGGTCTGGTGCCTGCGCACCGATCGGCCGAGCCAGCGCGCGACCAGGGTGATCACGAGCGCGGCCGCGCCGATCACGACCGCCGGGTTCGCCGCCGTTCCGTGATTTCCCGATGAACTGAGGAGGAATATAATGCCCATTGGTACGTTTCCTTGATCCTCGCCCGGACACAGGGGAGCTGCCGATATGGGGCGTCTCGGCGGCAACCGAGGACGCCCCAATTTCGTGCGGTGTCACTTGTCGATGCCGGGCGGGCCCCTGGTGCGGCGGACTCGGCCGTAGGACATCACTCCGACCCCCCTCGTTTCAGTCGATCCGCGACTGAATTTCAGTGATGACCTGAAATCCTCGACTTCTCCTGTGAAAAAGCCTATGGTTTCAGCAGCTGCTGAAGCAATCACCGTCATCGCTCCCCTAAATGCGCAGATCGCGGATTTAGGGGAGCGTCCGGCGCGCCGCTGAAGTTGGCTGAAAGGGGGCGCGCGATGGCCGGGGATCTCGCGGAGCAGCTTCGGAACCTCCGCCTGACGGGGCTGCCGTCGGGCCGGCTCACCCAGACCGACATCGCGCGGGCGTTCGGCGTCAGCACCCCGCTCATCTCCTCGTGGGAGAAGTCGGTGCGGCCCAGCGGCGCGTACCTCGACAAGTACGCCCGCCTGTTCGCCACCCCGCGCTCGTTCACCGCCGACCCGCCGACGCTGTTCGAGCTCGCCCAGCTGACGGACGGGGAGCGGGCCCGCTACGACGAGATCAAGAAGGACTTCGGGCTCTCCGAGCCGGCCAACCCGCTGTACTACCCGGACGGCCGGCCCATCACGATCGTCTGCGCGGAGCTGCCCGAGAAGATGCAGCCGGCCAAGGAGCTGGCCGACCCGCTCGACCCGGACCACGTCGAGCTCTACAACTACGCCGACCTGGACGCGCTGGTCGAGCTGTACGCGTACGTGGGCCGGATCAACCCCGACAGCCACGTGCGCCGCCGGCTCGTGACCCGGCTGACCGACGAGGACCTCGAGAACCACCTGCTGGTGCTGGGCGGCGTGGACTTCAACACCCTCACCCGCCAGCTGCTCGACGAGCTCGGGCTCCCGGTCGTGCAGGTCGAGCGCGACGGCGTCGCCGGGGGCTTCGAGGTCACCGACGCGGGCGGCGAGCAGCGGACCCTCGTGCCCGACCTGCGGGAGGAGAACGAGCGGACCATCCTGCGCGAGGACGTGGCGCACCTGTGCCGCGCGCCCAACCCGTTCAGCCCGACCGACACGACGGTGACCCTCTTCAACGGCATGTTCGGCCGCGGCACCTACGGCATCGTCCGCGCGCTCACCGACACGAACACCAAGCGGCGGGCCGCGAACTTCCGCTACCTGGAGCGTCGCTTCGCCGGCGCGCCGAAGTTCAGCCTGGTCTGCCGGATCCCCGTGGTCGCCGGGGTGGTCAAGGTTCCCGATCTCACCGACGCGAGCATGCGCCTGCACGAATGGCCGTTCGCTCCGGCCTGAGCAGCTGTGACAGTCCGGGTGAGCGGGCCGTAGAGTAGCCGTCACACGGACGGGGGAACCCACGGGAGGGCGACGCGTGGAGTCGGCACCACACCCGCGCGGCGCGTCATGCGGACGGCCACCCGCTTCATGACCCAACCCGCGGATCCGCGCCACCACTACTCCCACACCAAGCTGCTCAGCGAGGCCACCGCCGTGCCGGGCACCGTGGACGCCGTCATCGTGCCCACCAACCGCAAGGTCGGCTTCCTGCAGCGGGCGATGCGGCTGGCCGGCGACCTGGACTGCCTGCTGATCGTGCTGTGCAGCCGCTGGAGCCACGCCCGGCCCGTGCTCGGCGCGGCCGCGGCCGCCGGGGTGCGGGCCGTCGCCGTCGACGTGCCGCCGCGGGCCGGCCTGCCCCAGCTCGAGACCGACGACCTGCTCGACGACACCCCGTTCAGCGGCCGGACCGACACGAGCATGAAGCGCAACATCGGGCTGGCCGTGGCGCACATGATGCCGGACTGGCGCGCGGTGCTCTTCCTCGACGACGACATCACCGTGACCGCCGACGACGTGCGCGGCGCCGCGGGGCTGCTCGCCGACTACGCGGCCGTGGGCCTGACCAACGCCGGCTTCCCCGACAACTCGGTGGTCTGCCACGCCAACCGCGAGGTCGGCGGTACCCAGGACACGTTCATCGGCGGCGGCGCGCTGGTCGTGCCCGCGCGGAGCCGGTCGTACTTCCCGCACGTCTACAACGAGGACTGGTTCTTCCTGTTCGAGCACGTCCGCGACCGGCGCGTCGCCGTGACGGGGCGGGCCGAGCAGAAGGAGTACGACCCCTACCGCAGCGCCAAGCGCGCCCGCCGGCAGGAGTTCGGCGACTGCCTCGCCGAGGGCGTGTTCGAGCTGCTCGACGACGGCCGCAGCCTGGCCGAGGCCGGCGTCGACTTCTGGCGCGACTACCTGACCCGCCGCGAGGCGTTCATCGCCGGCATCCTCGACCGGACCCGGCACATGCCGATGCCGCGGGCGAAGCGGGAGCGGGCGGCGGCCCAGGCCAAGCGGGAGCGGATGGTCGCCGCGCTCACGACCGCCCAGGCCAGCCGGGCCGAGATCACGCCGAAGCTGTGCGTGCGGTACCTCGACGCCTGGCAGCGCGACCGGCTCGCGTGGGCGGCGTTCCTGGACCGGGTGCCCCCGCTCGGCGACGTCCAGGAGGCCCTGCGCCACCTGAGCCTGCATCCTGTGTCGTAAACCGTCAGGAGTAAAAAGCCGCGCAGCGTGGTATGCCAGAGGGCACGGCTCTTCCCGCGCGGAGGTGGCAGCCCATGGGCAAGGACGTCGAGTCGACGGTGTTCAGCCGGGAAGACCGGATGCGGTACCGGGACAAGGTCCGCCGATGCCTCGACGCGTTCGCGCGCATGCTGGCCGAGAACCCGTTCGACACGGGCGAGGGCATGAGCGGCCTGGAGATCGAGCTCAACCTCGTCGACGACAACTACGACCCGGCGCTGCGCAACCAGCGCGTGCTCGACGCGCTGGCCGACCCGGCGTTCGTCACCGAGCTGGGCCAGTTCAACATCGAGATCAACGTGCCGCCGCAGCGGCTGGCCGGCGACGGCCTGGCCCGCTTCGAGGCCCAGGTGCGCGAGAGCCTCAACGCCGCCGAGGAGCACGCGGCCCAGGTCGACACCCGGCTGGCGATGATCGGCATCCTGCCGACGCTGCGCCGCGACCTGCTCACGCCCGACGTGCTGTCGGCCAGCCCCCGCTACGCGCTGCTCAACGAGCAGATCTTCACCGCCCGCGGCGAAGACCTGCTGATCTCCATCGACGGCATCGAGCGGCTGCACGTGCGCTGCGACTCGATCGCGCCCGAGGCGGCCTGCACCAGCGTGCAGTTCCACCTCCAGGTGACGCCCCAGCGCTTCGCCTCCTACTGGAACGCGGCCCAGTCGATCGCCGCGGTACAGGTGGCGCTGGGGGCCAATTCGCCCTACCTGTTCGGCCAGGAGCTGTGGCGCGAGACCCGCATCCCGCTGTTCGAGCAGGCCACCGACACGCGCGCGGAGGAGCTCAAGAGCCAGGGCGTGCGACCGCGGGTCTGGTTCGGGGAGCGCTGGATCACCTCGATCTTCGACCTGTTCGAGGAGAACGTGCGGTACTTCCCGGCGCTGCTGCCCATCTGCGAGGACGAGGACCCGATCGACGTGCTCGACCGCGGCGAGGCGCCCCGGCTGGGCGAGCTCAAGCTGCACAACGGCACCATCTACCGATGGAACCGGCCCATCTACGACGTCGTGGACGGCCGGCCTCACGTGCGGGTCGAGAACCGGGTGCTGCCCGCCGGCCCGACGGTCGTGGACAGCATGGCCAACGCCGCCTTCTACTTCGGCCTCGTGCACCGCCTCGCCGGCCAGGAGCGTCCCGTGTGGACGCAGATGTCGTTCGGCGCGGCCGAGGAGAACTTCCACACCGCGGCGAGGCTGGGCATCGAGGCCTCGGTGTTCTGGCCGGGCCTGGGCTCCGTCCCGGTGACCGAGCTCGTGCTGCGGCGGCTGCTGCCGCTGGCGTACGAGGGCCTCGACGAGTGGGGCGTCGACCCCGCCCACCGCGACCGGCTGCTCGGCATCATCGAGCAGCGCTGCCTCGCCCAGCGCAACGGCGCCTCCTGGCTCGTCGAGGCCGCCCACGCGATCGAGGGCAGCGGCCCGGTCGAGCGGGACGACACCATGCGCAAGCTGCTGGCGGAGTACCTTCCGAGGATGCACTCGAACGTCCCCGTGCACGAATGGTGACCGGCGAGTGGTGACCGGCGAGATTGTCCTGCACCGGGACGGCCCGCTCGCCACCCTCGTCATCACCAACCCGGCCAAGCGCAACGCGATGACCGCCGCGATGTGGGCCGCCCTGCCCGGGATCCTCGACACCCTGGCCGGGGACGCCTCGGTGCGTGTGCTGGTGCTGGCCGGCGCCGGCGGCACGTTCTGCGCGGGCGCCGACATCACCGAGGCCGCGGCCATCGCCCGGGCCGGCGACGAGAGCCTCGCGGTCGCGGCCGAGCGGGCCCTCGCCGACTTCCCGCGGCCGACGATCGCCCGCATCGACGGCTTCTGCGTCGGCGGCGGCTGCCAGCTGGCGGTCGCCTGCGACCTGCGCGTCGCGGGGGAGTCGGCCCGCTTCGGCGTGCCGCCGGCCAAGCTCGGGATCGTGTACCCGCCCGCCACCACCCGCCGCCTGGCCGCGCTCGTCGGCCCGTCCCGGGCCAAGCTGCTGCTGTACACCGCGGAGCTGTTCGACGCGGCCGCCGCCGAGCGCTGGGGGCTGGCCGACCTCGTGGTCCCCGACGGCAACCTGGCCGCGACCGTCGACGACCTCGCCGCGACGATCGCGGCCCGCTCCCAGCTCACCCTGCGGGCGGCGAAGGCCGTGCTCGGCGACCGTCCGGTGCCTGAGCAGAGCGAAGCCGAGATGGCCGAGGGCATCGCCGCGTTCGGCGCGCGGCGGGCCCCGCAGTTCCGCTGGGCCTGACTCACAGCTCGCCCACAGCTGATCGGCACGCCGCCGGAAGGGTCGAACCGCAGCGTGGACGCATGACAACCACGCTGACCCCTCCGGCCGCGCCCCCGGCGCCCGCCGAGGCCCCGGCCGGGACGCGGGCCGGCGATCCCGTCTGGGTGCGCCCCGCGCTCGTGCTGCTCCTGCTCGCCACCGGCGCGCTCTACCTGTGGAACCTGAGCGCGTCCGGCTGGGGCAACGCGTTCTACGCCGCGGCCGCCCAGGCCGGTGGGGACAGCTGGAAGGCGTGGTTCTACGGCTCCTCGGACGCCGCGAACTTCATCACGGTCGACAAGACGCCGGCCGCGCTGTGGGTCACGGGCCTGGCGGTGCGCCTGTTCGGGCTCAGCTCGTGGAGCGTCCTGGCCCCCCAGGCGCTGATCGGGGTGGGGACGGTCTGGCTGCTGTACCTCACGGTGCGCCGCTGGCACGGCCCGGCCGCCGGCCTGCTCGCCGGGGCGGTGCTGGCCACCACGCCGGTGGCCACCCTGATGTTCCGGTTCAACAACCCGGACGCGCTGCTCATGCTGCTGCTGGTCGCGGGCGTCTACGGCATGCTGCGCGCCATCGAGCGCGGCAGCACCTGGTGGCTGATCTTCGCCGGCTCCGCGGTCGGCTTCGGCTTCCTGACCAAGATGCTCCAGGCGCTGCTGGTGGTGCCGGCGTTCGGCCTGGCGTACCTCCTCTTCGCCCCGACCGGCTGGGTGCGCCGCCTGGTGCAGCTGCTCGCGGCGGGCGCGGCGGTGATCGTCTCGGCCGGCTGGTGGGTCGCGATCGTGTCGCTCACCCCGGCCTCGTGGCGCCCGTTCGTCGGCGGCTCGCAGACCAACTCGATCCTGGAGCTCACCCTCGGGTACAACGGCTTCGGCCGGCTCACCGGCGACGAGACCGGCAGCGTCGGCGGCGGCGGGGGCGGCGGCGCGGGCGGCGGCTGGGGGGCCACCGGCTGGTCGCGCCTGCTCGACGGCCAGACCGGCGGCCAGGCCTCCTGGCTGCTGCCGGCCGCGCTCATCCTGACCGCCGCGGGCCTGATCTGGTCGGCGCGCCGGGCCGCCTACGTGCTGTGGGGCGGCTGGCTGGTCACCACGGCGCTCGTCTTCAGCTACATGCAGGGCATCTTCCACGACTACTACACGGTGGCCCTGGCCCCGGCGATCGGCGCCCTGGCCGGCATGGGCGCGGCGACCCTGTGGCGGCGGCGCGGCGACCTCTACGCCCTGCTGGTCCTGGGCGGCTGCGTGGCCGTGACCGCCGTCTGGTCGTACATCCTGCTCAACCGGGCCGCCGACTTCCACCCGTGGCTGCGCGTGGCCGTGCTCGCCGCCGGCGCCCTGGGCGCGGCCGGCATCCTGCTCAGCCAGCAGCTGGGCCGCGGCCTGCGCCCGGCCGCCGCGGCGCTGGCCCTGTTCGCGGTCCTGGCCGGCCCGATCGCCTACTCCCTGAACACGGCCGCGACCGCGCACACCGGCTCGATCGTCACCGCCGGACCCGCGGTCGCGGGCGGCAACGGCTTCGGCGGCGGAGGCGGGCGCAACTTCCCCGCGGGCGGCGGCGCCTTCCGCGGCGGCGGCGGAGGAGGAGCCGGCGGCGGCATGGGCGGCCTGCTCAACGCCACGACCCCGAGCGCCGAGGTGGTGGCCGCGCTGCAGCGGGACAGCGCCAGGTACACCTGGGCGGCCGCGGCGGTCGGCTCCAACAACGCCTCGGGCTACCAGCTGGCGACCGAGCTCCCGGTGATGGCGATCGGCGGCTTCAACGGCAGCGACCCGGCCCCGAGCCTGGCGCAGTTCCAGCAGTACGTGAAGGACGGAAAGATCCACTACTTCATCGGCGGCGCGGGGCTGGGCGGACGCAGCAACGGCGGCAGCGGCGTGAGCGCGGAGATCGCCGCGTGGGTGGAGGCCAACTACACGGCGACGACGATCGGCAACACCACCCTGTACGACCTCACGAGTTGAGCTTTACTCCCCCTCGAACCAGCGGCCCCGCCCGGGAACCCATCCCGGGACGGGGCCGCTGGTGTTGCGGCAGATATGTCCGCCGGGGTATTGACGGGAATTCTGCGCTCACAGGCCGGCCACAGCTTCGCGGGAACTTGCCGGAAGGTCGGGCCGCGAGTCTTTGGACCATGAGTACTGAGACGCTTCCTCGCGCGATCGGCGCGGCCGCCCGGAACGCCGGCGCCGTTCTCGACGTCGTCATCCCGGTGTACAACGAGGAGGCCGATCTCGGGCCCTGTGTGCGCCGCCTCCACCAGCACCTCGCCGAGACGTTCCCGTACGCCTTCCGGATCACCGTCGCCGACAACGCGAGTACCGACGCCACGGCCGAGGTCGCCCGCGCGCTCGCCGCGGAGCTCGACGGTGTCGAGGTGCTCCGGCTGGCCGAGAAGGGGCGGGGCCGGGCGCTGAAGCAGGCCTGGTCCGCGTCCGACGCCCCGGTGCTCGCCTACATGGACGTCGACCTCAGCACCGACCTCAACGCCCTGCTGCCGCTGGTCGCGCCGCTGTTGTCGGGCCACTCCGACGTCTCGATCGGCTCCCGCCTGGCCCGGGGCTCGCGCGTCGTGCGCGGCCCGAAGCGCGAGTTCATCTCCAGAAGCTACAACCGCATCCTTCGTACCACGCTCAGCGCCAGCTTCTCCGACGCGCAGTGCGGGTTCAAGGCCATTCGCCGCGACGTCGCCGAGCAGCTTCTGCCGCTCGTCGAGGACACCGGCTGGTTCTTCGACACCGAGCTGCTCGTGCTCGCCCAGCGCGCCGGGCTGCGCATCCACGAGGTGCCGGTCGACTGGATCGACGACCCCGACAGCCGGGTCGACATCGTCGCGACCGCGGTGGCCGACCTGAAGGGCATCGTGCGGCTCGGCCGGGCCCTGGTCGGAGGGAAGGTGCCGGTCGCCGCGCTGCGCAGCCGGCTGGGGCGGGCCCCGCTGGTCGAGGGCGTCCCGGCCGGGATGCTGCCGCAGCTGCTGCGCTTCGGCGGCATCGGAGTGCTTTCGACGGTGGCGTTCCTGGCCCTGTACGCGCTGCTGCGCCCGGAGACCGGGGCCCAGGCCGCGAACTTCGTGGCGCTGCTGGCCACGGCGATCGCCAACACCGCGCTCAACCGCCGGCTCACGTTCGCGATCCGCGGCAGCGACGGGGCGGTACGTCACCAGGTGCAGGGCCTGCTGCTGTTCGCCCTCGGCCTGGCGCTCAACGCGGCGGCGCTGGCCGGGCTCAACCTGGCCGCGCCCGGGCACGGGCACGGGGCCGAGCTGGCGGTGCTCCTGCTCGCGAACGCGGTCACCACGCTGCTGCGGTTCGTGCTCATGCGGGTGTGGGTCTTCCGCAAGGCGTGAAGGTTCCGGCCCGGCGGGCTCGTCGCAGTCGCGGGCCCGCAGCGGGCGCACGACCGGCCAGCCGGGCCGCGTCGAGCCGGTCGCGCATCCGCTTCACGCGCACGAGCGCCCGACTTATCGCGATCACGGCATTTCGAACAGCATGCAGGTCGAGGTCGCGTGCGCGATCAGCGCGCCCCGGCCGTCCGTGATCTGCGCCTGCGCCAGGGCCGTGCGCCGCCCCTTCGACAGCACGGTCCCCTCGCATGTCAGCACGCCCGACGCGATCGAGGCCGGCCGCAGGAACTTCGTGGTCAGGTCCAGCGTCGTGTACCCCACCCCCGCCGGCAGCGTCGAATGCACCGCGCACCCCGTGGCGGTGTCCAGCAGCGTGGCCAGCACCCCGCCGTGCACGGTGCCGAGGGGGTTGTAGTGGTACTCCTGCGGCTCCAGCGTCACCACGACCCGCCCCTCCTGCGCGTCGAGACCCCCGGTGCCGAGCAGGTGCATGATCGGCGGGGCCGGCAGCTCGCCGCGGCGCATCGCCTGCAGCATCTCCAGCCCGCTCTGTCGTCCCAGCTGGGCCGCGTTGAGCATCGGGTCGGACCACGAGAACGTGCGGCTGCGGAGGTCCCCCTCGGTCTGCGTCATGGACCCAGCCTCGCGGGCCGAAGCTAGATCTGTCAACAAGACTCAGCTCCGGGTTAGCCTGGCACCATGAGACCCAGGGCACTTGAGTGGTCCGTCGAGAACTGCACGATCGGGCGCACGATGGCGATCCTCGGCGAACGCTGGACGCTCGTGGTGCTCCGCGAGGTCTTCAACGGCATCTTCCGCTTCGACGACATGCGCGAGCGGACCGGCATCCCGCGGCAGGTGCTCACCAACCGGCTCGGCGTGCTCGTCGACAACGGCATCCTGCGCCGTGTGCCGTACCGCGAGCCCGGCGCCCGCGCCCGCGACGAGTACCGCCTCACCGAGAAGGGCTTCGACCTCTACCCGCTGCTCGTTGCCATCCGCGAGTGGGGCGACCGGTACGTCGCCGACCCGGGCGGGCCGCCCCTGGAGACCGTCCACCGCGGCTGCGGCGCCTACGTGCACGCCACGCTCGTCTGCGAGGCGGGCCACCACGAGGTCGCACCGCGCGACGTCGTCCCGCAGCCGGGGCCCGGGGCCATCAGGCGCGCACCCGTGGGCTAGGTCACGAACCGTGAGCGAAGACCGCCCGATCTGTTGACAACGAGCCGTCACCGGCTGGTCGACCATGGATCACGGCGAGTCATCGACCCATGGAAGGGGCCCGCATGCCGAGTAGATACCGGGGCGCACTGGGCGCCGCATCAGCCGCGATCCTTGCGATCGCGTCGGGGGCGGTCGCACCGGCGACCAGCTGCTGCGGCTTGTCGGCGAGCGCCTCCAGGAGCGGCTGGGCGACCGGGGCCGGGTCGCGCGCTTCGGCGGGGACGAGTTCGCGGTACTGCTGCCGGACATCCGCACCCGCGAGCACGCCATCGCCGTCGGCGACGACCTCGGCGGGACCATGGAGCAGCCGATCCCGATCGGGCACCTACGGCTCAACGCACGCGTCAGCATCGGCATCGCCCTCGCCCCCGAACACGGCAACGAGGCGTGGACCCTCATCCAGCGCGCGGACGTGGCGATGTACGTGGCCAAGACGACCCACACCGGCGTGCGCGTCTACACCAGCGACGACGACCGCAACAGCCCGCACCGCCTCGCCATGGTCGCCGACCTGCGCGAGGCCATCCAGCGCCGCGACCTGGTCGTCGTCTTCCAGCCCAACGCCCGACGAGTTCATCCCCCTCGCCGAGCACTCCGGCCTCATCCGCCCACTGACCCTGCACGTGCTCGAGGTCTCCCTGCGCCGCTGCGCTTCGTGGCGGCGCGCGGGCCACGACATGCACGTAGCCGTGAACCTCTCGCCGAACAGCCTGCAGGAGTCGGACCTGCCCGACATCGTGGCCCGCCTGCTGGGCCAGGCCGGCGTCCCCACGAGCGCGCTCACCCTGGAGATCACCGAGAGCAGCATCATGGCCGACCCGACGGGCGCGCTGGTCATCCTGGACCGCCTGCACGCCCTGGGGGTGAAACTCGCCATCGACGACCTCGGCACCGGCTACTCCTCGCTGGGCCGCCTCCGCGAACTGCCCACGAGATGAAGATCGACCGCTCGTTCGTACAGCGCATCGCCGTGGACCACCGCGACCGGGCGGTCGTGCGCTCGGCCGTGCAACTGGGCCACGCCCTCGACTGCATGGTGGTCGCCGAGGGCGTGGAGGACGAGGAGACCCTGCACCACCTGCGCGACGAGGGGTGCAATCTGGTCCAGAGGTACTTCATCTCGAAGCCCCTGCCGGCCGACGAATTCGCCGACTGGCTGAGCGCCCGGCCCTCGGTTCTCCTCCGTTCTCCCGGGGCATAACGTCTCGTCCATGTGCACCGTGCTCCTCCGGTTCGACCCCGACGCCACGTGGCCGGTTCTCCTGGCCGCGGTCCGCGACGAGTACCTGGCCCGCCCCTGGGAACCCCCGGCCGAGCATTGGCCGGGCCGCTTCGGCGGCCGCGACAGCACCGCGGGCGGCACCTGGCTGGCCGTGGACCCGGCGCGCCCGAGCGTGACGGCGCTGCTGAACGGGCACCCGGGCCTCCCTCCTGCGGGTGACCGCCCGACGCGCGGCTCGCTGCCCCTGGCGCACTTCCCCCCGGAGGACGACGTGCTCCGCTCGTTCGACGCCTTCCACCTGGTGCGGGCCGAACCAACCGAGATCGCGGTAACGTCCTGGGACGGCGTGGCCGTCACGCACCACCTCTTGCCGCCCGGCGACCACGTGATCGTGAACCAGGGCATAGACGTGAACTCGTTCGCGCCGTTGCGCGCGGCGGGAACCCCTGACCCGAAGCCGGGCCTGTCATCGCTGGAGGCCTGGGGCGACTGGATCGCCTTGCTGTCGGGCGGCGAGTTCACGGGCGCGGCCGAGCGCCCGCTGCTGGTGCGCAAGGAGGTGGAGGGCCTCTTGTACGGGTCGGGGTCGGCGGCTCTGGTCGCGATCGGCGAACCGGGCGTGCGCTACGACTTCACGGCAAACCCAGGCCCGGACGCGCCATGGTCGGAGATCCAGCTACCGAACTGAGACGACACCGTCACGGCGCGTATTTACGGGCATGATCGGTTAGGTCGGGGAGGGTAGAATTAGGTTTGGAAATGGAGCGCCACCGACCGACGCGTGTGCCGCCGGTTTCTTCTTCTTCGGACCCGATTTCTTCTGGTCGCTGCTGGTCGCCACGGCAGCTGCTGGTCGCCGCTGGGCACCGGTGGTCGTCGTCGGACGCCGCTGGTCGCCACGGTTGCCAGGGTCGCCACGGTCGCGCGGTCGTCACGGTGCCGGGTCGTACGGTCGCCGCGGTGCCACGGTCGCGCGGTCGTCAGGCGGCCGGGTCGCGTGGTTGC
>NZ_JBEZDS010000007.1:161978-274345 GCF_040648435.1 Dactylosporangium sp. NPDC049140 | reverse complement strand
TACGTGCCGCGGTGCCACGGTCGCGCGGTCGTCAGGCGGCCACGGTCGCGTGGTTGCCGCGGTGCCACGGTCGCGCGGTCGTCAGGCGGCCACGGTCGCGTGGTTGCCGCGGTGCCACGGTCGCGCGGTCGTCAGGCGGCCACGGTCGCGCGGTCGTCACGGTGCCGGGTCGCGGGGTTGCCGCGGTGTCAGGTCGACGTGGTTGCCACGGCCGCCGCTAGTTGCCACGGCCGCCGCTAGTTGCCACGGCCGCCGCTTGTTGCCGCGGTCGCTGCCGTTCGTTGCTGGTCGCCGCGGCGGCGAGCCGTCTCTAGGTGAACCCCGCCGCTGCCAGGGACGCGTCCCACAGGCGGGCCGCGCGGGCGGGGCTGGTTGAGCGCGGTGTTGCGGGGAACGGTTCGCGGAGGAAGTAGTAGCCGCCCGGGGTCAGGTCCCGCGCCGGGGCGTCGGCCAGCCACTGCAGGGTGCCGGCGGCGCGCTCGGGCGAGGTGAACAGGACCGGGATGAGTTTGCCCAGCATGAACAGTGGGCTGCTCGATGCGAACCGGCTGCGTACCAGGCCCGGCAAGAACGCGGTCGGCAGCACGCCGTGGGGAGTCCAGCGCCGCGCGGCCTCCAGGGTGAAGAGGAGGTTGGCCTGCTTCGACGAGCCGTACGCCAGCCAGCGCGCCCGGTGCCAGAGTGAGTTCCGCAGCGGGGCGTCGACGTCGAGCACGCCCCAGGCCTCGGCCAGCGACGCGGTGGTGATCAGGCGCGAGGTGCCCGCGGCGCGCAGGTGGTCCAGCAGTTCGTGGGCCAGGACGAAGCCGGCCAGGTGGTTCACGGTCAGGGACCGTGGGCCGCGGTACAGGCCGCCGGCGTTGTTGATCAGGACGTCGATGTGGTCGCAGGTTGCTCTGATCTCGGTGGCGGCGGCTCTCACCTGGGTCAGGTCCGCGAAATCGGCGCGGATCGGCGTGGCGTTCGGGAGCTCCGCGGCTATGGCGGCCAGGCGGCGTTCGTCGCGGCCGAGGAGGATCAAGCGGGTGTCCGGCGCGGCCAGGCGGCGGGCGGCGGCCTGGCCTATGCCCGCGCTCGCGCCCGTGATCACGATCAGGCGAGACATGCGATAAATCCGGAAAAAAGCGGATGTATCACGAGACCTCCCGTACGTGGCGCACCGCAGTCAGGACCACCCACGCCGACACCGCTACCAGGGCCGCCCGCTCCGTCACGCCCGTGAACAGCGAACGGCCGACGAACAGGATTCCGCCCGCCGACAGCAGTAACGGCGGATAAGCGATCAGCACGCCCAGCCAACCCGTCCAGCGATGCGGCGGCGGAAGCAGGCAGTACAACAGTATGGCCAAGGCGCACAGCGACAGCGCCGCGATTGCGGCCGCGGCATGAACCAAGTCCCGAACCGTCGGCGAGTCGTACGGCGGCAGCGGACACCCCGGGCTACAGCGCACCGCCCCCGACGTGGCCGCCATGGGGGCCGCCAGCAGCAGTGACGCCCCGATCAGCCAGCACACCCGCCGCGCGGGCCCGGCGAGGAGGGCCAGGGACAGGGCCAGCAGGACCATGCTCGCCGCATACAGCGTGGCGTGCGGCGCCCCCGGTACCCCCGCCTCCGAGACGTAGGCCGACGGGGATGAGCCCGCCACCGCCGCCGTCAGTCCCGCGGCCCCGAAACAGCCGGACAGCGCCGAACCCAGTGCCGCCCAGCGGATGATCACCGCCCCAGCCTAACCAGGGAGCGGTCCCAGCCTAACCAGGAGCGGTCCCGGCCCGACCGGGGAGCGGTCCCGGCCCAACCGGGAGTGAGGGATTACCCTCGCCCTGCAGAAAACGGCACGCCTCAATATCTCCAGGCCTTCTGCCAGGGGCTCCGCGGCCCTACCGTCTCAGTATGGAACTGGAGCTGCGGCATCTGCGGGTCGTGTGCGCGATCGCCGACGCCGGCAGCGTGACCAAGGCCGCGTCCGTGCTCGGCCTCGCTCAACCGGCGCTCACCGCCCAGCTGCAGCGCATCGAGCGCGCACTCGGCGGGGCGCTGTTCGAGCGGGACCGGCGCGGCGCGCGGGCGACGCCGCTGGGGGAGTTGGTGCTGGCCCGGGCCCGGGTGCTGCTGCCGGCGGTGAAGGGGCTGCAGGACGAGGCGACGCGGCTGGCCAGCGCGGCCGAGCGTGCGGGGCGGTACCGCCTCGGCGCCGTCAACGGGCCAATCCTGGGCGGTCTGGTCCACCGGATCACCAGCAACCACCCGGCCGCGCAGGTCACCACGCACGCGTCGTGGTCGTCCTCCGAGCTGGGCGACCTCGTGCTGGCCGGCAAGCTGGACTTCGTGCTGGTCGGCGCCTGCGGGGACGCCCCGCCGGCCACCGACACCGGGCTGGCCTGGCGCGTCGTCGCGGCCGACCCCGTCTTCCTGCTGCTGCCCGAGGGGCACGAGCTGGCCGGGCGGGACGAGGTGGAACTTTCGGAGCTCGCCGCGGCCCAGTGGGTGGCCGCGCCCGGGGACGGGTGCTTCTCGTCCTGCCACGCGGCGGCGTGTGCGCGGGCCGGGTTCACGCCGAAGGTGCTCTTCGAGACCGAGGTGCGCGGCGCGATCGACCTCATCGAGTCGGGCGACGCCGTCGGGCTGTGCCAGGCGACGTTGCGGCCGATGGCGGGGTTGGTGACGGTACCGATCGCGGGGGCGCCCCTGCATTGGCGGCAGATGGTCGGCTGGCTGCCCGACGGGCCCGCGGCGAACGTCGCCGGGCAGGTGTGGGCTTACGCGATCGAGTCCTACGCGGACGCCGTCCGGCGCAACGAGCGCTACTCGAACTGGCTGGGCCGACACCCCGACCGGCGAGGCCTGGCGTTGTAAAGCAAGGCTCGACCGGCGAGGTCTGGCGTTGTAAAGAGCGAGGCCTGGCGTTGTAAAGCAAGGCTCGACCGGCGAGGTCTGGCGTTGTAAAGAGCGAGGTCTGGCGTTGTAAAGAAAGGCCGGAACGACGAGCTTGCCAACACGGATACGCTCGCACCGTGGAGGAAGCAAGGGGCACGCTGGTGCAGGAGGCGGCCCGCCGCTGGCGGACCCAGCTGATCGATCTCGGCGGCCGCAACACGCTGCTGTACTACCGCGACCTGCGCGCGGGCACCCTGGACCTGAGCGCCACCGACCCGGTCGCCCTGCAGGCCCTGCTCGGCGGCCGCACGCTGCCGCTCGGCCAGCTCTTCGCCGACCGCGACGCGCACGCCGCGGCGATCAAGCGCGCCCGCACGATCCGGAACAAGGCGCGGGAGCTCACCGAGGAGCGGGGCATCGAGACCTGCTTCGCCGCGATCGGCAGCGCGACCTGGACGCCGGCCCCCGGCTCCGGGGCCGCCCCCGCCGCCCCGGTGCTGCTGCGCTCGGCCCAGCTGCGCGCCCGCGGCGCGGCCGAGGACGACTTCGACCTCACCCTGCAGGGCGACCTGGAGCTCAACCCGACGCTGCTGCAGCTGTTCGAGGAGGACTTCGGTGTCCGCGTCGACGCCGACGAGCTCGAGGAGCTGGTCAGCTACACGGCCGGCTTCGACCCGCTGCCGCTGTACGAGCGCCTGACGAAGGAGGCGGCCGGGCGGGTCCGCGGGTTCGCGATCAGCCCCCGCTTCGTGCTCGGCACCTTCTCCTACGCGAAGCTGCCGATGGTCACCGACCTGCGGGCCGGGGCCCGGGCCCTGGTCGAGCACGACGTCATCGCGGCCATCGCCGGCGACCGCGACGCCCAGGCCGCGCTGCGCCCGGCCAGCGGTATCGCCCTTCGGGACCCGGACTGGATCCCGCCGGAGGACGAGTTCCTGGTGCTCGACGCCGACTCGTCGCAGAACTACGCGATAAACGCCGTCCTCGCCGGCGAGCACAGCGTGATCAAGGGGCCGCCCGGCACCGGCAAGAGCCAGACCATCGCCAACCTCATCGCCTCGCTTGTCGCGCGGGGCAAGCGGGTGCTGTTCGTGGCCGAGAAGCGCGCCGCGATCACCGCCGTGACCGACCGGCTGACCCGCCGGGGCCTGGGCAACCTGGTGATGGACGTGCACGACGGTACGACATCCCGGAGAAAGGTCGCGGCCGACCTGAAGGCCGCGCTGGACTCCGCGGCCCGCATCGCCCAGCCCGACCTTCTGGTGCTGCACGAGACGCTGGCGGCCCGGCGGGCGGCGCTCAACGACCACGACGAGGCCATGCACCAGATCCGCGGGCCGTGGGGGGTCTCGGCGTACCAGGCCCAGACCGAGCTGATCCGGCTGGCCGCGCTCGTCACCCCGATGACCGCCGTCCGGCTGCGCGGCCCGGTGCTGGCGAACCTCGACGAGGCCGGCGCCCGGCGCGTCCGCGAGCAGCTGCGCGACTATGCCACGGTCGGCGGGTTCCAGCTGACGGAGCAGGAGTCGGGCTGGATCGGGGCCACCGTCCGCACGCCCCAGGAGGCCCAGGCCGCCTTCGACCTGACCGAGCGGCTGTCGGGGCGCACCCTGCCCGGGGCGCGCCCGGCGCTGGAGTACGTCGCCGCCCAGACCGGCCTGCCCCGCCCGGTCAACGTCACCGGCTGGCGTGCGCTGTTCGCCTTCCTCGACCAGATCGCCGCCACGCTCGGCAACTTCGAGCCGGAGGTGTACCGGGAGGATCTGAGCGCGTTCCGCAACGCCGCCGACCTGGGCTGGTGGGCCCGGCGCAAGCTGCGCAAGCGGGCCGCCCGGCTCTGGCGCGGCCCCGGCCACCCGAGCCCCGAGGAGCTCTTCGAGGGCCTGGCCCGGGCCGAGCGCCAGCGGGAGCAGTGGGGCGGCGAGCCCCGCCTCCCGGCCGACCTGCCCCGCGCCCGCCAGGCGTTCGACGGCCTCGACCGGGAAGTGCAGGAGCTGCAGCGGTACTGCGTGCACATCCCGCTGCTCACCATGGACCTCGACCGCCTGGCCCGGGTGCTGCAGTCCCTGGCCGCGGACGAGCGCACCCTGCGCCGGGTCCCGCGCCTCAACGAGCTCGCCGAGGCCTTCGCCGCCGCCGGCCTGCACCAGCTGGTCGAGGACCTGCAGGCCCGGCGGGCCGATGCCGAGCGGGCCGCGGCGGTCTTCGACGCGTGCTGGTACGCCTCGATCCTGCAGCACCTGAACTTCACCGACCCGCGGGTCGGCGCGTTCGACGGGCCCCTGCACGCGCGGACTGTCGCGGAGTACCGCGACGCCGACCGCCGGCACATCGACGCCACCGCCACCCGTGTGCTGCGCGCCGTCGCCGAGCACATCACCCGGGTCCGCGACGAGTACCCCGACGAGAGCCGCCTCGTCGAGCACCAGGCCAACCTCAAGCGCCGCCACCTGCCGATCCGCCAGCTCTTCGCGACGGCGCCGCACATGCTCACGGCGCTGCGCCCCTGCTGGGCGATGAGCCCGCTCGTGGTGTCCCAGCTGCTGCCGGCCCAGGCCGACCTCTTCGACGTGGTCGTCTTCGACGAGGCCAGCCAGGTGACCCCGGCCGACGCCGTGCCCGCCCTGCTGCGCGGCCGCCAGATCGTGGTCGCCGGCGACGAGCACCAGCTGCCGCCGACGTCGTTCTTCACCGCGGCCGAGGAGGGCGTCGGCGCCGACCCGCTCGGGGTGAACGCGGACGGCTCCATCGACCTGTCCCTCACCTCCGGCTACGAGTCGATCCTCGACGTGCTCAGCGCGCTGCTGCCGGGGTACCTCCTGCGCTGGCACTACCGCAGCCAGGACGACCGGCTCATCGGCTTCTCCAACGCGCACATCTACGAGGGCTCCCTCGTCACCTTCCCGGGCGTCGCGGGGGAGGGCAGCGTCCAGCACGTGCACGTGCCGTTCACCGCCGACGGCGCGACGGAGGAGGCCAGCGACTCGGTCGCGGCCGAGGTGCAGCGGGTCGTCGAGCTGATCCTGCAGCACGCCCAGGTGCGGCCCAACGAGTCCCTCGGCGTGATCACGATGGGCATCACCCACGCCGAGCGCATCGACCTTGCCCTGCGCAAGGCCCTGGCCGCGCGGCCCGAGCTGCACGCGTTCTTCGCCGAGACCGCGGCCGAGCCGTTCTTCGTCAAGAACCTCGAGCGGGTCCAGGGCGACGAGCGCGACGCGATCATCCTGTCCATCGGGTACGGCAAGAACGCCGCCGGCCGCCTGCTGTACCGCTTCGGCCCGCTGCTGCTGCCGGGCGGGGAGCGCCGCCTGAACGTCGCCGTGACCCGGGCCCGGCGGCGGATGACGCTGGTGAGCTCGTTCACCGCCGCGGACATGGACCCGGCCCGCTCGACCAGCGACGGGGTGCGGCTGCTGCGGTCCTACCTGGAGTACACCGAGTCGGGCGGCACGTCGCTGAGCCCGGCGGCCGCGGACCGCCCGGCGCTGGGCGCGTTCGAGGCCGACGTGCGCGACCGCCTCACCGCCGCCGGGGTCCCGGTCACCGCGCGCTTCGGCGTGGCCGGCTACGCCATCGACTTCGCCTGCGCGCACCCGACCAACCCGAACGAGATGGTCCTGGCGATCGAGACCGACGGGGAGACGTACCACTCGGCGAGCACCGCCCGCGACCGCGACCGGCTCCGCCAGGAGCAGCTCGAGCGCCTCGGGTGGCGCTTCCACCGCATCTGGTCGACGGACTGGTTCGCCGACCCGGTGGCGGAGACGGCCCGCGCGCGGGCGGCCTACGACGAGGCCGTGGCCGCGGTGGAGGCCCGCCGCACCGACGAGCCCACGGTGGTGCTGCACCTCGACCCGCCGGCCCCGGACGAGGACGACGACGGCGAGCGCTCCCGGCCCCGCCCGGAGTTCGTGCCGGGGCGCCCGATCGGCGAGTACCCGCACGAGCTACTGGTCGAGCTGATCCGCTGGATCGAGTCCGACACCCTGCTGCGCACCGAGGAGCAGGTCGTGGAGGAGGCGCGGCGGCAGCTGGGCTTCAAGCGGGGCGGCTCGCGGATCAACGCCGCCCTGACGACCGCGCTGGACGAGGCCCGCGGCGAGGCCGGCGAGCGTCCCGAGACGGACTAGTTCAGGGGGACCCGCGCGATCGACCGCTCGGTCAGGCTGCCGAACCACAGGGTGTCGCCGGCCTGGCGGACGCCGGTGAGCATCGGGTACCGCCCGGCCGGGCTGTGTACCGTGCGCAGCACCGTGCCGTCCGCGTCGACCTGGGCCGCGATGGTGTGCTTGCCCGGCTGGGGCTGCATCCACGTCGGCAGGGTCGCGACCACGCGGCGGATGCCCGGGTGGGGCAGCAGGCGCTCCGCGATGGCGACGCGCGGGCTGGCCAGGGCGATCCAGAAGGTGCCGTCGCCGGCCGAGGACATGTTGTCCGGGTACGCCGGCAGGTCGGCCAGCACCGTGGCCGCGCCCGAGGGCAGGGCGATCCGGGTCAGCCGGTGCGCGACCGTCTCGCACACGAGCAGGGCGGACTCGTCCGGGGTCAGGGCCACGCCGTTGGGGAAGTACAGGCCGGCGGCCACGAGCGAGGTGGTGCCCGATGCCGGGTCGTAGGCCAGGACGCGGCCGTTCGGGCGGTGCTCCAGCAGGTCGCGGCGCCAGTGGGAGAGCGGGAAGCGGCTGGAGGAGTCGCTGAAGTACACGGTGCCGTCGCGGGCGATCGCGGCGTTGTTGCAGAACAGGATGGCGGTGCCGGCCGCCTCGCGGGTCAGCTCGTGCAGCTCGCCGTCCGGGGTGAGGCGCAGGAGGCCGCGGTACGCGTCGCAGATGATCAGGGAGCCGTCGCGCGGGTCGTGCTCGATGCCCAGCGGGCGGCCGCCGGTGTCGGCCAGGGCCTCGAACGTGTCGCCGCGCAGGCGCCAGACGACGCCCTCGTGGGTACCCGTGAAGACCGCCCCGTCCGGGTCGACCGCCACGTCCTCGGGGGCGTGGCCCGCGGGGAGCGGGACGAGGACCGCCTGGTCGATGCGGGTGTCCGTGGGGGACCAGGGGCCGGTCAGCGGCGGGGGTGTCGTCGCCGGAAGACTCGCGCCGTCGATGAACCGCGGGACACTCATGGGCTGAGTGTCCCGCGGTCGTCGCTCAGGCGGAAGCGGTGAAGGTGTAGGAGCCGGACGGGAGGTAGTACGTGGCCGCGGCGGTCGGGACCGCCTGGGCCGGGGCGTTGACCGAGGCCGCGTTGGAGGTCGGGACCTTGACCGTCGCCGTGACGCCGGCCGGGACCGTCACCCGCAGGGTGAGCGTGCCGCCGGAGATCGACCAGTCGCTCACCGCGCTGCCGTACGGGGTGTCGTACGACGACTTGGCGGAGGTCAGGCCGCCGCCGGGCTGGGGTGCGATGGTGAGCGCGCCGTAGCCGGGGGTGGCGGGGGCGACGCCGCCGACCTGGCGGTAGAGGAAGTCGCCGACCGAGCCCAGGCCGTAGTGGTTGAAGGAGTTCATGCCGGGGTCGTTGAACGTGCCGTCGGTGCGGATGCCGTCCCAGCGCTCCCAGATCGTGGTCGCGCCCTTGCCGATCTGGTAGCCCCAGCCGGGGAAGCCGGGCTGCATGAGGATGGTGTACGCGGTGTCGGCGTGGCCGTTGCTTGCCAGCACCGGCAACAGGTTCTCCACGCCGAGGAAGCCGACCGAGAGGTGGCCGCCGGTCGCGGCGACCTTCGCGGCGAGCTTGTCGGCCGCGGCCTGCACCCGGTTGGCGGGCAGCAGGCCGAAGGCGAGCGCGAGCACGTACCCCGTCTGGGTGTTGCCGCTGACCGTGCCGTCGGCGGCCACGAACCGGTTCGTGAACGCGGCCGCGACCTGGTCGGCGAGCTGGCCGTAGGAGGCCGCCTCGGCGGTGCGCCCGGTCGCCGCGGCCATCCGTGAGACCAGCCGCGCCGACCACGCGAAGAACGCGGTGGAGATGACGTCCTGCGCGGTGTTGTCGTTGACGTTGAGCCAGTCGCCGTAGGTCGACACGTTGCGGATCAGGTCGCTGCCCGAGGTGCTGCGCAGGTAGTCGACCCACTTGGCCATGGCCGCGAAGTGCTCGTCGACCACGCGCACGTCGCCGTAGCGCTGCCACAGGGTGTAGGGCACGATCACCCCGGCGTCGCCCCACCCGGCGGTGCCGGCCCCGGCGGACACGCCCGGCGCCACGTCGGTGAACGCCCCGTCGGCGTGCTGGGCGTCGGTGAGGTCGTCGGTGAACTTGTCGAGGAACCCGTGCACGTCGAGGTTGAACGTGGAGGTGGCCACGAAGGCCGCGATGTCGCCGGTCCAGCCGAGCCGCTCGTCGCGCTGGGGGCAGTCGGTCGGGATCGAGAGCATGTTGTCGCGCTCGCCCCACAGGATGTTCTTCGCGAGCTGGTTGAGCAGCGCGCTGGACGTGCTGAACGTGCCCAGCTGGGCGCCGCTGGTCCACGCGGCCCGGCCGGCGAGGGTGTCCGCGGTCGGGGTGAAGCCCGACGGCAGGCCGGTGAGCTCCACGTACCGGTACCCGTGCACGGTGAACCGCGGCTCGTAGGTCTCGGTGCCGGAGCCGCTGAAGGTGTACCGGTCGGTCGCCGCCGCCCCGCGCAGGTTCGCCGTGTAGATGGTGCCGTCGGGGTTGAGCACCTCGGCGTGGCGCAGCTGGACCGTGGTGCCGGCCGGGGCGCTCATCGTCAGCCGGTCCCAGCCGGTGAAGTTCTGGCCGAGGTCGAGCACCCACACGCCGGCCTGGGGCTGGGTGATCGCGACCGGCCGGAACTCCTGCTGGACGGTGACGCCGTTGTCGACCTGGGCGACGAGGTTGGGCTTGGCGCCGCCCCGCACCGCGACGGCCGGCCAGGCGGCGTCGTCGAAGCCGGCGTTGTCCCAGCCCGCGATGGCCATGCGGTTGTCGTAGGTCTCGCCGCCGTACAGGTCGTCGGCGCGGATCGGGCCCGTCGTCACCTTCCAGGTGCCGTCGGTCCTGACGGTCTGGGTGGTGCCGTCGGTGAAGGTGATGAGCAGCTGCGCGGAGTACCACGGCTGGGTGCCGTAGAGCTGGCTGCCCGCGAAGCCGACGTTGCCGGAGAACCAGCCGTTGCCGACGTACGCGCCGAGTGCGTTGGCCCCCTGGCGGATCTGCCCGGTGACGTCGTACTCCTTGTACTGCAGCCGCTTGTTGTAGTCGGTCCACCCGGGCGCGAGCACGTCGCCGCCGACCTTCGCCCCGTTGAGCCGGGTCTCGTGCAGGCCGAGCGCGGTGGTCAGCAGCCGCGCCGAGGCGACCGCCTTGCTCACCGTGAAGCCCTTGCGCACCAGCGGCGTCGGCTTGACCACGAGCACGTTGGCGCCCCAGGGCCCGGTGCCGTAGGTCGCGACCGCCTTGGCCGCGGCCCAGCCGGAGTCGTTGAAGCCGGTGGTGTTCCAGCCGGCGGGCGCGGTGGTGTTCGATTTCCAGGCCGTGTCGGTGCTGATCGTCGGCGCGCCGGCCACGGTCAGCTTGGCCAGCACCCCGGCCGGCGACTGGGTGGTGTTCTGCGCCGAGATGGCGATGGTGTTGGTACCGCTGGTGAGCCGCCCGGTCAGGTCGATCGTCGCGGCCTGCTTCCACGAGTCGGTGACCCGCGGCGAGGAGCTGACCTGCACGCCGTTGACCCACACGTCGGCGGTGTCGTCGCCGGTGACCACGAGCGTGGCGCTCGGCGGGGCGGCGGTCAGGCTGAAGGTGCGGCGGAAGTACCGGGTCGCGGCGGGCACGCCGGCGGCGGGGTCGCCCTCGGGGTACCAGATCCAGGTCGCCCCGGAGACGTCGGCGCCGGTCGCCGGCTGCCCGACGAAGTCCGCGGTCCACTCGGTGGCCGGGCTGCGCAGCGCGGTCTCGAACGTCTGGGTCGCGCTCCAGGCGCCCGCGCGGCCCTGCGTGTCCCAGGCCCGCACGCGCCAGTAGTACTTACGCAGGCTGGCCAGGGCCGGCCCGCCGTAGGCGACGTCGACCTGGCTGCTCGAGGCGACCCGGCCGCTGTCCCACACGTCGGCGGTGTTGGCGCCGCTGGTGGAGACCTGGATCTGGTACGCGCCCTGCTCCTGCTGCCCCGAGCCGGCGCCGAGCTTCCACCCGAACCGCGGCAGCGCGGCGTCCACGCCGAGCGGGTTGGCGGCGTGCTCGACGGTCGCGCTCGCGACGCTCAGCGGCGAGGCGGCGTTCGTATCGGGCAGCACCACGGACGTGTTCCACGGCGACGAGCCGTACAGGCCGAGGTCCAGCGCCGCGGGCCAGCCGCCGTCGCCGAAGCCGGGCTGTTCCCAGCCGCCGGGCGCGCTCGTCGCGGTCTTCCAGCTCGCGTCGGTGACGAGGTCGGTCGTGCCGCCGCCGGTGGTGACGTGCACGTGGCCGATCATCCCGGCCGGGCCGGCGGTGGTGTTCCTCGCGGCGATGGCGATGGTGTTGGTACCGCTGGTGAGCGCGCTCTGCAGGTCGACGTAGACGGCGCTCTTCCACGAGTCGGTGACCCGCTGGGAGCCGGCGAGGGGCTTGCCGTTGAGCCAGACGTCGACCGTGTCGTCGCCGGTGACGACGAGCTGGGCGTCGCTGACGCTGCCGGCCGCGACGCTGAAGGACTTGCGGAAGTAGCGGTACGCGGCCGGCGCGGTGACGTGCGGGTCGCCCTCGGGGTACCAGATCCAGTGCGCCCCGGACAGTGCGACCGGGGTGGCGGCCTGGCTCGGCGCGGGCGGGGCGACGAGCACCAGGGCGGCGGCCGAGACGAGCGCGGTTGCGGCCGCGCGCGTTCGTCTGTGTGACGTTCGTTTGTGCGGCATTCGTTTGTGCAGGGGCATGGCGGGCTCCCTAACTCGTGAAACGTTTCATTAAAACGTTTCATATGCACGTGGTGCGCCCACTGTAATGAGACGGTGTTCGATGCGCAATGGCGTTCGGGGCACATCGCCGATCAACACTCGAACATTTTCGAAACCCGGATCGGGGCAAACGACGGACGCCCGGCACCCCCGGTTTGCAAGATGGTGGGTGGAGGTGGGATGGCGGGAAAACTGCTCGTCATCGGGGGCGCCGAAAGCCACGACGCCGGCGATGACGAGATCCTCGAGCGCTTCGTGCTGCTCGCGGGCGGACGGGACGCGCATCTCGTCGTGATCGCCACGGCGAGCGAGAGCCCCGGGCAGCGGGAGAAGGAGTACGCCGAGGTCTTCCACCGGCTCGGGGCCGCGCGCGTCACGGCGCTGCGCCTCGGGTCGCGCGAGGACGCCAACGGTGAGCTGGCCGTGGCCGCGATCGAGCACGCCACCGGCGTCTTCTTCACCGGCGGCGACCAGCTGCGCATCACCACCGTGGTCGGCGGCTCCAAGGTCGACTCGGCGCTGCACGCCCGGCTGGCCGAGGGCCTGATCCTGGCCGGCACGAGCGCGGGCGCCGCGATGATGTCCAGCACCATGATCCTCGGCGGGAGCGTCGCCTCGGTGAGCACGACCAGCGTGCGGACCGGCCCCGGCATGGAGTTCCTGCCCGGCGTGCTCATCGACATGCACTTCGCCGAGCGCGGGCGGCTCAACCGGCTGCTCAGCGCCATCGCCATGTTTCCGCACGAGCTCGGCCTCGGCATCGACGAGAACACCGCCATCCTCGTCGAGGGCGAGATCTTCGAGGTCCTCGGCCGCGGCACCGTCACGGTGATCGACGCCGGCCAGGCGCGCGACATCCACTGCCCCTCGCCCGGCTTCGCCGGGGAGGTCGGCGGCCCGATCGCGCTGTGGGGCGCCCAACTGCACGTCCTGCCGGCCGGGCACCGGTTCAACCTGACCGAGCGGTCCCCGATGAGGAGAGCGGAAGAGGACAATGCGCATTGAGAGCAGCCGCCGCCTGCGCGGGCCCAACTGGTACGTCGCGCGCCCGGTCCAGGTGACCCGGGTGCTGCTCGACGGGCTCACCGGCCGCGAGACCTGCGACTTCCCCGGGCTGCCGGAGCGCCTGCTGGAGCTACTGCCGGGGCTGGCCGAGCACCACTGCGCGGCGGGGGCGCCGGGCGGGTTCGTCACGCGGCTGCACGGCGGCACCTACTTCGGGCACACCGCCGAGCACGTCGCGATCGAGCTGTCCAACCTCATCGGGCGCAAGGTCAGCTTCGGCCGCACGGTCGGCACGGAGGACCCGGCGGCGTTCGACGTGATCATGGAGTGCCCCGTCGACGAGCCGTTGGACTCGGAGATGTCGGAAAAATTACTGCAAAAAGCGATAGATCTGGTCGTACCGCTCACCCGCGGCCAGGCGCCCCCGGCGCTCGACCTCGCCGGGCTCTCGCGACGGTACGAACGCGAAAAACCGGGCCCGTCGACCCGGTCGATCGCCGACGCCGCCCGCGTGCGCAACATTCCGGTCGAGCGCATCGGCGACCTCAGCCTGCTGCGGCTGGGCTACGGCCGCCACCGGCGGCTGGTCTGGGCCGCGCTCACCGACCAGACGTCGGCCATCGGCGTCGACATCGCCGGGGACAAGGAGCTCACCCGCCGCCTGCTCGAAGAGGCCGGCATCCCGGTCGCCGACGGCGGCCCGGCCACCACGGCGGAGGAGGCCCTGGAGCTGTTCGCGGAGCTCGGGCCGCCGGTCGTGGTCAAGCCGCGCGGCGGGCGCCAGGGGCGGCACGTGTACCTCGGCGTCGAGACCCCCGACGCGGTCCGCTCCGCCTTCGCGGCCGCGACCGCGGACGGCGGCGAGGCCGTCGTCGAGCGGCAGGTCGGCGGCCGCGACTACCGCGTGCTGACCGTCGGCGGCGAGATCGTGGCCGCCGCCGAGCGGGTCGCCGCGCACGTCATCGGCGACGGCCGGACCGACGTCGCCGGGCTCGTCGCCCGCGCGAACGAGGACCCCCGCCGCGGGGTCGGGCACGGCCGCGCGCTCACCCGGCTCGCGGTCGACGAGGTCGCCCACACGCTGCTGCACCGCCAGGGGCTTGCGGTGGGCGACGTGCCCGAGGCCGGGCGGACGGTGTGGCTGCGCGACAACGCCAACCTCTCCACCGGCGGTACCAGCGTCGACGTGACGAAGCTCGTGCACCCCTCCGTCGCCGACCTGTGCCGCCGGGTCGCCGGCCTCGTCGGGCTGGACATCGCCGGGATCGACCTGCGGCTGCCCGACATCGCCGAGGAGCTGTCCCTGCGCCGGGGCGGGGTCATCGAGGTCAACGCCGCGCCCGGGCTGCGCATGCACCTGGAGCAGCATGACGTCGGGGCCGCGATCGTCGACGCGCTCTACCCGGCCGGGACGCCGTCGCGGATCCCGATCGTGGCCATCACCGGCACCAACGGCAAGACGACGGTGGCCCGGCTGACCGCGCACCTGCTCGCCGGGGCCGGCCTGCGCGTCGGCCTGACCACGACCGACGGCGTGGTCGTGGGCGGGCGGCTCATCCAGCGCGCCGACGCCACCGGCCCGCGCTCGGCCCGCGTGGTGCTCGGCGACCCGACCGTCGACGCGGCCGTGCTGGAGACCGCGCGCGGCGGGCTGTTGCGCCAGGGGCTCGGGTACGACTGGAGCGACGTCGGGATCATCACCAACCTCTCCTCGGACCACCTCGGCCAGGACGGCATCGAGAGCGTCGACGAGCTCGTCGACCTCAAGTCGGTCGTGGCGGAGCGGGTGCGCGACGGCGGCGCGGTCGTGCTCAACGCCGACGACCCCCGCAGCCGCGAGCTGGAGTTCCCCGGCCGCGAGATCATCTGGTGCTCGCTCGACCCGCGCAACCCGCTCGTGCGCCGGCACTGGGACTCCGGCGGCCGGGCGTACCTGCTCGCCGACGGCTGGCTGGTCGAGCTGTCCGACCGGCGGTGGGTGCCGCTGCTGGCCGCGCACCAGCTCGGCGGCGGGTTCGGCGGCGCGGCCCGGCACCTGATCGCCAACGCGCTCGCCGCCACGGCCGCGGCCCGCGTGCTCGGCGTGACCACCGCGCGGGTCGCCGACCGGCTGCGCAGCTTCGCCGACAACCCGGGCCGCGGGACGCTGCTGCGCTGCGGCGAGGTCGACGTGCTCGTCGACTACGCGCACAACGCGGCCGCCATCGCCGCCGTGAGCGACCTGGTCGAGCGGGTCTGGGGCTGCGAGCGGGCGGTCGCGGCGATCACCCTGCCCGGCGACCGCCGCGACGACCTGCTGCGCGAGTCCGCGGCCGCGGTCGGGGCCCGCTTCGGCCGGGTCGTGCTCTACGAGGACGGCGACCGGCGCGGCCGGGCCCCGGGGGAGGTGCCGGGGATCGTCCGCGAGGAGCTGGCACGGGTCGCGCCGGAGGCCGCCTGCGTCGAGGTGCGCACGATCGACGAGGCGGTGCCGGCGGCCCTGGCGCTCGCCCGCCCGGGTGACGTCGTGCTGCTGTTGTACGAGAAGATCGAGCCCGCCCTCGCGCTGCTCGAGGCCCACGGTGCACTTCGGGCGGGTGAGTTGGGTGTGGCGGAGGTGAATCTGGGCATGACTTTGGCGTGGACCGGTACCGGCTGATCGAACCCCTCGGCACCGGCGGCATGTCCGTGGTCTGGCGCGCCTTCGACGAGATCCTCGAGCGCCCGGTCGCGGTCAAGCTGCTCGCCCCCAAGCTGCTCGACGATCCCGACTCGCGCCGGCGCATCCAGGCCGAGGCCCGGGCCGCCGCCCTACTCAGTCACCCGCACATCGCGCAGGTGCACGACTTCGGCCACGGCCCCGACGGCGCGCCGTACGTCGTGATGGAGCTCGTCACCGGCCGCTCGCTGGAGGAGGCCGGCCCGCTGCCGCTCGCCGCCGTCCTGCGCCTCGGCGCCGAACTGGCCGGCGCGCTCGCCGCCGTGCACGCGCGCGGGCTCGTCCACCGTGACGTCAAGCCGGCCAACGTGATGCTCACCGACGACGGGTCCAAGCTCGTCGACTTCGGCATCTCCGCGGTCGCCGGCGACCACAGCGACAAGATCGGGCAGATCCTCGGCACCCCCGCCTACCTGGCCCCGGAGCGCATCCGCGGGCTGCCCACCACCGCCGCGACCGACGTCTATGCCCTGGGGCTGCTGCTGTACCGCGCCCTCGCCGGCCGTTTCCCCTGGCCCGAGGCCACCACCGGGACCACGATGGTGCTCGAGGCCCACCGCCGCACGCGCCCGGCCCCGCTGCCGGCCGACGTGGTCGACGCGCCGATCGCCGCGGCGATCCACCGCTGCCTGGCCAAGGCGCCCGAGAACCGCCCGTCGGCCGCGGAGATGGCCGCACTCCTGGCCGGCTTCAGCTCGGCCGCGCTGCCCTCCGGCGCTCCCGACGCGCCGGACCTGGAGCCGACGCGCTGGGTCGCCGTCCCGCGCCACCTGCGCGGCCGGATGGTGGCGGGCGGCGTCGTGGCCGCCGCGGCCATCGGCGTGCTGGCCATGTCCGCCTCGGGCAACGCCGCCGAGAACGCGCAGCCGGCCGCGGGCACCGCCGCGGCCGCGGCCCCGCCGCCGGTCGGCTGCACCGTGGAGTACACGGTCCGCACCGAGCAGGCCGGCGCCTTCAACGCCGACCTGCGGGTGATGACGGAGGGCGGCACCGGCGCCTGGAGCCTCACGTTCCGGCTCGCGGACGGCCAGGCGATCGGCGCGATCGACGGCGCCACCTGGCACCAGGACGGCCCGACGGTGATGCTCGCCGGCTCGGACCTGGCCACGGACCTGTCCTCGGGCGCCGACTTCCCGATCGTGGGGGCCTACCGCGACGCGTCCGCGCTGCCGACCGACTTCGCGCTGAACGGGGCCGGGTGCCGCTCGGTGCTCGTGGCCCCCGCGGCCCAGGTCGTGGTGACGACGGTGGCGCCGCCGCCTCCTCCGGCCGCCACCCCGAAGGCTCCCGTCGTGAAGGGCCCGGGAAAGCCTCCGAAGAAGGGCAAGGAGGGCGACTGACCCTTTCGTAGTTCGATCGTCGTTTTGTAGGTTATGGCGTGCAACCTTCCTGACTGGTACACAAGTCTGATCCTCGTGGCGTCCCGTATATCCGCGGCCGCCTCGCCGTAGGGTGTTGGGGTCGAAGGTAGGAGGCGCCGTGCGGTTCGAGATCAGCCGGGTCATGGACACGATCGAGCAGCGGCTGACCACGGACGTGACCTTGGCGCAGGCCGTGGTCGACCTGGCGGAGGTCGCCCGCTTCGTGGCGCTGGACGGCGGCCGCCCCATCAACCTGCTGCGCCTGGGCATGGTGGTCGACGCCCTGAGCCGCTACCTGATCGACGCGGGCGCGATGCTGTACCCGGTCGCGGGCCGCGAGGTCCTCTCCGAGGCCGCGCTGACGTCGAAGGAGCGCATGGTCCTGGGCCGCTGGGCCGACGACGGCCTGATCGAGGTGACCCCGGTCGTAGCCGACCGCCCCGCCGAGATCGCCGACTTCACGGGCCTGCCCCTGATCGTGGTGCGCGACCTTCCGCAGCAGGCGGCCCGCTTCCCGTGGATCACCGACAGCCCCGAGCGACTCCTGCGCCTGACCCCGAGAGCCGGCGGCGCGGTCCTGACCCCCGGCGGCGAGCCGACACCGCCGAAGGACGGCAAGGAGCGCCTGGTCGTGGTGGGCAAGGCGACGCTGCCGATCGTCCCGCCGGACCCGAACGAGCCGGCGACGGAGAAGGAGATGGCCGAGCCGGAGCCCGCGCCCACGCCCGAGCCCCCCGACTCCGAGGCGTCCGAGTCCTCCGCCGCCCCCTCTACCCCTTCGCCTACTGCTTCGCCGTCGCCTTCCCCTGAGGAGCCGAAGGGCGGCCGCCCGGACGGCGTGCAGTCCTTCACCGCGAGAGGCGCCCAGAAGTTCGGCCGCACCCGCGTGGTCCGCCGCCGCTTCACGAGGGCCGACCCGAGCGGCGTTGGCGCTTCCCTGATGGCCCGGGAGTGGCGCTGCAAGGTGCCGGACTGCCCGGCGTTCGGCCCGTCCCGCCGCATCGGCCAGCCGGTCCCGCGCATGCGAGCGGGCCTGCCCGCCTGCCCCCGCCACGGCGAGCCGGTGAAGGACATCGGCCCCCGCCCCTCGGCGTTCGCGGTGGCCGTAGTGGTGGACGACCTGGCCCGTCGCCGCTTCGTGGTGAGCACCGACCACCCGGTAACGGTCGGCAAGGACCCGGCGGACCCGGACGACATCTCGGTGGCAACCTGGCTGCACGAGGCCGCGGCCGCCTGGATCGCGAAGGAACACGTAAAACTGGAGGTGCAGTCGGGCCACCTGCAGGTGACCGACACCAGCGAGAACGGCACCGTGATCTGGAAGCGCTCGTCCCCGGACATCAAGGAGGAGACCGAGCGCATCTACCGCAAGTCGTACCAGCTCAACGGCTGGGACTCGATCGAGCTCTACACGGGCGTCGAACTCGTGGTGGGCGACCACCGCCTGCAGACGATCGTCGGTTCGGAACCGGCCTCGGTACTGCTCGACGCCCCCACGGTCGCCCTCCGCCTGGTCGACTGACTCCCACGCCTCAGCATTTTCATAGGCAACGGTCGCCATTGACGGCTTCCTCCGCGCACCGTCGCCGAGGATCCCCCACGCATGCCGGCGCATGGCCCGACCACCCCACCGGCCACGGCCACCCGTCCAGGGCAATCGCGCACGAGCGCCTCGGCGGCGGCGAACCCGGTCCGCGGCCCACGCTCAGCCCCGCCAGGCGTTGCGTGTTCAGCCCCGCCGGGCGGTGCGCGTGTTCAGCCCCGCCGGGCGGTGCGCGTGTTCGACCCCGCCAGGCGGTGCGTGTTCAGCCCGCCGGGCGGTGCGCGTGTTCAGCCTCGCCGGGCGGTGCGTGTTCGACCCCGCCGGGCGGTGCGCGTGTTCAGCCTCGCCGGGCGGTGCGTGTTCAGCGCCGCCGGGCGGTTCGCGGCTAGCCCGCCCGGCGGTCCGCGGTCGGGCCGTTCGCGGTCAGGCGGTCAGGGCCAACGCGAACGGCAGCACCCCCGACGCCCCCGCCTGCCGCAAGGCCCGAGCCGCCAGGGCCATCGTCCAGCCGCTGTCCGACACGTCGTCGACCAGCAGCACCGGGCCGTCCAGGGACCGCACCGCCGCGGCCAGGTCCGCTGGGACCTCGAACCCGCCGTACAGCGCCCGCACCCGCTGCGCGCTGTTCGTCCGCGAGGCCGTGTCCGTCGAGCGGGCCGCCGGGATCGTTCCGAGCAGCGGCAGCCGGCCCACGGCGGCGATCCGTGCGCCCAGGGACGCCACGAGCTCCGGCGCGTGCTGCGACCCGAGCACCACGACCCCCGCCGGGCGCTGCTCCCAGCGTGCGTCGCCCTTGGCCCACTCGGCCAGGGTCGCCACGACACCGTTGAAGAGCTCATCCGGCAGCGGGCCGTCGGGGCCGGTAAGCACCGCGCGCAGGCGCTCGCCCCAGCCCAGGTCGCTCAGCCGGCCGATCGCGCGCCCCGGCAGCGACTGCTCGCCCGCCGGGATCTTGCCGCTGAGCGGCACGCCGACCGTGGGCAGGCCCGTCGGCCACAGCTTGCGCGGAGCGATCTCGACGCCGGCGCGGCCGAGGTGGGCGCGGGCGGCGTCCAGGGCCTCGGGGGAGACCTCCGTCGCGTACCAGGCCCCGGCGCAACCGTCGCACCGCCCGCACGGCGCCGCCTCCGGGTCGTCGAGCTGCCGGCGCAGGAACTCCAGCCGGCAGGAGGTCAGCGCCGCGTACTGCCGCATCGCCTCCTGCTCCGCCTCCCGCGCGGCGGCGATGCGCGCGTATCGCTCGGTGTCGTGCCGCCACTCGGCCCCCGTCGCCTCCCAGCCGCCGCCCCGCATGCGCCGGACCGCCCCGTCGACGTCGAGCACCTTGAGCATCAGCTCGAGGCGCCCCCGCCGCAGCTCGACCCGCGGCTCCAGCGCCTGGATGGACAGCGGCCGCCCCGAGGCGGCGAGCACGTCGATGACCGCGCGCACCTGGTGCTCGGGCGGGAAGGCGAGCGAGGCGAAGTACCGCCAGATGTCCGCGTCCTCCTTGCCCGGCAGCAGCAGCACGTCGGCCTTCTCCACGGCGCGCCCGGCCCGGCCCACCTGCTGGTAGTACGCGATCGGCGACGACGGCGCGCCCAGGTGCACCACGAACCCGAGGTCGGGCTTGTCGAACCCCATTCCCAGCGCCGACGTGGCCACGAGCGCCTTGATGCGGTTGCCGAGCAGGTCGGCCTCGGCGTCGCGGCGGTCGGCGTCCTCGCTCTTGCCCGTGTACGCCGCGACGTCGTACCCCTGCGAGCGCAGGAACGCGGCCGTCTCGTGCGCGCCGGCGACGGTCAGCGTGTAGATGATCCCGGAGCCGGGCAGGTCGCGCAGGTGCTCGCCGAGCCAGGCGAGCCGGTGCGACGGCGAGGGCAGCGTGAGCGAGCCCATGCGCAGGGACTCGCGGTCGAGCGATCCCCGCAGTACCAACGCGTCGCCCAGCTGCTCGGCGACGTCCGCGGTGACGCGGGAGTTGGCGGTGGCCGTGGTCGCCAGCACCGGCGTGCCGGGGGCCAGGTCGAGCAGCAGCGTCCGCAGGCGCCGGTAGTCGGGCCGGAAGTCGTGGCCCCAGTCGGAGACGCAGTGCGCCTCGTCGACCACGAGCAGCCCGGCCGTCGCGGCGAGCTTGGGCAGCACGTCGTCGCGGAACGCCGGGTTGTTGAGCCGCTCCGGGCTGACCAGCAGCACGTCGATCGAGCCGCCCGCGATCTCGGCGGTGATCGCGTCCCACTCCTCGAGGTTCGCGGAGTTGATGGTGCGGGCCGCGATGCCGGCCCGGGCGGCCGCGTCGACCTGGTTGCGCATCAGCGCGAGCAGCGGCGACACGATCACCGTGGGCCCGGCGCCGCGCGCCCGCAGCAGGGCGGTCGCGACGAAGTACACCGCAGACTTGCCCCACCCGGTGCGCTGCACGCAGAGCACCCGGCGGTGCTGGGCCACGAGCGCCTCGATGGCCGTCCACTGATCTTCGCGCAGTTCAGCGCTGGGTCCGGCGAGCTTCTTGAGTGTTACTTCGGCTTCCTGTCGCACGTTGCCGACGCTAGCCGAGGGGTCTGACAAAAACCGAGTCGATCACAGTGGCCGCCCGTATCCGATCACCGGAGCGTAGTCGGCCAGTCGCATTGAGATACGTTCGCCGGCCCGGGGCGCCTCGGTGGCCCGCAGGGTCGTCCCGGACGGCGTTGTACCGTTCGATGACCCCCTCGAGCTCCTGCCAGGCGTTGGCGAGCAGCCGTTGCCGGTCCGCGGCGGGATCCGGGTGCCCGGTCCCGGGCGCCGCCAGGAGAATGAGTCCCGCGACGACCAGACATGCGGCGCTGCGCAAGTTCTTGCGACAAAACCCCACGTGTCACTAACGTCGCAATCTGAACAAAAGCGACGTATCTTCCCCCGGTAGGGTGGCTCGCATGGTGCTCAAGGGACCGTTCGTGGCGGCCGGGCTGGTCGCGGCCCTGATCCTGGGCTTCGGCATCGCCCGGGCGACGGCGCCGCAGGCCAGCTCGGCGGCCACGTCCGATCCGACGACGATCCCGTCGCACTCCCACGGCGGCGCGGTCACCGGCGACCTGGGCGGCTTCTCACTGAGCGCGGGCGGCTTCACCCTGGCCCCGGCCGAGCCCCCGATCTTCCAGGCGGGCGTCGGTCGTACCTTCGCCTTCAAGATCCTGGCCCAGGACGGCAAGCCGGTCACCAAGTTCGTGCCCAACCACGACAAGCTGCTGCACTTCGTCGCCGTCCGGCACGACCTGTCCGGCTTCCAGCACCTGCACCCGGAGATGGCGGCGGACGGCACGTGGTCGATCCCGCTGACCCTGCCGAGTCCCGGCATCTGGCGGCTGTACACCGACTTCGTGACCCTGGACCCGACCGGCCAGCAGGTCCCGCTCACCCTCGCGATCGACGCCACGGTGGCGGGCGCCTACACGCCGGCCCCGCTCCCGCCGGCCGCGCGCGAGGCCGATGCCGATTCCTTCAAGGTCACCTACGAGGGCACGCCGCAGGCCAACGCCACCCAGCCCCTGAGCTTCCGCGTCTTCGCCGGCGGCGCCCCGGTCACCGATTTGGAGCGCTACCTGGCGGCGTACGGCCACCTGGTCGTCGTCCGCGACGGCGACCTCGGCTACCTGCACGTCCACCCCGAGGACCAGCTGTCGGGCGGCGCGGTCAAGTTCTGGCTGTCCGCCCCCAGCCGGGGCCGCTACCGGCTGTACTTCGAGTTCCAGAAGTCCGGCGCCGTCCACCGCGCGGAGTTCACGGTCGACGTGAAGTAGCCACGCAAAAGGGCGGGCCCGTCCGGACCCGCCCTCTCGCCGAATGCCTGCTGGTTACTCGGCCGCGCTCTCGGCGCCTTCGCCGTTCCCGCCGCGCCCGCGACCGCCCCGGCGCCGACGACGCCGGGCACGCCCGGCCCCGCCCTCGTCCGCCGTCGCGACCACGGCCCCGCCGTCATTGGCGGCGGCGGCCGAAGGAGCCGACCCGGTCGTGGTCTCGGCGTGCTCGGCCGCGTCCACCTCGCCCCGGCGGCGCCGCTGGCGCTGCCGGCGCGGCTCCGTCGACTCCGCGGCCTCGGGAGCGGCCGCCGTGGAGCCGGACGAGCGCCCGCGCCCACGGGTGGAGCCGCTGGTGCGCCCCCGCCCGCGCGGCTTGCCCTCGATGTCCTCCAGCTTCTCCGCCGACAGACCCGCGCGCTTGCGGTCGGCCGTCGGCAGCGAGCCGGTGGTGCCCTCGGGGATGATGATGTCGGTGAGCAGGTGCGCCGAGGTGTGGTACGTCTCCGGCGGCTCCGGCAGCTCCATGCCCAGGCTCTTGTCGATGATCCGCCAGCGGGGCATGTCCTCCCAGTCCACGAACGTCACCGCGACGCCGGTCGCGCCGGCGCGGCCCGTGCGGCCGATGCGGTGGGTGTACGTGTCCGGGTCCTCCGGGCAGTCGTAGTTGATCACGTGCGTGACGCCCGAGACGTCCAGTCCCCGGGCCGCGACGTCGGTCGCGACCAGCACGTCGATCTTGCCGGCCCGGAACGCGCGCAGGGCCCGCTCGCGGGCACCCTGGCCCAGGTCGCCGTGCACGGCCGCGGCCGCGAAGCCGCGGAAGTCCAGGTCCTCGGCGACCCGGTCGGCGGCCCGCTTGGTGCGGCAGAAGACCATCGTGAGCCCGCGATCGGTCGCCTGGAGCATGCGCGCCACGATCTCGATCTTGTTGAGCGGGTGGGTGCGGTACACGAACTGCTTGGTCAGCGGCGAGGGCCCGGTGTTCGCGTCGTGGTGCGCGTGGATCGTCATCGGGTGGCGCAGGAACCGCCGCGCCAGCGTCACGATCGGGTCCGGCATCGTCGCCGAGAAGAGCATCGTCTGACGCTCCTCGGGCAGCAGCGTCAGGATGCGCTCGACGTCGTCGAGGAATCCCAGGTCGAGCATGCGGTCGGCCTCGTCGAGCACCAGCGCGCGCACGGCGTGCAGGCGCAGGTGCTTGCCCTTGGCCATGTCGAGCAGGCGGCCGGGCGTGCCGACCACGATCTCGACGCCGTTGCGCAGCGCCTCGACCTGCGGCTCGTAGGCCACACCGCCGTACAGCGGCAGCACCCGCACGCCGCGGGTCTTGCCGGCCGCCGCGATGTCGCGGGCGACCTGCAGGCCCAGCTCGCGGGTCGGCACGACGACGAGCGCCTGCGGCAACCCGTCGGAGCCTTCGCCGGGGGCGGTGACGCGGTCCAGCAGCGGTACGCCGAACCCGAGGGTCTTGCCGGTACCGGTCGGCGCCTGCCCGATCAGGTCGGTGCCCCGCAACGCGATGGGCACGGCGTATTCCTGGATCGCGAAGGCGCGGGTGATGCCGACCGCTTCGAGCGCGGCCACGGTTTCGGGCCGCGCGCCCAGGTCGGCGAATGTCGGAGATTCGGCGCGCACAGGCGCGCTGGGGGCCACCGTCTCGGCGGCCTCAGTGTTGTCGATCGTCATGTTGAGCTCGGGGTGTCTCTCTCGCGGGAGCGCCCCTGATGTTCCGGGTGCGCTCGATCGGTGTAGGGCGCGGGCCACACGCGACCGTTTGACCATGGTCGCGGGCTACAAGCGCCGGTATGCCTGAGCTAGGGTCCGCCCAGGGCCATCTTTGTTAGTGTACCGACACAAAGCCGGATCCGCGCACGACACCTCGCGGAGCATGTCAAGCGATCCGGCGGGGTACTGTGCCGACGTGTCCGATGTCACCCCGGCCGTCCGGTCCGACGACTCCGCAGCGGTCGTCGATCTGCTGGGCATGCTCGCGTACGGCGAGCTCGTCGCCTTCGACCGCATGGCCGCCGACGCCCGCCTGGCCCCTGACCTGCGCCGCCGCGCCGTGCTCAGCGAGATGGCGGCCCGCGAGATCAGCAACTACGGCCGCCTGGCCGACCGCCTCGCCGAGCTGGGCGCCGACCCCGAGGCGGCCATGGCCCCCTACGTGCAGGCGGTGTCGGACTACCACGAGCAGACCGAGCCCAACGACTGGCTCGAGGGCCTGACCAAGGCCTACGTCGGCGACGGCATCGCCGACGACTTCACCCGCGAGGTCGCCGCGGTGCTCGGCGCCCCCGACCGCGACCTCATCCTCGACGTGCTGCACGACTCCCGCCACGCCGACTTCGCCGCCGACGAGCTGCGCGCCGCGATCGCCTTCGACCCGAAGGTCGCCAACCGCCTCTCGATGTGGGCGCGCCGCCTGGTCGGAGAGGCGATCTCGCAGTCGATCCGGGTGGCCGGCGAGCGCCCGTCGTTCGCGACCCTCCTGGCCACGCAGGGAACCGACTTCCAGGCCCTGCTCAAGCGCCTGACCACGGCTCACACCGCGCGCATGGGCGCGGTTGGCCTCAACAACTGAGCGTTCGCCCGATATGTCGGGCGCTGGCGCGCCACGACATATCGCATTTATCGCCCGACGGGGCATAAGTCGGAAATGTCGCGGCGCGGAGCGCCCGACATTTCGTCCAGCACGTGGAGGATTCGCGCAGGCGATGCGCCCGAGGTGCGCGACAATTCACCCGGCGGGTGGAGGATTTGCGCAGGCCGTGCGCTTGAAACGGTCGCGGCGCGGAGCGCTGGAGAGTCTGGCCAAGCCGGTGCGTCTGAAGCGCCCGACTATTCGTCCGGCACGTGGAGGGTTTGCGCAGGCCGTGCCCTTGAAGCGGTCGCGGCGCGGCGGTGCGTCTGAAGCGCTCGACATTTCGCCCGGCGCAACGGAAAAGGGCCCCCTGACCAGGGAGCCCTCTTTCGTGAAACGGGTTCAGCGCGCCGAAGAGAACCCGACCGGCCGCGGTGATGCTTCGGCGATCTCCACGTAGGCGATCTTGCCGACCGGCACGATCACCCGGCGGCCCTTGTCGTCGACCAGGGACAGAACACCTTTATCGCCACCGTTGATCGCGTCGGTGACCGCAGACTCGACCTCGGACGGCGACTGGGTGCTCTCCAGCACCAGCTCCCGAGGCGCGTACTGCACGCCGATCTTGACCTCCACGTCTTCCTCCTTGATCGGGCGCGGCCGTGCGTCGGCCTGCACACCCAGTGTGTTTGAAGATTAACGCGATCAGGCGTGATCGCCGTGCAGGGGGAAGCTCGCGATGCCGCGCCACGACAATGTGGTCAGCAGGCTCTCCGCCTCGGCCTTGTCCACCTGGCGGCCTCCGGCCAGCCAGAAGCGCGCCGCGATCTCGGCCGCGCCGACCAGGCCCGACGCGAGGAGCTCGGCGCGGGCGCGGCTCACCCCGGTGTCGGCCATGATCGTGTCGGTGATGGCGGCGATGCAGCCGGTCTCGACGCGGTCCACGCGCTCGCGCACGGCGGGGTCGTTGCGCAGGTCGGACTCGAAGACCAGCCGGAAGGCTTCACTCTCGTGGTCGATGAAGTCGAAGTACGCCTGGATCGCGCCCCGCACCCGGTCCTTGTTGTCGGTCGTGGCCTCCATCGCCGAGCGCACCCGCGAGACCATCGCGTCGCAGTGGGTGTCGAGCAGGGCGAGGTACAGCTCCAACTTGCCCGGGAAATGTTGATACAAGACAGGTTTCGAAACGCCCGCGCGCTCCGCGATGTCGTCCATCGCCGCGGCGTGGTATCCCTGTGCCACGAACACCTGCTGTGCCGCGGCGAGCAGTTGCTTTCGCCGAGCCGACCGGGGCAGCCGCACGGGCCGACCGGCCGCCTGCGTGCCGCTCATCGCCGAGGTCATGTTCACCATCCGGATTTGGGTCGAGATTGCAACTTACCCCCTTTCCACCCACACGGTAGCCTCACCTAGGGGCGACGGAGGAGCGTGCGGTGGACGAAACGGGGCAAGCCGGTAGCCCGGAGGCGGGCGGTGCATACCCTGGTGGAAACCTAGGTCCGAACCCGGGCCTGGGGCGTGGCCGCTCCGCATACTCGGACGGGCAGGTCAACGGGGCAACACCGACCGACGACGCGCTCGAAGCGATCGTTTCGGCGTGGCGCGAGCCGGCCACCGGCTCGATCGCCGGGCGGGCCTCCGTGACGGGCGCCTTCAACATCAACGGCCTCAACGGCAACGGCCTGGGTTCGAACGGCGTCAACGTCCACGGCCTCAACGGAGCCAACGGCTCGTCGAACGGGCACGGCACGAACGGTGTCAACGGCACGAACGGTGTCAACGGCACGAACGGGGCGAACGGCACCAACCCGGCCGGTCCCCGCGGCCGGGCCGAGGTGCGCGGCCCGTATTCCGACATGCTCGCCCCGATGAGCCCGCCCGTCTCCGCCCCGCCGCCGGTCCAGCCGCCCACCTCGACGCTGCACTACGGCCACTACGGGCCCGACGGGCAGGGCTGGCCCACCTCGAGCCCGACCGGCGAGACCAAGAGCGTTCCGCCACCGGCGCCCGGCACCGTGTACGGCGCGCTGTCCACCGACCACACCGGCGAGATGCGCCGCCCGGTGTCCGCCCAGCCGTCGTACGGCCAGCAGTCCTACGGCCAGCCCCTGGAGCGGGAGGCCCCGTCGTCCTACGGCCAGCCCGTGGAGCGCGAGGCCCAGCCGGCGGAGCCGCGGCCCACGTACGAGCGCGAGAGCCGGGCGTACGAACGCACGAGCCAGCCGTACGAGAGCCTGAGCCCGGCGTACGAAAGCCCCAGCCCGGCCTACGAAAGCCCGAGCCCGGCGTACGAGAGCCCCAGCCCCGCGTACGAGAGCCCGAGCCCGGCATATGAGAGCCCGGGTTACGAAAACCCCAGCCCGGCGGTCTACGAGAGCCAGGCGCCGTCCGCGCTCGACCGCGTCGCCGAGCATCAGGTCGCCGACCAGTGGGGCTACCGCGGCGGGCAGTACCAGCCCGCGGAGCAGCGCCACTGGGCCCCCGAGCCCGCCCAGCCCGAGTTCGACTGGGCCGCGCCGGGCCAGCACCCGGTCGTCCAGCCGGAGCAGGTACCGCCGCCGCCACCCGCCGCCGTCCAGCCCCAGCAGCTGCCCACCCAGCGCGTTCCGGAGAACGACCCGCTCGTCGGGCCGCTGCCCCCCGTCCTGCTGGGCTCGGCCACCGCGCTGTCGGCCGCCGAGCCGATCATGCCGACGTTCGCCGACGACATGCAGCAGCCCGCCTACGACCCGCCGGACCTGCCCCAGCGCGTGCCCGCCGAGCCCGACGTTCCGCCGGTGCCGGCCGGGGAGCCGCCGACCACCGCGGTCGGCGCGCCCGAGCTCACGCGGATCACCAACTTCCTGCGCGAGGACGAGGACGGCGAGCCCGGCGACCCGGACAGCCGCCCCGACGGCTTCGACGTGCAGAGCGTCCTGCGGGCCGTGCAGACGGTCAGCGGCGTGCACCGGGCCAGCCTGCGCAAGAACGCCGACGGCCTGCACACCCTGCGCCTGGAGCTCGCCGACGAGGCCGACGCCGGGCAGGTCAGCCGGATCGTCGCGCGCATGCTCAACGACACGATGGGCCTGTCCGCCGAGCAGAACCCGCTGCTGCCCGACGGGATGCCCGAGCCGGCCCCGTACGCCGCCGAGGCCCCCGCGTCCGGCCCGGTGATGACCCCGCGGCCGCCCGTGAACGCCCTGCGCAACACGCCGCACAGCGCCCTGCCCGGGTACGGCCGCGACACCCGCCGCCGGCGGCCGGTGAGCGGCGCGCGCAAGCCTGGCACGGCCGTCGAGTCGACCGAGAAGAAGGCGCCCGCGCTCATCCCGAACCCGGGCGCGATCGTCTCGCCGCGGGTCGTCATCGAGTCGGTGGACGTCAACACCCAGGGCATCGACGCGACTGTCGAGGTGCGCCTGACCGCCGACAACCAGCCCGCCATCGGCGTGGCGAGCGGCCCGAACTTCGACGGGTACATGCTGAAGCTGGCCGCCCTGGCCGCCGCCTCCGCCGTCGACCAGCTGCTCATCGACACCGACACGAGCGTGCGCGCCCGCTGTTACATCGAGCACGCCGCCGTCGTCGCCCTCGGCGGTTGCGAGGTGGCGGTCGTGGTGCTGCTGCTGATGTACGACGGCTTCGTCGAGCAGCTCACGGGCTCGGCGGTGGTCTCCGCCGACGGCGACTCCCGCCAGGCCGTGGTGCGCGCCACGCTCGCCGCGGTGAACCGTCGTCTGGAGGCTCTGCTGCCGTAGGGCCCGGTTCCGGGGCACACTTGGTGAATGAAGCGAGCCAGTCTTGTTCCAGAGTTCACCGTCCCGTCATCCGAGCGGCTGCCGGAGCGGTGGCCGGGGCGAGAGGTCGAGCTCGACGGATCGGTGGCCTTCGTCCGCGACACCCCGTCCGCGCGCCCGAACGCCGAGCCCGCGGTCTACGTGCACGGACTCGGTGGCTCGTCGACCAACTGGACCGACCTGGCCGGCATCCTGGCCGCCCGCGAGGACGGCACCGCGCTCGACGGGCAGGCGATCGACCTGCCCGGGTTCGGGTACAGCGGCCGGGCCCGCAGCTACACCCTCGACGCGATGGCGGACCACGTCATCCGCTGGGTCGAGTACAGCGACCGCGGCCCGGTCCACCTCTTCGGCAACTCGATGGGCGGCGCCGCCATCGTCAAGGCCGCCGCCCGCCGCCCCGACCTGGTGCGCTCGCTGACGCTGATCTCCCCGGCGATGCCGTTCCTCGACCCGCGCCGCTCCCTGCAGGGCCGGGTGGTACCGCTGCTCCTGCTGCCCAACGCGGCCCGGCTCGCCGCACGGCACATGTCGTCAATGGAGCCCGAGGTGCTCGCGGACATGGTCATCGACTCCTGCTACGCCGACCCGACCCGCTACCCCGAGCAGCGGCGGCTGGAGGCGATCGAGGAGGCGCGCCTGCGCCATCAGGTTCCGTGGTACGCGGAGGCGTACGTCGGCAGCCTGCGCGGCCTGGTCGGCAGCTTCCTGCGCGCGTACCTGCCGGGGGAGGGCTCCATCTGGCGCGCCGCCGCGCGGATCACCGCGCCGACCCTGGTCATCGCCGGGCGCCAGGACAAGCTCGTGGACATCCGCACCGCACCGCAGGTCGCCCAGCTCATCCCGGACAGCCGGCTGATGATGCTCGAGGGCGTCGGGCACGTCGCGCAGATGGAGGTTCCACGCTCGGTGGCCCGCGCCGTCTTCGGGCTCCTCGACGAGCTCGCCGCGGCGGCCGTGGCCCCGGTTGCGGTCCCGTTGCAGGAGACGGTCCGCCCGCGCGTCGCACAGGTGCGCATGGCAAGCTGAGCATCGATGGTGAGCCGGCTGATCAGTGACCGCCGGCGGGAGCCGGCCCCGCTGCCGAGCGACCCGACGGCCGCTCGTGAGAACGTGCGCGCCGCCCGCCACCGCCGGCGCATGGAGGCCCGCCGCCGCCGGTATCTCATCGCCGGTCTGATGGCCGGGGCCGGGCTGCTCGCCGCGCTCGGCCTGACCCGGCAGCTGTTCTTCGCCGGCCCCGACTCCGACGGCAAGCCGAACCCGGCCGCGCGCCAGGAGGCGCCGATGCTCGCCGCGCCCTCCCAGCCGGCCAGCCCGCCGCCGGAGGCCGGCGCGGCCAAGGGCGACGGCACGTTCTCGTACGCGACGACCGACGGACCCGTCGCCGGCGCGAACGGAGGGCTGAAGAAGTACCGTGTCGCCGTCGAGAACGGCGCCGGGCTGACGGCCGACGCGTTCGCCGCGGCCGTCGAGAAGACCTACGCCGACCCGCGCGGCTGGACCGCGGGCGGTGACCTGCGGCTGCAGCGCGTCAAGGGCGAGGGCGCCGCCGACTTCACCGTGTTCCTGGCCACGCCGGTCACGTCCGAGGCGATGTGCGCCACGGTGGGGCTGCACACGGACGGGTACAGCTCCTGCCGTATCGCCGGCAAGGTCATCATCAACCTGGCCCGTTGGAACACGGCCGTCCCGGACTACGGCGCGCCGGTCGCGGACTACCAGACCTACGTGGTCAACCACGAGACCGGCCACGAGCTCGGCCGCGGGCACGAGGCGTGCCCGGCCGCCGGAAAGCCCGCGCCGGTCATGATGCAGCAGACGTACGGGCTGAAGGGCTGCCGCGCCAATTCGTGGCCCTACGTGGACGGTCAGCTGTTCACGGGCCCCAAAGTGCCGTAGCTCACTCGGGTTCGGCGGTCCCGCGGGGCAGAATGAGAACCATGTCGCTGCCTCCTCTGGTCGAGCCCGCCACCGACCTGTCGGTGGACGAGGTCCGCCGCTACTCGCGCCATCTGATCATTCCCGACGTCGGGGTGGCCGGGCAGAAACGACTCAAAAACGCCAAGGTGCTCTGTGTGGGCGCGGGTGGTCTGGGCTCGCCGGCCCTCATGTACCTCGCCGCCGCCGGGGTCGGCACGCTGGGCATCGTCGAGTTCGACACCGTCGACGAGTCAAACCTCCAGCGCCAGATCATCCACGGCCAGTCCGACATCGGCCGGCCCAAGGCCGAGTCGGCGCGCGACTCGGTGCTCGAGATCAACCCGTACGTCAACGTCGTGCTGCACAACGAGGCGCTCAGCAACGACAACGTGATGGAGATCTTCGCGCAGTACGACCTCATCATCGACGGCACCGACAACTTCGCGACGCGGTACATGGTCAACGACGCCGCGGTGCTGCTCGGCAAGCCGTACGTGTGGGGCTCGATCTACCGCTTCGACGGCCAGGCGTCGGTCTTCTGGGCCGAGCACGGCCCCTGCTACCGCTGCCTCTACCCGGAGCCGCCCCCGCCCGGCATGGTCCCCTCGTGCGCCGAGGGCGGCGTGCTCGGCGTGCTGTGCGCGTCGATCGGCGCGATCCAGGTGACCGAGGCGATCAAGCTCCTGACCGGGATCGGCGAGACGCTCCTGGGCCGCCTGATGGTCTACGACGCCCTGGAGATGGAGTACCGCAAGATCAAGCTGCGCAAGGACCCGAACTGCGCGATCTGCGGCGAGAACCCGACCGTGACCGGCCTCATCGACTACGACGACTTCTGCGGCGCGGTCTCGGACGAGGCCCAGGCCGCGACCGTCGGCTCCACGATCACCGCCTCGGAGCTCAAGGAGTGGCAGGACTCCGGCAAGCCGATGGACCTCATCGACGTGCGGGAGCCGGCCGAGTGGGAGATCGTCCGGGTGCCCGGGGCGCGGCTCGTGCCCAAGGGCGAGATCCTCAACGGCAATGCGCTGGCGGGCCTCCCCCAGGACAAGCAGATCGTTCTGTACTGCAAGAGCGGCGTCCGCTCCGCCGAGGCCCTCGCCGCCGTGAAGGCCGCGGGCTTCAAGGACGCGGTTCACGTACAGGGCGGCGTGGTCTCCTGGGTGAAGACCGTCGATCCGTCGCTGCCGGTCTACTGACGACCAGCGCGGTAGAGGCGGGCGAGCGGTAGCCTACGGCCCATGGTGGACCTTGACGCCGCGATCGGTTACGTCGTCGCCCATGGCGACGCCGTGGACCGCGCCCGCCTCGCCTGGCTGCGCACAGGCCAGGCGCCGACGGCGGACGTGCTGGACCGGGCCGAGTCCGGCCAGGCGTCCACGGGCGGCTGGCCGGCGTACCTCGGCGCCCACGTCGCCTCGGTCGACGCCACCTGCTTCCGCCTGGGCGAGCTCGACGACCTCGGCGCCCTGGCCCGTCCGGCCGCCCGCCGCGCGCTGGCCTGGCTCGGCCACAGCCAGCGCCCCGACGGCATGTGGGAAGAGGACGAGTCCCTGGCCGGCGTCGCCCCGCCGTGGGCCCAGCCCGGCGACGACGAGGCCCGCCTGTTCCTCACCTGCAGCGCCGCGTACTGGCTCGTCGCCGGCGGCCCGGCCCCCGGCGACGAGGACGAGCACGCGGCCCGCATCGCCCGCGCCGCGGAGGCGTTCCGGGCGTCGCTGCGCCCCGACGGCAGCTGGCCGTCGTTCCTGGTGACGGGCTGGCTCGGCTGCGCGGTCCTGTACCACCTCGGTTGGTTCTACGAGTCGGCCCAGATCCAGGTTGCCCTGGCCGACCGCGTGCCGACGATGACGGCCGCGGACACCGCCGGCCTGTACTCCGCCCTGCGCCGCATCGGCATGTCGACGGAGGACTGGCTGCTGGGCGCGGCGCGCAAGCGCCTCATCGAGACCCAGCGCAGCGACGGCGGCTGGACGAGCGACGACGGCGACCAGTTCAACGTGCACACCACGCTGCAGGCGATCCGCGCGCTGCGCTGAGCGGCCGGCCGGGGCTCAGAGAACCTCGGTCAGGGCCGCGTCCAGGGCCACCCGCAGCGCCGTCGAGTCGCCCGTCGCCAGCAGGATGCCGACCCCGCCCTGCACGGCCGCGAGAATGACAAGTCCGGACTTTTCCGGATCCGCCGCGCCGGCCCGCGCGGCCCCCTCGGTGAGCCGCGCCCGCCAGGTCTCGAGCAGGTCGGACACGATCGGCCGCACCTCGGGGTTGGTCGGCGCCAGCTGCCGGGTCAGCGCCGCGAGCGGGCACCGCGTCCCCTGCGCCTCGTAGCGCGCGATCACCGCATCCCGCCAGGCCGCCCACGACTCCGGCGGGCCGAGGGAGGTGAGGTGGGGCTCCTGATCATGCAGTACCGCCGAAGCCTCATGCTGCGCGACGGCCAGCAGGAGCTGGGAGCGTCCCTCGGGGAAGTAGTGGAAGAGCTGGCTCTTGCTCGTGGCGGTCGCGGCCCGGATGTCGTCGAGCGACACCTCGTCGACGCCCCGCTCGCGCAGCAGCGCCGCGGCCCCGCCCACGATTCGTTCCCGGGTCGCGGCCCCCTTCCGCGTCAGCGCCGTGCTCATGAGCACATCCTAGCTTTGTGGACCATCTAGTCCAGACGGTGCTACGTTGGCTGGACCAAACAGTCCATTTAGGAGTTGTACCCCATGAGCCGTCTCGCCCACCGCACCGCCCTCATCACCGGCTCGACGAGCGGCATCGGCCGCGCCATCGCCGAGCGCTTCGCCGCCGAGGGGGCCACCGTGCTCGTCACCGGACGGCGCGCCGACCTCGGCGCCGAGGTGGTCGCCGGGATCACCACCGCCGGCGGCCGCGCGCGCTACCTCCCCGTGGACCTGACCGCCGGCCGCGAGGCGATCGAGGAGTTCGCGGCCCGGGCCGGCGACGTCGACGTGCTGGTGAACAACGCCGCGTACCTGGTCGGCGGCCGTCCCACCTTCGACACCCCCGAGGACGTGGTGGACGCGGCCCTGGCCACCAACATCAAGGCGCCGTACCTGCTGACCGCCGCCCTGGCCCCCAAGATGCAGGCCCGGGGCAGCGGCGCGATCGTGAACATCGGCTCGATCAACGCGCTGACCGGCATGGCGGGCAGCGCCCTGTACAGCGCGACGAAGGCCGCCCTGCACGCGCTGACGGCCGCGTGGGCGGCGGAGTTCGGGCCGTACGGTATCCGCGTCAACACGATCGCGCCCGGCCCCACCGACGTCGAGTGGTCGACGTCCATCCGCCCGCACCTGGAGCGCATCGTCGCGACCGTCCCGAGCCGCCGGCTGTCGAGCCCCGCGGAGGTCGCCGCGGCCGCCGTGTTCCTGGCCTCGGACGAGGCGTCGCACATCCAGGGCGCGACGCTGCCCGTCGACGGCGGCCTGACCACGGTCACGGCCCACGGCGCCTCAAGGCCTGTTTCATGACTCTGGACTCGGCCTCGCTCCCACCCCCAGTCATGAAACAGGCCTTAGCCTGACTCGGGCCACCAGGCCGCGCGGCGCATGTCGACCTTGTCGGCGCGCAGCGGGGTGCCCTCGCTGCGGTGCCGGCGCAGCGCCTCCTGCTCGTGGCCGGGGACCAGCCGCCCGTTCGCGGCCACGACCCGGTGCCAGGGCACCGGCCCGCCGTAGTGCGACATGACGGCCCCGACCTGGCGGGGTCCGCCCTGGCCGAGATATTCGGCGATCGCCCCGTACGACATGACGCGCCCGGGCGGAATCCGCTCCACGAGCGACAGCACCAGCTCGGTGAACTCCTCGTCGGCCACGATATGGGAACCTACCGCGCCGCCGCCCCGGGCACGCGGCAAGATTAGCGGCGTGCGCGAACAGGTCACCGAGGCTCGACGCATCGTCGTCAAGATCGGGTCGTCGTCGTTGACCACCGCGACCGGAGGTCTGGACGAGGCGAGGGTCGACGCCCTGGTCGAGGCCCTGGCCACCAGCCCGGCCGAGGTGGTCCTCGTGTCCTCGGGCGCGATCGCCGCCGGCCTGTCCCCGCTGGGCCTGCTCCGCCGCCCGCACGACCTGGCGACCCAGCAGGCGGCCGCGAGCGTGGGCCAGGGCCTGCTGATGCGCGCGTACAACGACGCCTTCGCCCGCCACGGCCGCGTCGTCGGGCAGGTCCTGCTCACGGTCGACGACGTGACGAGGCGGGCCCACTACCGCAACGCGTACCGCACCCTGCGCCGCCTGCTGGACCTGAAGGCCATCCCGATCGTGAACGAGAACGACACGGTGGCGACCCAGGAGATCCGCTTCGGCGACAACGACCGCCTGGCCGCCCTGGTCGCCGCGCTGGTACACGCCGACCTGCTCGTCCTGCTGTCCGACGTGGACGGCCTGTACACCGGCGACCCGTCCCGGCCGACCTCGAGCGCCATCACGGACGTGCGCACCTTCGCCGACCTGGAGGGCGTCGACGTCCGCCGCCCCGGAAAGGCCGGCGTCGGTACCGGCGGCATGGTCACAAAGGTCGAGGCGGCCCGCATCGCCACGACGAGCGGCATCCCGGTCGTCCTGGCCTCGGCGCCCAACGCCTCGGCGGTCCTCACGGGCCAGCCGGTGGGCACCCTGTTCCACCGCCAGCGGGAACGCCCCCAGGCCCGCCTCTTCTGGCTCGCCCACGCAACGACCCCGCGCGGCCGCCTGGTCCTGGACGCGGGCGCCGTACGAGCGGTCGTGGGCGGCCACGCCTCACTGTTGCCGGCGGGCATCACGGCGGTGGACGGCCGCTTCGCCGCGGGCGACCCGGTGGACCTCGTGGACGGCGGCGGCGTACCGGTGGCCCGCGGCCTGGTGAACTACGACGCGGAGGAGCTCCCACCGCTGCTGGGCCGCTCGACGGGCGACCTGGCCGCGGAACTGGGCCCGGCGTACGAACGAGAGGTCGTCCACCGCGACGACCTGGTCCTGCTCTAGCTTGAGGACGATATGAGATCTGTGGCTCGAACGGCGCCGTCAAAAGGATGTGATCAATGCCCGTGGACGGCGACGGCGCTGGACACCCGCTGCGGAGCCGTACACGTGCGCCGCGCACGGATTACGGACCGGAAGGTCGACCGCTTCGTCGTTGATCAGGCCGCAGTCATCGTCGCAAACGGTACGACCGTTGCCGCCTAACTGCGCTCGAAGCAGGCCGTTGGGGTGATAATTCGTCCAGCGGGCCCTGTAGCACCACGGCCGCGCACCTCGAGGCCGAAGTTCGCGGGCTCGAGCTGGTCGGCGAAGTCGTCGCCACGCCGGCGGTGGTCGGCATCGTCGTGGTCGGCGAGCGGGCGGTGCTGTTGCTCGAAGCCGTCGACGAAGTTCCCGCCGCCCGACGGACCGAGGAGCAGTGGCGCGGCATCGGGCGGGCGCTGGCCGCGCTGCACGGGTGCGAAGGCCGGCAATTCGGGCGGGACGAGGACGGATACTTCGGGCTGCTGCCGCAGGACAACCGGCCGGTCGCGACCAACACCTGGTGGGAGTTCTACGTCGAGCGCCGCGTGCGGCCCCGCCTCCGCGACGCCCAGCTGCCGCCGGAGCTCGCCAAGCACGTCGAGCGCGTCCCGGAGCGGCCGAGTTTCCCGAGGTCACCCCGAGCCTCCTGCACGGCGATGCGCAGCAGAACGACCTGCTCACCACCGCCGAAGGGCCGGTGTTCATCGACGTGGCGCCCTACTACGGGCACGCCGGGGCCGATCTCGCGCTCGTGGACTACTTCGCGCCCGTGCCGAAGGCGTACCTCGCGGTCGTCGCCGTGGACCGACGGGCAGGCTTTCTCCGGCGCATCGCGCGAGTACGCTGTCGCCATGTCGGGAGTGCTGGGTGAGCCGATCAAGTTCGTGCTCAACTGGGGGCGGCGCTACTCGCTGTGGGTGTTCAACTTCGGGCTCGCCTGCTGCGCCATCGAGTTCATCGCCACCTCCATGGGGCGGCACGACTTCATGCGGCTCGGGGTCATCCCGTTCGCGCACGGGCCGCGGCAGGCCGATCTCATGGTCGTGTCCGGCACCGTCACCGACAAGATGGCGCCCGCGGTCAAGCGGCTCTACGACCAGATGCCCGAGCCGAAGTACGTCATCAGCTTCGGCGCCTGCTCCAACTGCGGCGGGCCGTACTGGGACTCGTACTCGGTGACCAAGGGCGTCGACCAGATCATCCCCGTGGACGTGTACGTGCCCGGCTGCCCGCCGCGGCCCGAGGCGCTGCTGCACGGGATCATGCGGCTGCAGGAGAAGATCGCCGGGGAGCAGGCCGGGCTCGGCGGCACCCCGCGGCCCGACGTCAAGGCGCTGACGGCACCCCCGGTGAAGAAATGAGGGGCGAGCTCTCGGAGAGCGGCGGCGGCCGGTTCGCCCGCCCCACCTACGACGTGCCCGCCGACGACTGGGTCGCGGCGGTCGAAGAAGCGAAAAAAGAGGGCTACGACTACTTCGACTGGCTTTCCGCCGTCGACGAGCTGCCCGGCGGCTTCATGGTCGTCGTACACCTCTGGTCCATCGCGCAGAAGAAGGGCGTCCTGATCCGGGCCGAGATCCCCCGCTCGGCGCCGGCCATCGCGAGCATCGTCGGCATCTACCCTGGCGCGGCCTGGCACGAGCGGGAAACGCACGAGATGTTCGGGATCGGGTTTCCCGAGAATCAGAACCTCAAGCCGCTGCTGCTGCCCGAGGAGTTCGAGGGCCACCCGCTGCGCAAGGAGTTCGTGCTCGCCAGCCGGGTCGCCAAGCCGTGGCCGGGCGCGAAGGAGCCGGGCGAGAGCGAGCACACGGTGAGCAAGCGGGCGCCGATGCGGCCGCCCGGGGTTCCGGATCCCAACGAATGGCCGAAATGATGCCGGTCTGGCTGGATGTCGCGATCCGCGTGGTCGGGGTCGTCATCGCGTTCCTCACCCTGCCGCTCATCGTCGGGCAGGCCGAGCACAAGGTCATGGCCCACATGCAGGGCCGCCTCGGGCCCATGTACGCCGGCGCCTTCCACGGCTGGGCGCAGCTCGTCGCCGACGGCGTGAAGTTCGTGCAGAAGGAGGACATCACCCCGCGGGCGGCCGACCGGGCGGTGTTCCGCCTCGCGCCGGTGGTCGCGCTGCTGCCGTACCTCGTCGTCCTGCTCGTCATCCCGCTCGGCCCGCACGGGCTGGTCGCGCAGAAGCTCGACATCGGGCTGTTCCTCGTGCTCGCGGTGGTCGGCGTCGGGGTGGTCGCCGTGCTGATGGCGGCGTGGTCGAGCGCGAACAAGTACGCCCTGCTCGGCGGCCTGCGCGCGGCGGCCCAGCTGCTCGGGTACGAGCTGCCGTTCATCCTGAGCGCGCTGTCGGTCGCGATGGCCGCGGGCACACTGTCGCTGTCCGGGATCGTCGAGGCGTGGCGGCCCTGGTGGCTGCTGTGGCAGCTGCCGGCGATGCTGATCTTCTTCACCGCCGGGCTGGCCGAGATCCGCCGGCCCCCGTTCGACATGCCGATCGCCGACTCCGAGCTGGTGTTCGGTTACATGACCGAGTACACCGGACTGCGCTTCGCCTTCTTCCTGCTGGCGGAGTACGTCGGGATCGTCGTCATCGCCGCCCTTACCACGGTGCTGTTCCTCGGCGGCTGGAAGGGCCCGTTCGGCCTCGACGCGCAGCTCGGCTGGGCCTGGACGCTGATCAAGGTGTTCGCGGTGGCGTTCGTGGTGATCTGGGTGCGCGTGTCCTACCCGCGGCTGCGCGAGGACCAGCTCCAGCGCCTGTGCTGGCTCGTGCTGGTCCCCGCCGCGCTGGCCCAGCTCGTGCTCACGGCCGCCGTGAAGGTCGCTGCAGGAGACTGAGAAAAGCCACGAGCAGCTTCTCTCGTACCGGTGGAGCCGCGGCGTTCAGCAGCGAGTTCACGGCCGCCATGCGCTCCGGCAGGCCCCCGCCCGCGCCCAGCCCGAATGCCGCGGCGAGCTGCTCGACCGGCGCGGTCCCGAGCAGTTCCAGGACGCCGTCGGGCAGCTCGACCGGGCCGTGCGCGCGGGCGGCGGCGACCGCGGCGGTCAGGTCGGCCTCGAACTCGCCCACCCTCGGCGCCACGGCGGCGGTGACCGTCAGGTGTACCGAGGCCGGAATGTCCCCGTGCCGGAACTGCGGCTGCGTGTGCCAGCCGCGCGCGGCGAGCTCGTCGGCGAGCACGAACAGGTCGACGCCCGAGGACATGAAGGCGACGACCGTCGACTCCCGCGGTACCACCGAAAAGTCTTCGATCTTCGAAACGGCGTCCGCGATCGCCCGGGTGGCGTCCCGCGCCTTCGCGGCCAGCGCCAGGTAGCCGTCGTCGCCGATGTGGCGCAGGGTGGCCCACGCCGCGGCGATCGGGCCGCCGGAGCGCGTCGAGGAGATGACCGGGTTGACCATGGTGTACCCGGGCCAGTCGGCGTAGCCGAAGTACTGCGACAGGCGCAGCGACTCGTCGCGGTGCAGCAGCACCGACACGCCCTTGGGCGCGTAGGCGTACTTGTGCAGGTCGACCGAGATGCTGGTGACGCCCGGCACCGACAGGTCGAACGGCGGGACGGGCTCGCCCAGCCGGCGCAGGTACGGCAGGGTCCAGCCGCCGAAGCACGCGTCCACGTGGCAGCGCACTCCCGCGGCCCGGGCCGCCGCCGCGATCGGCTCGACGGGGTCGATCAGCCCGTGCGCGTACGACGGCGCCGAGCAGGCCACGAGCACCGTCTCCGGGGTGATGGCGGCCGCGACCGCCGCCGGGTCCACCCGCAGCGACACCGGGTCGACGGGCACGGTGTCGAGCTCGACCCGCAGGTAGGCCGCGGCCTTGGCCAGCGCCGCGTGCGCCGAGACCGGCATGACCAGCCGCGGGCGCCCGACGTCCGGGCGCCCGTCCCGGGCCGCCTTCACGGCCAGGATCAATGATTCGGTACCGCCGGAGGTGACGCTGCCGACGGTGTGTTCGCCGCCGCCGAGCACCTGCGCCGCCGCCCCGACGAGGTCGTTCTCCATCGCCAGCAGCGACGGGAACGCGGTCGGGTCGAGCCCGTTGACGTGCGAGGCCAGCGCGTGCGCGGCCGCGGCGAGGTCGTCGAGGCCGGCCAGGCCCGGGTCGTACACGTAGGCGAACAGCCGCCCGCCGTGCGTCGGCAGGTCGTGCTCGCGCAGCCGCTGGAGCTCCGCGAGCACGTCCCGGGCCGCAATGCCCTGCTCAGGTAGTGCGCTCAAGTGCTTCACCCTCCCGCGACAGTCGCTCTTCGTCGAGGTCATAGCCTCGCAGAGTGAACAACGCCAATGCGACGACGACGGCGGGTACCACCGTGAAGCCCAGCAGCACGCCGAGCTTCGCGGTGTCCGTCTGGTCCGCGGCCGTGCCGGAGTCGCTGGAGACGTACCCGAACGCGGCCAGGAGGAGCGCGAAGATCCCGGGCCCGAGCGCCAGCCCGAACGTCTCGCCGGCCGTCCACAGCCCGGTGAACACGCCGGCCTGGCGCCGGCCGGTGCGCGCGGCGTCGAACGCGATGCAGTCGGGGAGCATGGCCAGCCCGAAGACCTGCTGGCCGGCGTACCCGCACCCGACCAGCCCGGTGAGCACGTACACGGCCGCGTTGGGCAGGACCGGCGCCAGCCCGATGAGGGCCGCGGCGCCGGCGAAGATGAGGGAGGCCAGGACGTAGGCGCGCAGCTTTCCGATCCGGGCGCCGGCCCGCGACCAGAGCGGCATCACGAGCAGGGCCGGCCCGACGAAGCAGGCGAAGAGCACGGTGGACCCGGTGTCGGGGTCGGCGAGGATCTGGGTCGCGAAGTAGCTGACCCCGGCGAGCATTGTGGCGATCCCGGCGGCCTGGATGATGAAGCAGATGAGCAGCCGGGTGAACGCTTTGTTGCGCCTTGCCGTTTGGAGCTGCGCCCCCAGGCTCGCTTCGCTCTCGAGGACTTTGCCGGTGGGCGCTTTCCGGGTGCCGAGAAAGCTGCCGAGGGTACCGACGACGATGAGCGCCGCCACGAAGACGCCCATGGCGCGGTGGCCCGGAATCCCGTCGCCGAACTGCTTGGTGACCACCGGGGCCAGCGCCCCCGACAATAGGATGGCGACCGCGAGCAGCGCGACGCGCCAGGTCATCAGCCGGGTCCGCTCGCTGTAGTCGGCGGTCATCTCGGCGGGCATCGCGACGTACGGCACCTGATAGAACGCGTACGCGGTGGCCGTGGCGAGAAACGTCAGCGCGACATATACGCCGCTTTTTATTGGTGCGGCGAAAATCGCCGCGAACAGGACGGCCACGGCGAGTCCGGCCCCGAGCAGAAATGGTCGGCGAGCGCCCCAGCGCGTGCGGGTACGATCAGAAACTCGCCCGGCAACCGGGTTGATCAGCACGTCCCATGCCTTTGGCGCCAGCACGAGCAGCCCGGCCACCCCGGCCGCGACGCCCAGGGTGTCGGTGAGATAGGGCAGAAGCAGCAAACCGGGCACGGTGCCGAACGCGCCAGTGACGAGCGAGCCGAGCGCGTATCCCGCCCGCACGCGACCGGGCAGTGACTCCGACGGGTGGTTCATGGTCCACGGATGCTACCGCGAGAATTCTTCATGGAAAGCCCCCGCGGGTGTCGCCGCGGGCCATCCCGCCACCACGGAGGTGGGACTGCGGGTGCTGGAGGACGGCGGCTCGGCCGCCGACGCCGGCGTGGCCGCGATGCTCGCCGGCTGCGTGGCCGAGAGCGTGCTGACCGGCATCGCGGGCGGCGGCTTCGCCACGTTCTACGAGGCGGCGACGGGCACGACGACGTGCCTCGACTTCTTCTGCTCGGTGCCGGGCCTGGAGGCCACCCGCCCCGCGGCGCCGATGGAGCCGATCGCCGTGGCGTTCGGCGGGGTCCCGCAGCGGTACGAGATCGGCGCCTCGAGCGTGGGCGTGCCCGGCGTTCCGGCCGGCGCCGGCGCCATCCACGCCCGCTGGGGCCGCCTGCCCTGGCCCCGCGTCGTGGCGCCCGCGGTGTCGCTGGCCCGCTCCGGCACGCTGCTGCCCCAGCCGCACGCCGCGACCCTGGCCTCGCTGGCCCCGGCGATGCTGCCGGGCCTGGGCGCGCAGGTGTACGCCCCCGCGGGCCGCCTCCTCACCGGCGGCGACCTGCTCTACCACCCGGGCCTGGACCGAGCGCTGGCCATCCTGGCCGACGACGGCCCGGCGGCCTTCTACACCGGCGAGGTGGGCCGGCGGATGGTATCTGCGGTCGCATCGGGCGGCGGCGTCCTGACCGCGACGGACCTGGCGTCGTACCGAGTCCTGAGCCAACCGGTGGCCTCGGCCCCGCTGGCCGGCCTGACGGTCGCGGCCCGCCCGGACCTGAATGACTTCATCGTGACCCTGGGCGCGTTACCCGACCTGGTCGGCCTGCCCCGCCCGGCGCGGGCGGTGGCGCTGGCCGACGCCTTGCGCGCGTACGGCACCCAGCGCCTGGGCGACACGACGAACATCTCGGTCGTCGACGGCGACGGCAACGCCTGCGTGATCACCCTGACCATGGGCATCGGCTCGGGCGTCTGGCTGGACGGCCTGGGCATCCACCTGAACTCGATGCTGGGCGAGGGCGAGCTGATCCGCCCCGGCACCCTGCCGGGCGAGCGCATGGCCTCGTGCATGTGCCCGACCGTCGTGACGGCCCCCGACGGCCCCCTGCTCCTGGCCATCGGCTCCGCGGGCGCGACCCGAATCCGCACGGCCCTGCTGCATGCCCTCATCAACACCGTGATCGACGACGACGACACGGCGACGGCAATCAGCCGCCCGCGCTTCCACGTCGTTTCGGACCTCGTCCACGCGGAGCCGGGGTATCCGGAGGATGAGCTCGAGGCGCTGCAGGAGGCGGGGTACAAGATTCAGCGTTGGGACAGGACGGACCATTACTTCGGCGGGGTGAGCGCAGTGGGCGTGGCGGGCGCCGGGGGCGACCCGCGGCGGGGCGGGATCGGCCGCCTGCTGACATAATGCAGAAGGGCCCGTCAGCAAGGTTTCCCCTGGTGACAGGCCCTTCAGACTTGCCGGTGGCGGGTAGAGGATTCGAACCTCTGTAGCTTTCGCGACGGATTTACAGTCCGCCCTCTTCACGGCATGTGACCTGCAGGAACGTCGGCTACGACGGGTTCTGTGGGGCGCGATTGGGGGCGATGGCTAGTCATGGAACCCCCTGTGCGTGCGTCGATCAACGTAACCGATATCCGCTCTTTCGGATAAAGTTAGCTTTTCGTGTTGCCCATTTCAGCAGCAGGGCCGTCCGGTCCTTATCGAACCCAAATTCACGCAGCGCCTCTTCTGCTCCCTGGTAGGACACGGGCTCAAGCCTGGCGATGAAGGCGGACTCCAGGCGCTGCAGTGGACCGAGTCGAAGGTGTGCAAGCTGATCTTCGCTATCGTCGAATATCGACCAGTGCTCATTCTCGATGATGGCCGCGAGAAGCACCGAAGCTGAAAACGCAGCGTTTAAATTGTCGGGCGGCTCGATCGTGCGAGAGTGCTCCTGTTCTTGTGTAGCGTTGTGTGTGCTCTCCTGGGCTCGGAAGAAAGGTGCGACAACCTCGCTCCCGAGATCCGAATTTCCTATCCAATCGCTGTCGAAGCATCCTTCGCCGAGCTTATCGCTGAGCGCCTCAAGCGCGCTCTCGACGGCTGCGACGCTATCGCCGAAGAGATAAGATCTTAGCATTGAAACCGCCGGCATTGCGTCCTGCCCCGAGTGGTCGGACGCTCGATGGAATACCGGATTACCAGCACATAGGATGCCGTTGGTTAGGCCCGCCGCTACGGCTTGAAGCGGTGAAACCAGATTCAGTCGGGCGGCAACTAATGGCGCCCAAAATGTGACTTTTCCCCAAGGTGTAAGCCTGGCTGCAGCAATTTGCGATCCATCTAGCAGACGGATCATCTCCTGCTGGACCTGCATACTGCCATCCGTCAAATCAGTAGCAACTCCCAAACTCTGCGCAATTTCCCCAACCCGCGAAAAATTCGTTCCGAAGACAAACGCTTTCGCGGAGAGTGCATCTTCGCTGTCGCGGACGTAATCCCAGAGGGCTATCCGAGTTTCGTCGAGAGCTACTTCACCTAGATGTCCCGGGATCTGGAGAAGATCTATTAGCGGCGTCATGAAACGCTCAGGGCCGATTTCTTCATCGGCCTCGTTGTCATCCTCCTCATCTTGTTCCGCCCTGCCGATGTCCGCACCAGATTGCCATTCTCCGGGCATGTAGGCGATGTAATCCTCGTACCGAGGGAATCTCTCGCCGTCAGGTTGACCGTCGATCGCGAAGCGGAGGGCAGTTCGTGTCAGCGATCGACAGTTAGCGGCGGGCGGGTTAAGCGTGCCGAAATGGCGCGCCGCAAAAGACAGGAGGTTAAGGCGCTCGCGTAAATGCAACTTCGGGTCATCTAGCTCCGACGCGATCGAATCGTAGATTTTTCTTCTGGCGCCTCGGTAATTTTCATGTAGAACCTGAATTGCAATCTGGGCGACGATATCCCAGCCGCCCTCTCGAAGGTTTGGGCCAAGGATCCTCCACAATCTACTCGGGCTAGGATTTCGACGAACTATCTCGACCGCGGTAAAGTATTCAAGAAAGGTCCGATGCGTAAATCTATAGAGGCGCTCCCCATCGGCAGTGGTTCCGGCGTCTGTCAGTACCCACGCTCGTCCGTGCCACGACTTATAAAGTGAGATGGCAGCTGCCTCTGCATCCTCCAGCCTCTCAAAGTGCTCCTCCTTCCAAAATCGCGTCAGCTTACTCTTCAGAGCCCTCTCTGGCATGGGATCGAGCCTGCCGTCACTCATGAAAATTGAGTAGGCGACTTCCTGTAGTGCCGCGCGTGCGTCGGCTCTTAATACACGTTGGCTACCGATACCGCGTTGTTCATCCCATCGTTCAAAGAGCATTAGTGCGCATCGTTCATAGAGGTCTGCACGATTCTGAGGGATCCAACGAGCGCCCCGATAAACATTGCATAACAGGCTAAGCATTAGAGGGTTTGCCCGTATATCCGGGATGCTAGACGACTCAATCAGGAATGCAGCCGATACTTCTCTTTGCTCACGGGAAGTTAGGCCCGGCTGAAGAGAAAACCATTTGTTTGCGTACTGCTCCACACTCGATTTATCGAGTTCCACCAGGCGGGCTGTCGTGAATGAGCCGGGATTGAGTGGTGCATCCCAGTACCCGACCTTTCGTGAAGTCACGAACACCTTCGTTGAGGAGAACAACTTCGCAAACGATTCAATACTTTCACTTATCTCGCGGCGTCTGTGTGTGTCCAGAAGTTCATCGAGCCCGTCGAAGAAGATTAGGCATCGACCTAGTGAGAGTAGGTATTCGATTGCGCCTGGCGGCGCTGATAGATGAAAGTCTTCTCGGATCATGGACTCTATATACTCGACCAGCGATACAGATCGTTCTTGCTTGGCCTGTTCGTATTTCCGCAAAGTCACAATAACTGGTATCGGAGTGGGTTCGGTCCGCACCTGATGGCGCGAGAGTAGGTTCGTAAGTCGTTGCGCAAGAGTTGACTTACCTGCACCTGGGTCTCCCAGGACCACCACTCTGTAGCCGTAATCAATTAGATCAAACAACGTTAAATCGACGCGGCTTTGATCACTTTTAGGTAGTACGAAACGGGAGGGATCGTCGCTAATCAGCTGTGGATCGACGTAGATCGCGTCGATTGGAACGAACTTCTGGTTATCCAAAGAGGCAGGCACGATACTGCTAGTCTTAGCGTAGATGGCCTCCCTGTATTGTTCGGTGAAATGGGCGATTGCCGGCAATCCTTCAGGTCTTTGTCGCTGGAGGATTGCTGTGCGATCTAAAATACCCTTCAGGTATCCGCCATTCTTTTCAAGGATTGCCCTATCGATGATGCGGCCATACTCAGACTTGGATTTTGTGCTGATGTCGGTCAGCATTGAGGATGTCAAGCTTGCAAGAGCACTAACTAAGGTTGCAGAGGCTATCTTTGCGTTGCCTGCATCGATGCCGGTTTGAAGAACAAGAATAGCCGACGTTATCTCGATTATGGAATCGCGGCTGCGCTTCCATTCGCCGGTAGCCACGGCCACGGCAATGGTCCGGCCAACCTCTTCGAAGTCGGGAGATTTGAGTGCCGATGCGACTGCCGTTACAACCCCCTGCGGCAGCCGTGCGTCTAGCTGAGTCAGGAGCGCTAGCATTGAACCCTCGACGGGTCTCAGCAAACGATCGGCTAAGGCTTCGGCATGTTGCTGCTCTGTCTTGCTGCGAGCCTTCTTAACTTGCCCAACGGCGCCTCGAACGCCTTGAACTGCTATATTTGCCAGGGTCTTAGCTGATGCTGGGTCCATCGTAGTCTCCCACGCAGGCAACTTTTTGGTCGAAGCGTAGTGGTTCCGTTACTTTTGCGGAAGGCTTAAATCCCGAATGCATGTGGGTATTGGATGCCCGATACGGCGCCATGGTGGACCTAACCCATGTTGATCGGCATCGTTGATGCAGACTGGTCTAGTTAAGTTCTGACAGGAGAGGTAAGCATGGCGGCGTTGGAGCGGACCCTTGTACTGCTGAAGCCGGACGCGGTGGCGCGTGGGCTGGCTGGGCGGATCATCCAGCGATTTGAAGAAGCTGGGTTGAAGATCGTGGGCACCAAGATGGTGCAGATGGACGCTGACCTGGCGAAGAAGCACTACTTCGACTTGGAGGAGCGGTTCGGCAAGTCGGTCTTCGACGTGACCGCGAACTTCATGCAGACCGGGCCGGTCATTGCCCTGGTGCTGGAGGGCGTCGAGGCGGTGCCGACGGTGCGCCGGCTTGTTGGCGTGACGTTCCCGAACCAGGCGAACCCCGGCACGATCCGTGGGGACTTCGCGCACACATCGAAGGCGTACACCGAGGCCAACCACACCGTGGCCGCGAACCTCATCCACGCGTCCGGGAACTCGGAAGAGGCGAAGTACGAGGTTGAGTTGTGGTTCTCCGAAGCGGAGCTGTTCACCTACCAGACCGTGGCTGAGCGGTACCTGTTCTGATGGTCGGCGAGGACGCGGCGCCCGTGGTGACGATCGGGGAGCTGCGGAAGCAGTACGACGAGGAGCGGTTCTACCAGGACGATCGGGCCGCCGCGGAGTATGCCTACGCCCTGGCGGTGCGGTTGCGGGAGTTGGGGGAGACGGAGGAGGCGCGTAAGTACGCGCGCGAGTGTCTCCAGCTTGCCGAGGCGTTGCCGTCGGACTCGATGGACGATGTTGCGTCGGGTCGGCAGGACGTGGGTGGGGTACCGCTGCCGGATCATTTTCATGATGGTGTGGTCCGGGCGCGGTTGCGGGATCTGCTCGACGCGGCCTGAGGCTCAGACGAGCGCGGTGTCGAGGTACTCCTGAACCGGGCCGAAGAAGGGGTACGGGACGTATTCGGTGAGGGTGGCGCGGTCGCACCACGCCACCTCTGCCAGCTCCTCCTCGTCGCCGACCGCAGCGGTGCCGCTCACGCGGTCGCAGGCGACGTAGGCCATGGTGCGGCCCGTCGCTGGGTGTACGCGGCTGCCGAGGGAGCGTGTCGCCTGGACGACTAGCGTGGTTTCCTCGTTCGCCTCGCGCACGGCGGCTTGCTCGTCGGTTTCGCCGGGCTCGACCTCGCCGGCGGGGAACTGCCAAGACAGGGCGCCCTCCTTGACGCGGCGGCGGACGAGGAGCAGGCGGCCCTCTTCGACGATGACAGCGGCGGCGATGGTGGGGCGTGCGGGTTCGGTCATGATTCCTCGCTGAGTGCTTGCAGTGCGGGTGGGTAGATGCGCTCGGGCGCGATGAAGTCGGTGACGCGCTGCCGCGGGATCCAGATGGCGTCGACGTTTTCGTCGGTGTCGCGGTTCTCGACCTGGCCGGCGAGGTAGGCGCAGAGGAAATACTCGGCGAAGACGCCGGTCACGGGGTGCACGCGGCTGCCGAGGTCTTGGACGACCGAGCAATGAATGCCTGTCTCCGCGAGGGTTTCGCGTACCGCGACGGTGCGGGATTTGGCGCCGGGCTTGACGATGCCGGCTGGGAACTGCCAGGTGATGCCGCCGGGGTTGTCCTCGCGGCGGCAGACGAGCAGGACGTCGGTTTCGTTGGTGACGACGGCGATGGCGACGGTGAGCGTCACGCCGGCCGGGGCGGCGTCGACCTCAGCGCGGTCCTCGGCGCGCAGTTGCCGGGCGAAGCGGACCTTTACCGACTCGGGTGCCTGCTCGTACATGGTGTCGAGGGCCCGTTGCAGCTCCGGCCGGATGCGTACGTCCGGGGTGCTGTGCCAGGACGCGATCGTGCGCTTTGCCGCGCCGAGGCGGTCGGCCATTTCGTCCTGGGACATGCGCAGCGCGGCTTGGAGGGCGCAGGCGTGGCGGCCGGTCCACTGGTCGATGACCGTGTCCCGCGCCGGCTGGCTCATCTGCGTCAGGCGACCGTGAGCTTCGTGCCCGCCGGGAACGTCTCGACCTCGCCGGAGGCTCGTGTGACGGTGAGGCCTGCGCTTGAGGTGACGCAGTCGCCGGGTTCGAGTGTCACGTGTGGCGGTGTGTCGACGACGAACGTGCCGTGGCCCGGGCGGATGTCGATCAGGCCCTCCGCGCGCAGGACGGCCATGGCGCGCCGTACGGTCTCGCGGGCCAGGCCGAACTCGTCGTGAAGATCCTTCTCCGATGGCATCCGCCGGCCCGGTGGTAGCTCTCCGTTACGGATGCGGTCACGCAGAACCGTGGCGAGCTGCCGGTATGCAGCACCTTCCCGATCCGGCGTGATCATATAACTACTGTACGTACGGACGTGTAGACATCAGGTGGTGTATGCGTCTAGACGTCTGTACCTTTGAAGGCGAAGGTCAGCCGGAGGGAGAGGTTTGATGGCGGAGGAGCAGGAGCGGTCGGCGGTCACGGACTGTCCCGTCTGGTGCGGCGCCAAGCACCGGACGGGCTCGCCGTACCACGTGCACGGCGTCGGCGAGGTGCGCCTGAAGGTGGGCAACGTTGCGGTCGCGGTGATGGAACGCTTTGAGGAGGCCGGAATCGAAGTCACGTACTCCGTGCGGGGTAGGGCGCCGGCGATCGCGTTCCTCGGCGCGCCGGACGCGCGCCGTCTGCGCGACACCCTCGATGAGGCGTTGCGCAGCCTTGGCGCGGCCTAGCCGCGCACGAAGGAGCCTCCACCGTGGTCCGCGGTGGAGGCTCTTTCGTATGTCCGGGCGGCCAACTGCACCCTAGCTGCATCGGAACTGCATCGACGATGGTGGCTTTATTCATCGGCGCCGCGGCGGTTTCCCGGTTGACTTGTCTTCATCGGAAGACGGGTCGACGGGAGGAGGTGAGGCATCGATGGAACCGCGTCGGGGGCGAGAGGCTTGCCACTCGCGTACGGCGGCCGGCCGCCAGGCCGGGGAACGGCCGAACATGCGATCGGCGGCGGGGGCTTGGCCGCGCGACACGTAGGCCGCCCAGGTCACGCGGCTGATCGGCGCGCCTGCTGAGCGCAGGTACGCCAGGACGTCATCGGTCGTCCACCAGTCAGCGGGCAACTCCTCGCTCATCGTTGGCCAACACTACAGCCCTTTGTTGGCCAAGTCGGCGGCCCCGAGTTGGCCAAGTCCGCCGTCCTGAGTTGGCCACGTCGGCGAAGGGCCCTTGCTCGAATACAACGTCAAGTTGTACGTTGCTCACGCCTGAATACAACGTCGAGTTGTAGAGGATGACCATGAACTGCGTTTCTCCTGACGGCCCCTCGCCCGCGGAGCTTGCCGCGATCCAGCGCGAGTGGCCGCTCATCGAGGCGGAGATGTCCCTCGTCGCCGCCGAGATCCGGGTCCTGACCGCCGAACCCCAGCCCACCGTTCGCGACTGGCACCGGCTGCGGACCGCGGAGCGTCACGTGCTGCGCGAGGCCGCCGCGCTGGTGTACCGCCGAATCTCCGAATCCCTCGACCCCGCTGCATGAAGGGAGTCCGCACATGAGCCTCGGGATCTTCTCGCTGATCCTGCTCGGCCTGCTCGCCACGCTGTTCGTCGATCGCAAGACCCGCGGCCGGATCGCGGTCACCGCGCTGTCCGCGTTCCTGCTCGGCATGGTCGTCGCCGGCTCCAACGGGGTGCTGACCAAACCGTCGCGCGCCGTTGTCGACGGCGTCCGCTCGGGCATGACCGCCATCGGCGACTCGCTCGGCGGTGGCAAGTGAACGAGGACCACCTGATCCGCGTCCGCTGGGGTGTCCGCGCCGCGCTCGTGCTCGGCGTGGCCACCTCGGTCGCGGCGAACATCCTGCACGCCGACCCGAACCCGATCTCGCAGGCGATCTCGGCCTGGCCGCCGCTCGCGTTGCTGCTCACCGTCGAGCTGATTTCGCGGGTACCGGTGCATCGTCGTTCGCTCGCCGCGGTGCGCCTGACCGCGACGGCGGGGATTGCGGGGATCGCCGCTTGGGTGTCGTACACGCACATGGCCGGCGTCGCCGCGCGGTACGGGGAGCAGGGCCTCGCGCCCTACCTCATCCCGCTCTCGGTCGACGGCGTCGTCGTGGTCGCGTCCGTGTGCCTGGTCGAGTTGGCCGGCCGGATGCAGGACGTCCCGCCGGACATCGCGCCGGACACGGCCCCGGACATCGAGCGGACGCCGCCGAAGCCACGCAAGCAGAACACCGCGTCCGCGATTGCCCGCCTGCGGGAACGGCATCCGGACATGTCCGCTGCGGACATCGCGCGCCGCGTCGGCGTCACCGACCGGACCGTCCGCCGCCACCTGAACGCCCAGACAGCCTAGGAGCCCGGCACATGAACCCACTGCACCGAGACCTCATGCACGCCCTCGACGCCCTCGGCACGACCGGCGCCGCAGTAGCCGTCACGCTGCTCCGCGGCCGCTGGACCGGACTACGCCACGACGGGCTCCGCTGCCCGGTGTCGAACTACATCGTCGCCGTCGTCCCGCACGCCGAGGTCGCGTCGGTCACCCGCAACCGCATCACGGTCATCTCCACCGACGGCGAGATGTACGAGGTGCCGCTGCCCGCCGGCGCCACGCAGTTCGTTTCCGAATTCGATGCGGGCGAATACGACGACCTCGCGGCGATCCTCACGGACATCGACGGCGAGGTCATCGACGACCTCGAACGGTAGCTCCGCCCGGGGCGCGGCCTTCCGGCCTCGCAAACCTCCGGCCGCGCCCCGGCCTCCTCGTCAGCCATCACAGACCTCGGTGGAGGAACACCCATCATGGCAAACCCCGAACGCTTCGACTGGGACCGGCATGAGGCAGAGATTCTCGACTTCCCGGTCCCGGTCGACGCACCCGACGCGCTCAAACCGGCCCGGTGGAGCATCGCCGCCCTCCGTACAGCGCAGCGCCGCCCGATCGTGCCCGCGTGGGCGCGGTCGCGGACCGAACTGCTCACCCAGACCAAATGGGTCGTTGCGTACTACACGCATGCGTGCCTGTATCACGTGACGCGCTGCCCGAAGTACACCTGCAAGCTGTTGATCCGAACCCCGCGCGGCGCTGCCCGGTTCGCGGCCGGCACGGGCCGGTGGGTGACCGATGCCGAGGGCGCGCCGGTGCGTGCGGCGGCGGTGCGGCGGGAGAACGCTGAGGAGTACCTCAAGCTCTCCCGCCAGCGCGACGCCCGCGTGCGGCTGCGGACCCTCATCCTGCTGACGTCGAGCACACTCGCGCTCGGCGCCGTGACGTTCGCGTTCCTCGTCTTGCCGCCGGTGTACTCGTACACCGCGCTCGTTTTTGTTGTCGCGCTCCTCGGGCTCGGTGGTGGGCCGGCCGATCGGCCGCTGCTCGACACCGCTGTGTCCGTCGCCCGAGCGCCGCGTCTGACGTCCGATGTGGTGCTCGCCGCCCTGGGCGCCATCGGGGTCGCGGGGATCAACCAGGCCATTGCCAAGCGGGGCGCCAAGGACGCCATCCGGTTCGCGGAGCCGATCAGCCGTGACGGGCCCGGGTGGCGCGCTGTCGTGGACCTGCCGCCCGGTACGACCGTTGACCAGGTTGCCGACAAGCGCAAGGAACTGGCGTCGGCGCTCGGGCGGCCGCTGGGTTGTGTGTGGCCGGAGGGCAATCTCGACGTACACCCGGGGCGGTTGATCCTGTGGGTCGGCGACGAGGATCTCTCCAAGTCGCGTCAGCCGGCGTGGCCGCTGCTGAAGTCGGGGACGGTCGACCTGTTCCGCCCGATCCCGTTCGGTACCGACCAGCGCGGCCGGCCCGTCACGCTCACGCTGGCGTTCGCGTCGATGGTCGTCGGCTCGATCCCGCGGGTGGGCAAGACGTTCGCCGCGCGGCTGCTGCTGCTCGCCGCCGCGCTCGACCCGCTCGCCGAGCTGCACGCGTACGACCTCAAGGGGATGGGCGACCTCGCCCCGCTCCAACCGGTCGCCCACCGCTACCGGGCCGGCGACGACGAGGACGACATCGCGTACTCCTTGGCCGACATGCGCGACCTAGCCAAGGAACTGACCCGCCGCACGAAGGTCGTGCGGGAACTGCCGCGTGAGCTGGCACCGGAGTCGAAGATCACGCCCGAGTTGGCTTCTCGGAAGGCGTACCGGCTGCATCCGGTCGTGCTCGTGGTCGACGAGTGCCAACGGTGGTTCGAGCACCCGGAGTACGGCGACGAGCTGTGCGCCATCGCCGAAGACCTCGTGCGGCGCGGGCCGGCCGCGCTCATCATCGCCGTCTTCGCCACCCAGCGCCCCGACTCCAAGTCGCTGCCGACCGGCATCTCCGGCAACGCCGTACTCCGGTTCTGCCTCAAGGTCATGGGTCAGATGGAGAACGACATGGTGCTCGGCACCAGCGCCTATCGCAACGGCATCCGCGCCACCATGTTCAGCCGCCGCGACCTCGGCATCGGCTACCTCGCTGGCGAGAGCGACGAACCGCAGATCGCGCGCACGTACTACGTGGACGTACCGGCGGCCGGGGCGGTGGTCACCCGGGCCCGCGCGGCGCGGGAGAAGGCTGGCACGCTCACCGGGCACGCGCTCGGCGACCAGTTCGCCCCGGCCGCTGTCGCGTCGGTGTCGCTGCTCGACGACATCGCCGCGGTGCTGCCCGTGAGCGAGGCGAAGGTGTGGTGCGAGACCGTCGCCGCCCGCTTGGCCGAGCTGCGGCCCGACGTGTACGGCGGGTGGGACGGCGAGCGGGTCACCGTGGCCCTGAAGCCGTTCAAGGTCAAGGTCTCACAGACCTGGGGGACCGACCCGGCGACCGGCAAGGGCGCCAACCGGCGCGGGTTCGAACGCGCGGCGGTCATGGCTGCACTGACCGAACGTAACCGCCGTCGCGACGCCGCCTGACCGCGAACGGTGCTAGGTCTAACAGCCCCGCGCCGCTAGATCTAGCACCCCCGCTAGCACCTGAACCAAGCCGCTGCCTGCCTCCTAGCGCCCTAGCGGCCCCTCGCCGCACGCGCTGACGTCGCCCCTGGAGGGCCTTGTGAACCCCCTCGACCTGCTAGCCATCCTGCTCTGCCTCTGCCTGCCGCTCGTCACCGGCGGTTACCTCGCGCTGTGCCGGATCGCGCCCTTTCGCCGCTGCCGCACCTGCGGCGGGACCGGCCTCGCACGCCGCCAGTTCGGCCGTGTCAGCCGCCCATGCCGCCGCTGCGACGCCACCGGGCTGCGCATCCGGTACGGCATCCACCTCATCAACGAACTGCGCCGCATCCACCGCGACGGCAACCGCTGAAGGGAGGCAACGACTCGTGCACGACAACGCCGCCGAGCAAGCTGTCATCGGCGCCGCCCTGCTCTCCCCGGCCCTCGTCGCCGACCTGAACAACATCGTGACGACGGAGGACTTCTACCGTCCCGCCCACGCCTCTCTGTGGCGCACCCTTGTCGAGCTGCACACGGCCGGCGAACCCGGCGACCCGGTCTCCGTCGCCGCGCACCTCGCCGCAATGGGAACGCTGGCGCGGGTCGGCGGCGCGGCCTACCTGCACACCCTCGTGGCCGCGGTGCCCATGCTCGACAACGCCCCGCACTACGCCCGGATCGTCGCCGAGCACGCCCGACGGCGCGCGATCGTCGATCTCGGCGCACGGCTGACCCGCGTCGGTTCCGGCGACCCCACTGAGGTTCTGGCGGCCGGACGCGCACTGCTCGCGGACGCCGCGCCAGTGTGGCCGCCGCCGATCCCCCTCGCCGCGCGGCACGGCGCACCGCCGTACCCGGTCGAAGCGCTGCCGGCGTGGCTCGCCGACATGGTCTCAGCCGTCGCCGAGTTCACCCAGACACCGACTGACCTCGCCGGGTGCCTGGCCCTCGCCGCCCTGTCGACAGCGGCCGGCGGCCGGGCCTGCGCCGAGGTACGGCCCGGCTGGCGTGAGCCCTGCAACCTCTTCACAGCCGTCGTCCTCCCGCCCGGATCGCGGAAGTCAGCGGTCTTCGCCACCATGACCCGGCCGCTACTCGCCGCCGAGCGAACACTCATCGACCGAGCCAAGCCCGCGATCGTGGAGGCGGAGCTCGCGCGGCGCGTGGCGAGCAAAGCCGCCGAACGTGCGGCGAACGCGGCCGCGCACGCGGACAGCGGCGCCCGGGATCGGCTGCTCGCCGACGCGGCCGGCGCGACGATGAACGCCGACGCCATCACGGTTCCGGTACTGCCGCGCCTGATCGCCGACGACGTCACCAGCGAACAAGCCGCATCGCTGCTCGCCGAACAGGGCGGCCGGCTCGCCGTGCTGTCGGCCGAGGGCGGCATCTTCGCCACCCTCGCCGGCCGCTACAGCGGCGCCCCCAACCTGGAGGTCTTCCTCAAGGGCCACGCCGGAGACATGCTCCGCGTCGACCGCCGCTCACGCCCGGCCGAGCACGTCGACCGACCCGCGCTCACCCTCGGCCTCGCCATCCAGCCGGAAGTCCTGCGGGACATCGCCTCGATGCCGGGCTTCCGCGGCAAGGGCCTACTTGCGCGCATCCTGTTCGCGGTTCCGGAGAACACGGTGGGCCGCCGCCGCATCGGCGCCGATCCTGTGCCCACGGCGATCGCCGAGGCTTATGCGACCAATCTCGGCACCCTGGTCGCCGCGCTCGACGGCTGGACCGACCCCGCGGTGATGCCCCTCACCAGCGCGGCGAACGCTCGGGTGCTGGACATCGAGCGAGACGTCGAACCTCGACTCGGTCCGTCCGGCGCGTGGGCCCACATCGTCGACTGGGGGAGCAAGTTCACCGGCGCCATCGTCCGCATCGCCGGCCTGCTCCATCTCGCCACGCACGGCGGCAACGGCTGCACACGGCCGGTCGAGGTCGACACCGTCGACCAGGCCGCCGCACTCGGCCGCTACTTCGCAGAACACGCCCTGGCCGCGTTCGACGACATGGGCGCCGACCCGGTCATAGACGACGCACGACACATCCTCGGCTGGATCGAGCGCACCGTATCCCGCCGCTTCACCAAGCGCGACCTGTTCAGTGCGCTGTCCCGAGGCCGGTTTCGTAAGGCCGCCGACCTCGATCCCGCGCTCAACCTGCTGCAGGCCCATGGCTACCTCCGCGCCGAGCCGATACCGGAGCGCGTCGGCGCTGGCCGGCCGCCGTCGTCGGCGTGGCTCACTCATCCCGAGATCACGCGACCCGCGGCGACGGTGTACCCGCTCTCGGCGGTGGCCGGATGAGCCGTCCACGCAATCCGCAGAAACCGCACAACGTCACGCCGCTGCGTACTCCCGCGGATAGCGCGGATTCCGCGGCGCGCCCGAAGCGGAACTTCCTCACCCTGGCCGAGTTCCTCGCCGAACTCGACGTCCCGAAGTCGACCTTCTTCCGCTGGAAGGCGCTCGGCGAAGCACCCCGCACCTACAAGTTGCCGAACGGGCAACTGCGAATCCGACGGTCCGACTTCGAGGCATGGCTTGCTGATCGAGAGGAGCCGAGGGCGGCATGAGCACCTACGACTTGCGGGTATGGGCCATCGAGGAGCATAGGGGCAAGGACCGGAAGACCCACAAGCCGAAGAGCACCTTCCGGGTTCGCTGGGTCGTGGCCGGCAAGCGATTCGGCGACGTGTTCGCCACGCGCCCACTCGCCGAGAGCTTCCGGTCCAAGCTGTTGATCGCGCAGCGCGAGGGCGTCGCGTTCGATGAGTCCTGCGGGCTGCCCGAACCGATGGCGCGTGAGCTGCGCACGAAGTCGTGGTACCAGCACATCGTCGAGTACGTCGACATGAAGTGGCCGCATGCGTCGCCAAATCACCGTAAGGGCATCGCCGAGACGCTGACCGACGTGACGCCCGTCCTACTGACGAACGACCGGGGGTCGCCGGGGGAGGAGACCTTGCGGGCTGCCCTCTATCGATACGTGTGCAACGTCGGGGCGCGAGAGGCCGGGGAGCCTCCCCAGGAGCTGGCGGCTGCCGTCGAATGGCTGGCTCAGAACACGGTCGACTTGGCCGCCCTCAAGGATGCGGCTCTCGTGCGCAAGGTGCTGGACACCATGGCGATCCGCCGCACGGATGGCAAGCCGGCGGCGGCGAAGACCATCGCCCGGAAGCGGGCCGTGTTCTCCAACGCCCTGCGGTACGCCGTGGAGCTTGGCCGGCTGGAGGTTCACCCCATGTCGGTGGTGTCCTGGTCCCCGCCGAAGATGTCGGAGGGCGTCGACCGCGCAGTAGTGGTCAACCCGACGCAGGCCGAATCCCTGCTCGCCGCCGTCGCTGAAGAGACTCCCGAGCTGGCGGCGTACTTCGGCTGCCTGTACTACGCCGGGCTACGGCCCGAGGAAGCGCTCCATCTGGTCGACGCCGAGTATGAGCGGCCGGCAACTGAGGGGGGCTGGGGGTGGTTGCACCTGTCGGGCGCGACAGCACAGCCCGGTCGAGACTGGAGCGACGACGACCAGGCGACCGAGGATCGTGGCCTGAAGCACCGGGCACCCAAGGCCACGAGGCCAGTGCCGGTCGCACCGCCGCTCGCCGTTCTGCTCGACCGCCACATCGAGCGCTTCGCTCCCGCTGGAAACGGCCGGCTGTTCGTGACGCGCCGCGGACCGGGCGGCCGGCTCATTGGGCACCCCCGCGGTACGCCCGTGCCGCGCAACGCGCTCTCCACAGCCTGGAAGAAGGCGCGCAAGCGGGCGCTGACTGCGGCACAGTTCGCTTCGCCGCTGGCCCGCCGTCCGTACGACCTGCGGCACGCGTGCCTGTCGACCTGGCTGAACGCGGGCGTGTCGGCCCCACAGGTCGCCGAGTGGGCCGGCAACAGCGTCAAAGTCCTGCTCGACTTCTACGCGAAATGCCTGGACGGGGGTGTGGATGCAGCGCTTCACCGGATCGGCCTAGCGCTTGGGGTAGAGGTCGCGGCCCGGTAGGCACCCGCAGTCTTACGGACGGACGGCCGCCACCGAGGATGAACTCGGTGGCGGCCACGGGTGGTGCGGTTAACGCCGCGGAAGGGCCAAGAGGTTGTCGGTCCATTTGCCGTCAGCGTGCGTACGCAGGTACTTCGCTCCGGACGCTGGCTTCACGACGCCAACATCGGCGCGGTTGCCGCTGGCGTCCTCGACGTAGGCCTTGCCGTTCTCCTCCTCGATCCACGCGACGATCTCGGCGCGGGAGTTTTCGCCCGTCTTCCCCGTCGAGGGGTTCGTCCACCAGAGCCTCACGATGTGCTCGTGGGACGAGCCACCCGACTGTCGGATGGCGGTGATGCGGATTGCCACTTGCTTCTCCTTACATTCGAGCCAGCTTGTCTGGCTGTGTGTAAGGGCCGTACGCTTCCGATAGGTATGAGGTCGCGTAGCGGCCCAGTTTGGGGTGGGCACGCCAATGCCCACCCCAAACGCTTATGGGTCGGGGGTTACTTGCGAGCGCCTTCTGCCTCACGCGGGCTGTGACGCTTCGTCTTCGAGTGGTAGGGGATCCTGCGGCAGTGCCGCATTAGGCTTCAAGCCCAGGATGACTGTCGTAGGGTCGGACGAGTACGTGCAGTCGCAAGCGAGGCTGATGCGCGTCGAAGCGAGCCATTGAGGTCCCGACTCCGTCTCGCTGGCCTCCTCGGGCGTCCACGCGACGGCGAAGCCGATCGTTGTGTCCCGGTTGCTCATCTTCGCTCGCGACCCGTCCTTGAACACGATGATCATCTTGTCCCGGCAATCGGCGCAGGCTCCACCAATCAGGACATTCGTGATGACCCGGGGGACAGCGACGGAGCCCTCGATCGAGGTGACGTGTTTGCGGGCCACATACTCAAGCTCGCCGATGTCGAGCTCATGGGCATTTCGCGCCCTGATGAGGACCTTCCAAACCGGCAGTAGTTCGCGCAGCGTGTCGATTGGAAGTCCCTGCGCCCGCGCCTGGAGAATCCAGGTCATCAGCTCCACGACGATGGCGGGGTAGGCGCCGGCGCGAGAGCCGACGCGGACGCTCTTCGGCATGAGGTTTTCGGTCACGTAGAAGGTCAGCTGCCGGTCGCTGAGCGAGTAGCCCCGCGCGCGGACGGCGGCGACCAGTTCCGACTTTGTAACTAGGTCGGACGAGCCGTCCTGCAACTGCAGGTACTCCAGGAAGCCGTTCTCGTCCATCGCCACGCAGTCACCTCCACTGGCCTTGTTTACAGTGCCAGTGTAAATCACAGCCTCGGTGCTGTCGCAAGGTCCAGTGACCTACATCACCGAACACCTGTTGGAAATTGGTTGACAAAGGTCGATGAAAGGCTCGGCATGCGGGCCGCCCGGATTCGCGGTCGTGCGAGTGGGGCCGTGCTCGAATGCGAAGCGCTTCAAACACGCAGCTATCGCATGGTCGGCGCGGCGGGCCGCGACTTCCGGTGCGCGGAGTAGATAGCCGCGTCGAGCGAAGTCGAGAAGTGGTAGTCCCGACTACTCGCGGCGCCCGCAAAGGCTCGACGATGTCGCCGGCTCGCGGGGGCTGCACTCGTCGGGGCGCAGTTGGGGCGACGGGTCAGATCAAGCGGGTCGCGGTAGGACTTGGTGAGACCAAGGTGAAGGGCCTGTCACTAGAGTTTCCCCTGGTGACAGGCCCTGTAGCCTTGCTGGTGGCGGGTAGAGGATTCGAACCTCTGTAGCTTTCGCGACGGATTTACAGTCCGCTCCCATTGGCCGCTCGGGCAACCCGCCTGGCGGAAGCCAGAATAGCGGTAGGCCCCGGGGGCAATGCAAACGGGTACCCTCGGCACGCCCACAACCGTCTTTCGCGCGCAGTAACAGGGAGCGTCTGCCATGGCTTCGGCACCCTCGTTCGACATCGTCAGCAAGGTCGACCGGCAGGAGGTCGACAACGCGCTCAACCAGGCCGAGAAGGAGCTGGCTCAGCGGTTCGACTTCCGCGGCACCGGCGCTGAGATCAAGTGGGCCGGGGAGGAGACCGTCGCCCTCCAGGCGGAGACCGAGGAGCGCGTCGCCGCGGCCCTCGAGGTCTTCAAGGAGAAGCTGGTCAAGCGCAACATCTCGCTCAAGTCGCTCGACGCGGGGGAGCCCCGCGCGTCCGGCAAGACCTACAAGATCGACGCCAAGATCGTCCAGGGGATCGAGGCCGACAAGGCCAAGGCGATCTCGAAGAAGATCCGCGACGAGGGTCCGAAGGGCGTGCAGGCCCAGATCCAGGGCGACCAGCTGCGCGTGACCGGCAAGAAGCGGGACGACCTCCAGGCCGTCATCGCCCTGCTCAAGCAGGAGGACTTCGGCATCGCCCTGCAGTTCACCAACTACCGCTGACCCACGCCCGGGGCTGGTTCGCGCGTCGAGCCGGCCCCGGCGCGGACGTCTAGTGGCGCTTGCTGCGGTTCACGATCACGATCGTGACGACGCCCGCGATCACGGCCATCACGAACAGACAGCACAGCAGCACTTCCCACGGCCGGATCGCACCCATGACCGCGCAGCCTAGCCGAGCGGCCGCTCCTGTGTTGACCCATCTCGATCGAAGAGATCACGAAGGTCCGTGTGGCGGATCTCGATGTCGCTCACGCCGGCCTCATCGGGGTCGGTCAGCACGACGTGGAGCGTCTGAGCCATGGTTGCGGACCCTACACGGCGGCCTGATTCTCATCGCTCGAACGAGTGACGGCCGCCGCGCTTGACGCAACAACCCGCGGCGCCACAACCCGCGGCGCCGGCGCGACCACGGCGCCCGCCGCGACCGCGGCCCCGGCCAGTAGAAACGCCCAGACGACCCCGCCGGGACGGTCGACCACGAGGCCGGTCACCGCGACCCCGGCCGCGCTGGCGCCGATCGAGACCGTGACCAGCCAGGTGTACGCCTCCGTCAGCATCGACCGCGGCACGACCTGCCCGACCATGGAGTTCTGGACGGTCAGCGCGGGCGCGATCGTCGCCCCGCCGAGCAGCAACGCCAGGCCGAGCGCGAGCGCATTGGGCATCGCGGCGAGGACGGCCAGGCTGGCCGCGACCCCGACGAGCAGCCACCGCAGCCGCACGCCGGGCCGGGGCCGGACGCCGAACCACACGCCGGCGACCGCGCTGCCGATGCTCCACACGCCGAGCAGGACGCCGCCGGCGCTCTGTGGGTCGTCGGCGACGTAGGCGGTCGCGTACGCGGGCACCGCCACCCCGGTCCCGCCGAACGCGAACCCGATCCCGCACGCGGTCACGAGCAGCGCCGCGAACCCCGGCACGCGCAAGGGCCCGAGCCCGCGCGCCGGCACGTGTCCCTCGGGCCGCCGCCAGGAGCGGATCGCCCGCCCGCGCGCGACGACCAGCGTGCCCACGAGCGTCACGGCGGCCGCGCCCGCGAGCGCGACGGCCGGCTGCCACAGCGCCACGCACAGCGCGACGAGCATCGGCCCGATCACGAACACGAGCTCGAACAGCGCGGTCTCGGCCGCGAGCGCCGTCACGCGCACGTCGGGCTCGTCGGCGGTCATCGCGTTCCAGGTGCCCCGCACGGCCGCCGTGAGTGGCGGAAACGTCACGCCCGCGAGCACCGCCGCGGCGAGCACGACCCCGAGCGGGAGATCCCGCAGCCCCGCAAAGATCAAAAAGACCAGGCTGCAGGGGTACGTCAAGCCGGTCATCAAGAGCACCGGCGCCGGCCCGATCCGATCGGCGAGCCGCCCCACCAGCGGACTCGCGGCGGCGCTCGCGACCGCGTACACCGAGCAGGCGAGCGCCGCCTGCGCGTACCGCCCGTGCGCCTGCTCGAGCAGCAGGAGCAGCGCGAGCGAAACCATCCCGATGCCGAGCCGGGCGAACACGCCCACGACGAGCAGCACGGGCGCGCCGGGAAGCCGCCACACGGCCATGTACTGCCGCACGGCAGACCTCGATCCGATCTCTGAACAGCAAAGCCCGCCGATCGTACGGCGACCCGGCCCCCATTTCCGCTGTGATAACGGCAACGACCGGCGGCTCGGTCGGCCGCCGGTCGTCGTCAGGGCTGGTTGCTACTACCGGTGCAGGGCCACGCCGGCCATCTGCTCCAAGCGCTCCACCCGCTGCTCCATCGGCGGGTGCGTCGAGAACAGCGACGCGATGCCCCCACTCTTGAGCGGGTTGTCGATCATCAGGTGCGCCTGGCTGGCCAGCTGCCCGTCGGCCGGCAGCGGCAGCGCCTGCGTGCCCCGGTGGATCTTCCGCAGCGCGCTCGCGAGCGCCAGCGGGTCCCCGGTGAGCCGCGCCCCGGACTCGTCCGCCTCGTACTCCCGGCTCCGGCTGATCGCCAGCTGGATCACGGTCGCGGCGAGCGGCCCGAGGATCATCATGAGCAGCAGCCCACCGATGCCCGGCCCATCCTCGTCGTCGTTCGATCCGCCGAGCGGCAGGAAGATCGCCAGCTGGGCGAGCATGGTGATCATTCCGCCCAGCGCCCCGGCCACGCTCGAGATCAAAATATCCCGGTTGTACACGTGTGAGAGCTCGTGCCCGATCACGCCCCGCAGTTCACGCGGCGTGAGCATGTCGAGAATGCCCGCGGTAACCGCCACGGCCGCGTTCTGGGGGTTGCGCCCGGTAGCGAAGGCATTCGGCTGCCGGGTCGGACTGATGTAGAGCCGCGGCATAGGCTGCCCGGCCGACGTCGCCAGCTCCCGCACCATCGAGTACAGCTGCGGCGCCTGCGCCTCGGTGACCGGCTGCGCATTCATCGCGCGGAGCGCAATCTTGTCGGAGTAGAAGTAGCTGAACGCGTTCATGCCCAACGACAGGAACACGGCGATCACGAGGCCACCGCTACCGCCGAGCCAGTAGCCGACAAGCAGAATGAGCGAGGTCAGCAGCCCAAGGAGGGCCGCCGTCTTCACACCGTTGAAATGCCTGTGCTGCATGCCACCTACAACAGCGCGACTCCCCGTACCCCTTCCCAACGCACGCTGTGAGCTAGCTGAAAATCCGACCGCCCGGACGACGCTTATTCCCACACGCCCCGCACAGACTCCCCACGCCGCGCCTCCCGTGCCGCGTCCCCACGCAGGCTCCCGCACCGCCGGCCGACCCACGCGGCCACGACCACGCCGGGCACGCCGCGACTCCCGCCACACGTCCCCGCCGACGACCCCCGGCACGGACTCCCCGCGGACTCCCCGCGCCGCCTAGCCGAACGTCCCGGCGGCCCGCATCACCAGCTCCGGCCCGAACCCGACCAGCACCGCCACCACCGCCGCAACCCCCACAGAAGTCGCGACCGCCCACGGCACCCGAGCCCGCAGCGCCACCTCACCCGCCTCCTCCGAGGGGGTGAAGAACGTAGCGCCCACCCGGACGTAGTACGCCAACCCGATCACCGCGTTCACCGCCACCACGATCGCCAGCCAGGTGGCGTCCCCGCCGAGCAGCGACCGGACCACCGCCACCTTCGCGAACAGCCCCGCCAGCCCCGGCGGCAGCCCCGCGAGCCCGGCCAGGGCCAGCGCCAGGACGGCGGTCAGCCAGGGCGAGCGCCGCGCCAGCCCCCGGTAGTCGGCGATCGCCCCGCCGTCGCCGGCCCCGCGGACCGCGACCAGCGCCCCGAACGCGGCGAACTCGAGCACGACGTAGAAGAAGGCGTACCCGATCACGGCCGCCACCAGCAGCGGCGTCACCTCGTCGGCGGCGATCAGGGCCCCGAGCGGCGCCAGCAGATAACCGGCCTGCGCCACCGAGGACCAGGCGAGCAGCCGCACCATCCGCCGCTGCCGCAGCGCCACCAGGTTGCCGACCGTCATGCTCAGCGTCGCCAGCACCGCGAGCGTCAGCCCCGACGTCGACAGCACCGGCCGCGCCGCCGAGACCCCGACGAGCAGCAGCGCGACGACGCCGCCCAGCTTGGAGGCGGTCGACAGATAGGCGGCGATCGGCAGCGGCGCCCCGTCGTACGTCGCGGGCGCCCACGCGTGCGCCGGCACCGCCGCGACCTTGAACCCGAGCCCGACCAGCAGCAGCACCACGCCGACCTTGAGCAGCGCCCCGGTCGCCGCGACCGGCGCGCCGACGTCCGCCGACTGCCCGGCCAGGTGCGCCGGCCCGGCCGCGATGTCCGAGAAGTGCACCCCGCCGGTCGCCGTGAAGACCAGCGCCGCCCCGAGCAGCGCCACCGTCGTCGACACGACGCTCACCACGAAGAACGTGACCGCCGCCGTCCCGCCCTCCCGGGCCCCGCGCCGCAGCCCCACCAGCAGGTACAGCGGAAGGGTCAGCGTCTCGAGGGCCACGATCAGCGTGATCAGGTCGCGCGCCCCGCCCAGCACCACGGCCCCGGCGAGCGAGCAGGCCAGCAGGAAGCAGTACTCGCCGACCGGCACCTCGCCGGTCCGCAGCAGCGGCACCGACAGCGCGAGCGCCCCGAGCGCGAGCGCGGCGAACACGCCGGCGACGATCGCCGCCGCCGGGTCGAGCACGAGCGAGCACTGGTCGGGCCCGACGCAGAACGCGGTCCGCCGCTCACCCCCGGCCCCGACCGCGATCGCCGCGGCCATGACCCCGGCCATCCCGAGCGCGGTGACGCCCATGACGGGCCCGCGCCGCCCCGGCACGATCAGATCCACGAGCAGCGCGAGCACCGCGGTGCCCGCCGCCACGTACGCGGGGATCAGCGCCACCTGGTCGATCCTCATCGCCCGAACACCCCCGCGAGCGCCTCGACCGCCGCATTGGACCAGCCCAGCGCCAGCGCCGGAGCCACACCCACGACGAGCGTGAGCAAGACCAACGGCGCCCAGGCGACCAGCTCACCGGCGGTCAGCCGCGCCAAGATCCGCGCGCCGGCCGGCGTGTCGCTCCCGCCTCCCGCGAGCGCGGGCGCAGGCACGGGCATGGGCGCGGGCACGGGCGCGGGCGCGGGCACGGGCACGGGTGCGGGCGGTGGCAGCGGGCGGGCGAGGGCGGCGACGTCGGGCGTGGCCGCGCCGTGGGTGACCCGGCGCAGCAGCCGCAGGAAGTACGCCGCCGCGAGCGCCGCCCCCGCCGCGGCCAGCACGCCGAGCGTCGTCCACAGCGGCCCGCCCCGCTGGAAGGCCGCCACCACCGCGAACGCCTCGCCCCAGAAGCCCGCGAGGCCCGGCAGGCCGAGCGAGGCGATCGCCGCGAAGGCCAGCACCCCGCTCAGGGCCGGAGCCGTCTCGCGCAGGCCGCCCAGGCGGGCGAGGTCGCCGGTGTGGGTGCGGTCCTTGATCCCGCCGGCGACGAAGAACAGCAGCCCGGTGACGAGCCCGTGCGCGATGTTGCCGATGAGCGCCGCCTGCATGCCCGTGGCGGTCAGCGTGGCCACGCCCAGCAGGACGAAGCCCATATGACCCACGGAGGAGTACGCGATGAGCCGCTTCAGCTCCGTCTGCGCCAGGCAGATCAGGCCGCCCGCGAGGATCGCCGCCGTCGCGAGGACCCCGAGCACGGGCGCGCTGCGGGCCGCGCCGTCGGGCGCCACCCCCACGGCGACCCGCAGCAGCCCGTAGGTGCCCATCTTCAGCAGCACCCCGGCCAGGATCACCGATCCGACCGTCGGCGCCTCGGTGTGCGCGGCCGGCAGCCAGGTGTGCAGCGGCCAGAGCGGGCTCTTGACCGCGAACGCGACCGCCAGCAGCACGAACGCCAGCAGCTGCATGCCCGCGGACATCGGCCGCACCGCCGGGTCGGACAGCGCCACCAGGTCGCCGGTGCCGGACGACGACACCACCACGAACACGCCGACGAGCAGCAGCACCGAGCCCAGCAGGGTGTACAGCACGAACTTCCGCGCCGCCCGCCGCCGCTCGGCCCCGCCCCAGACCGCGATCACCGCGTACATGGGCAGGAGCACGACCTCGAAGAACACGAAGAACAGCACCAGGTCGAGGGCCAGGAACACCCCCGTGATGCCGGCCTGCAGCACCAGCAGCAGCGACACGAGCAGCCGCCCGCGCCCGGGCTCCGGCACCCGCCACAGGCAGTAGGCGCAGCAGAGGACCGTCAGCAGCGCGGTCAGCGCGACCAGTGGATAGGAGATGCCGTCGACGCCGATGTGGAAGCGCAGGCTCAGCGTCGGCGCCCAGGGCGCGTCGATCTCGGCGAACGGCTCGATGCGCCGCACCCCCGGCGTGTCCGTGCGGGCCAGCCCGAGCGCGACGACGACCCCGGCCGTGGCCGCGGCGAACACGGTCCCGCCGACCCGCCCGGCCCGGTCGAGCCGGGCCGGCATCGCGGCCGCGAACAGCGCCCCGATCACCGGCAACAGCAGCGCCGCGAGCAACAGCGTCTGCGCGGAGCTCATCGGCCCACCCCCAACGCCACGACGATCACGGCGGCGAGCACCACGCCGCCGGCCAGCACCGCGGTCGCCGCCCGGGGCAGCGCGGCGGTGTGCGCGCGGGCGAGCAGCCCGCCGAGCCCACCGGCGCCGGACCCGACCCCGTCGACCGCCCCGTCCACGAGGCCCTCGTCGCCGCGGCGGGCCAGCCGGGCCAGCGCCGCGACCGGCCGGGTGACGAGCGCGTCCTGTACCGCATCCAGATAAAAGGCATTGGCCAGCAGCCGCCCGAGCGCCGTGTCGGGCGGCGCGGCGGCCGGGTCGCGGCGCCAGGCGAGCAGCGCCCCGGCGGCCAGCAGCACCAGCGCGACAAGCGTCATCCAGCCCAGGTGGGCGACCCGTTCGTCGGCCCCGAGCCGTTCGCCGAACCCGGGCGCCAGCCCGGCCAGGCCGAGCAGCGCCGCCGGCACGGCCAGGACCAGCAGCGGCCCCCGCATCGCCCACGGTGGCTCGTGCCCGGCCTCGGCCGCGGCCGTGCGCGGCGCACCGAAGAACGTGCGGCGCCAGAGCCGCACCACGTACGCCGCGGTCAGCGCCACCGTCAGCCCCGCCGAGCCGAGCACGATCCACGCGACCCCGCGCGGCACCGGCCCGGCCCCGGTCGTCGCCTCCAGGATCGCGTCCTTGCTCCAGAACCCGGCCAGCGGCGGCACCCCGGCCAGCGCCCCGAGCCCGATCGTCATGGTCCAGAACGTCACCGGCATGCGGCCCCGCAGCCCGCCCATCGCCGACATCAGGTTGCCGCCGACCGCGTGGATCACCGACCCGGCCGCGAGGAACAGCAGCGCCTTGAACGCCGCGTGCGTGAGCAGGTGGAACAGCGCCGCCGAGGGCGCACCGACCGCGAGCGCGCCGGTCATGTACCCCAGCTGGCTCACCGTCGACCAGGCGAGCACCCGCTTGATGTCGTCCTGCCCGAGCGCACTGAGCGCGCCGAGCAGCATGGTCACCGAGGCCATGACCGCGAGCACGACCAGCGCCGCCGTCGAGCGCTCGAACAGCGGGTACAGCCGGGCGACCACGTAGACCCCGGCCGCCACCATCGTCGCGGCGTGGATCAGCGCCGAGATCGGCGTCGGGCCGGCCATCGCGTCGGGCAGCCAGGTGTGCAGCGGGAACTGGGCGCTCTTGCCCGCCACCCCGGCCAGCAGCAGCACGCACGCCGCGGTCAGCGTCCCGCCGGAGATCGCCCCCGACCCGGCCGCCGCGAACACGTCGGCGATCCGGAAGCTGTGCGCGTGCAGCCCCAGCACCACGATCCCGAGCAGGAAGCCGACGTCGCCGACCCGCGTCACCAGGAACGCCTTGACCGCGGCCCGCGGCGCCTCGGGCAGCCGCCGGTCGTGCCCGATGAGCAGGTAGGAGCAGATGCCCATGACCTCCCACCCCACCAGCAGCGCGATGAGGTCCCCGGACACGACCACCAGCAGCATCGCCCCGGTGAAGAGGCTCACCTGCGCCGCGTAGGGCGCGTATCGCTCGTCGTCGTGCAGATAGGCGACGGAGTAGACCTGAACGCAGAGGGCGACCACCCCGACGGCGATCGCGACCAGCCCCGCCGGCCCGTCCAGCCACGTCCCGAACGTCACCGTGATCCGCCCGAACTCGGCGACCGTCACGCCCGCGTCGGCACCGCGCACGCCTCGCAGCGCCACGGCGATCGCGCACCCGAGCGCGACGGTGGCCCCGCCAACCCCCAGAAGAACGGAAAGACCCCGCATCCGGTACCGCAGCAGCAGCCCGGCCAGCCCGGCTCCCACGGGCACGGCCGGCAGCGCGGCCCCCAGCACGTCGACGCTCACCGAGCCACCTCCGTTCCGCCCGAGCCGGTTCCGTCTACCCCTTCATCGGATCGAGTGCCCTGATCGGTTCTCGTCTCGCCGAGCGGGAGGTCGTCGACGACGACCGTGCGGCTCAGTCGGTACAGCTGCAAAATCAGGGCGAGGCCGACGCCGATCTCCGCGGCCGCCAGCACGATCACGAAGAGTGTGAAGGACTGCCCGGCGCGGGGCACCGCGGCGCGGATGGTCGCGTCCGCGGTCACGAAGACCAGGTTGACCGCGTTGAGCATGAGCTCGACGGCCATCAGGAGCAGGACGGCGTTGCGGCGCACCAGCACGCCGTAGACCCCGATACCGAACAGCAGGGCCGCGATGGTGAACGGCAGCACGGGGTGCATCAGCCGCGCCCCCGCTCCGATGACACGCGGGCGCCGATGTCCGGGCGGGACACCACGATCGCGCCGACCAGGGCCGCCAGCAGCAGGACCGACACCAGCTCGAACGGCAGCACCCACGTGCCGAACAGGGCCGCGCCCAGGCGCTCGGCGGTGCCGGCCTCGGGCATCGCGACCCGCGTCCACCGGAACGCGTCGATGAGCAGCGCGGCGAGCCCGGCCCCGGCCCCGGCGCCGACGAGGGCCCCGGGCCATCGGGCCCGGTCGAGGTCGTCGCTGGCGCCGATCGGTGCGCGGGTGAGCATCACCGCGAAGAGCAGGAGCACCACGACCGCGCCGACGTACACCAGCACCTGGACCCACGCGACGAGCTCGGCGGTCAGCACGAGGTAGAGGCCGGCGATCGCGCCCAGGGCGACGACGAGCCAGAGCCCGGCCCGCACGACGTGCCGGGTGGTCACGACCAGCAGGCCGGCGCCCAGCGCCACCGCGCCGAGCGCCAGCGTGAGCACGTCGGCCACGGTCATCGCTGCGCCACCCTCATGGCCGACATCCTGCCACCCGGGTATGACAGGAATCGACCGCCGGGCCGTGCATCGGGTGCGCTACCGGGCGGCGCGCTTCGCGGCGGCCGTCTGCTCCTTGGCCGGCTCGCCGCGGTGGTCGTGCGCGGGCGGCGCCGGGACGGTGGGCACCCACTCCTCGAGCCGGTCCTTCTCGTGCAGCAGGTCACGGATGTCGTGCTCGGCGTACTCGAACTCCGGCGACCAGTGCAGCGCGTCGAACGGGCAGACCTCGATGCAGATCCCGCAGTACATGCAGAGCGAGAAGTCGATCGCGAACCGGTCGAGGACGTTGCGCTGGCGGGCCCGCGCGGCCCCGGGGACCAGGACCTCTTCCTTGTGCGAGTCGATGTAGATGCACCAGTCCGGGCACTCCCGCGCGCACAGCATGCACACCGTGCAGTTCTCCTCCAGCAGCGCGATCACGCCGCGGGAGCGGGGCGGGAGGTCGGGTTCGACGTCTGGGTACTGCTGCGTGTGCGACCGCTTGGTCATCGTGCCCAGCGTGACGGCCAGTCCCTTGGCGAGACCCTTCCCCGGAAACTCCACGTTCGGAAGGTAACACCGGACCCGGAAGGGTGGCGGCGATCGCCGGGGGCAAAAAATGTCGTACACCTGTTCTAAGATATCCCCATGAACGAGCGACGGTGGTGGAACGGTAGCTGGGCGCGGCTCACGCGTCGTGACGTCTTCGTGCGCAACGCGGCCGACGGCCGGTGGCAGGTCGAGCTTCGCCGCGGCGGCCCGGAGGGGCGGGTGCGGACCCGGGCGTTCGGGTCCGAACGAGAGGCGGTCGAGTGGATCGAGGCCACGGTGGTCGGGGCGGAGCCCAGCTGGCGGGAGATCGTGGCGGTCCGGCCCAAGGTAAAGCGGAACAGCCGGCGGGGTGCGGTGAAGGCCGTGCCGAGTCCCGGCGGGCGCGTCGCATAGAGATTGCATCGGGGGGATGGAAATGTCGGAGCAAGAGATGATCTGTCGGAGACGTCGGACTTGCGATAATTCGCGCGTACCGAATGGGTGGGCCGCGAAGTCCGTTCGGGTTGCTCAAGACCCTCGGGACGTCGGGGGGCGGGCCGGTGGGTTGACGGGACCTTGGGAGAACCGAGGTCCGTACGGCGCGGGGCAGTGCCGGAACGTCGGAGGGAGTTCGACGGAGGCCGACTCACGAGGACGCCGAAACGTTGCGGGAAAGCTGCGACGAGTGAGCTGATATAGCCGGTTCGCCAGACCTGAAATCGGCCGAAAGGTCGATTCTTCCGTGCGGCCGCGTCATCTTGGCCCGCGCTCTGTTGGTCCTGACGTGGCTTGTGGCACGATCGTGGGTAACCAAACCGGGCCACGTGTCACAGCGATCGCATGGGAGTAAGAGATGCGCGACAAGACGCTAGGCCGGTGGATTATGCGGTTGGTGGTGACACTCGGAGCTGGGTCGCTGGCGTTAGGACTCTCGACTGCTGCGGCCCATGCTGATGCGTCCACATTCGGCCGGACCAATCCCCGCCCGAGCCTGATCGGCACGGCGCAGCTGGCGCCGGCGGGAGAACAGATCTTCGTCACCGAAGACTTCACCTGGGACTGACCCCGAGCGTCCCTGATGCAGCGGGGCGGCGGTTGATCATGGCCACGGCTGCATGCGATTGGGGAACTGGTGCCGGCACCGAAGACGCCGATCAGGCGCGCTGATACGCATGCCTGGATCGTCACCGGGCCGCTGATCGTCATCGGGCTCCTCATGGCCCTGCCGGGCCTGGTCTTCGCGCCGTCCCACCCGATCACCGAAAACTTCCTCTACGCACCGGTCCTGCTGCTCTTCGCCATCCTGTCCACGCACATGCAGCTGCGCCTGGACGTGCGCCGGCAGGTGCTGGCGATCGGGATGAACGACGTGCCGATCCTGCTGGCGCTGTATTACCTGCCGCCCGCGCTCGTCATCGTCATCCGCATCATCGCGAGCCTGACCTGGAACTTCTTCAACGTCCGGCCCGGCCCGCACAAGATCGTCTTCAACGCCGCGAGCCACTTCGCGGGCGTTGCGGCGGCGACCCTGGTCGTCTTCACGGCCCACATCGGCAGCGCCGAGGAGCCGCGCACCTGGCTGGTCCTCGCGCTGGCGATCCTCGCGAACAACATCGTCACCCTGGCCGCCGTGGCCGGCGTCATGGCCCTGGTGCAGGGCGTCGCGCACCTGCCGCAGTTCCTGCGCACGGCGCTGCCCGGGTTCGCGGTCATGGGCGTCGGCATCGTGCTCGGCCTCGTGATGCTGCTGACCTTGCAGGCCAGCCCCTGGGCGAGCCTCTTCCTGATCTTCATCGCCATCGTGCTGGTGCTCGGCAACCGGGCCTACGCGCGGTTCCTGCGCCAGCACAAGAGCCTGATGGAGATGTACGGGCTGACCCGCGACATCGCCAGCACCAACCACGACGGCACCCTGCCCGACGTGCTGCTCGGCCGGGTCCGCGCGCTGCTCGTCGCCGACTCCGCCTCGCTCTGGCTGCCGCCGCAGGGACGGCACCAGGAGGTACTGCTCTCGGCGCGGTTCGACTACCCGGGCCTGCTCGACGCCGCGCCGACGCCCGACCTGTTCCGCGAGCTGGCGATGCGCACCGGGCGCACGATCGCGGTCGGCCCGCACGTCGGCGACGCCGAGCTGCGCACGGCGCTGCAGGAGGCGTCGGTCAAGGACATCGTCGTGGTGCCGCTGCGCTCCGGCGGCGTCACGATCGGCACGCTCGAGGTGGCCGGCCGGCTCGGCGAGCGGATCGCGTTCGGCAAGGACGACGTACAGCTCATCGAGACGCTCGCGGCGCACACCGGGGTCGCGGTCGAGAACAGCCGGCTCGTCGACCGGCTCCAGTTCGACGCCAACCACGACGCGCTCACGGGCCTGGCCAACCGGCGCCGGATGCTCGAGGCGCTCGGCGAGGCGATGAGCGGGCGCGGACCGCGCGAGGTCGTGGCCGTTCTACTCTTCGACGTGGTGGCGCTGCGCCAGGTCAACGACTCGCTCGGACACGCGGCCGGCGACAAGGTGCTCGTCGAGGTCGCCCGGCGGCTCCGGGCGCTCGCCCCGCAGGGCGCGCTCGTCGCCCGGGTCGGCGACGACGAGTTCGCGATCGAGCTGCGCACGGCCAGCTCCGACGCGGCCGCGACGGTCGCGGACACGTTACGCCAGGGCCTGCGCGACCCGATGGTGATCGACTCGCTGACCATAGACATCGACACGTACGTCGGCGTCTCGATCTACCCCGAGCACGGCACGGAGCCCGAGGAGCTGCTGCAGCGGGCGCACGTCGCCACCCACGTGGCGAAGTCGCGGGGGATCGTGCAGGTCTTCAACGCGGGCCTGCAGTCGCGCGCGGTCCGGCGCGTCGGGCTCGCGGCCGACCTGCGCACCGCCCTCGCCGGCGGCGAGCTCGAGGTGTACTTCCAGCCGAAGGTCGCCCTCACCGACCGCCGCCTCGTCGGCGTCGAGTGCCTCGCGCGGTGGGAACACCCCGTGCACGGCCAGGTGGCGCCGCCCGACTTCGTGGCCGTCGCCGAGCACACCGGCCAGCTCGGCCGGCTCAACGGCGTGGTGCTGCGCGAGGGCATCCGGCGCGCCCGGGAGTGGGCCGATGCCGGCCGTCCGCTCGTCGTGGCCGTGAACCTTTCGGTCCGCACGCTCGGCGACTCCGACCTGCCGCTGCAGATCTCGGAGCTGCTCGACGAGCACGGCGTGCCCGCCGACCGGCTCATCCTGGAGATCGCCGAGGACGAGGGCCTTCTCGCCGGCGGCCGCGCCCTCTCGACCCTCACCCGCCTGCGTGACCTCGGCGTGCGGCTCTCCGTAGACGACTTCGGCGCCGGCCGCTCCTCGTTCGCGGACCTGAGCCGGCTGCCGGTCCAGGAGGTCAAGATCGACCGCACGTTCGTGCAGGGCATGGCGACCTCGCCCAGCGACCTCGCCATCGTGCGCACGATCGTGGACATGGCGCGTAACTTCGGCCTCGACGTGGTCGCCGAGGGCGTGGAGAGCGAGCTGACCCTGGGCCTGCTCGAGGACATGCGCTGCGACATGGGGCAGGGCTTCCTGTTCAGCCGGCCCCTGCCGTACGAGCGCTTCGAGTCGTGGCTGCAGGTCCAGACCGCGGAGGACTCGGCCGAGGCCCCGGCGGGCGAGGTCCGCTGGCTGCGCGCCGTGCCATAGAAGAGATTCAGAGCTACCGCGACGTCCGTGGTGGTCCGGACCGTTACTCCCGTGGCCTCACCGTCCGTGGGTAGTTACGGCAGAGGGCGCTACGCGCCCCCACGGTCCGCGGGTAGCTGCGGTAGAAGGCGCTGTGCGCCCCGAAAACGGCCCGCCGAAGCGCCCATGGACACCTGCCGACCCCGACGCCAGGAGCCCGGTCGCAACGCCCGAAAAGCGCACCTGAGCTGGGGGAAGACCGAAAGTGGGTAAGTCGATTTCGTGCCCGGCCCGGGGCCGTGTACGCTTAGCGAGCGCGTGTGCGGGAACGTATGCGACGCGCCCCCTTAGCTCAGTCGGCAGAGCGTCTCCATGGTAAGGAGAAGGTCTACGGTTCGATTCCGTAAGGGGGCTCGAGACCGGGCTTGAGACATCGAGTCCGCCGCGGCGGTGTAGCTCAGATGGCAGAGCAAGCGGCTCATAATCGCTGTGTCGCCGGTTCAAGTCCGGCCACCGCTACAGAAGCACCACGGGACGCCCGATTGGGCGTCCATCTGTGTGAGCCGCTATGATGGTTCGCTGGATCTGTTTCCGCCCCACCTGAACGCTCTGAAGGAAGGCACTTCCGCCATGGCCAAGGCGACCGACGTTCGTCCGAAGATCACGCTGGCGTGCACGGAGTGCAAAGAGCGGAACTACATCACGAAGAAGAACCGCCGCAACGACCCGGACCGCATCGAGCTGAAGAAGTTCTGCCCGCGTGACGGCAAGCACACCGTCCACCGCGAGACCCGGTAGTCGCGGCCCCAAGCGCGACCATCCACGAAGCCCCGGCCGAGCGGCCGGGGCTTCGTCGCGTCCCGGCCCGCGGCCGAGAAGGCGGTGGGAGAGTCAGGCCCGCGGCCGGGAAGGCGGTGGGAGAGTCAGGCCCGCGGCCGGGAAGGCGGTGGGAGAGTCAGGGCCCGCGGCCGGGAAGGCGGCGGGACAGCCAGGCCCGGCGGCCGGGGAGGCGATGGAACAGCCAGGCCCGCGGGCAAGAAGGCGGTGCGGGGCCGCGGCCGAGCGAGAACCGGGTGCGGGAGCCTGCGATACAGAGTGAGCCGACGGGGGAAACGGGCCGCCGACGGAAGCCGGATCCGTATGAGCGCCGAAGCGAAAGATGGCCGCGCGGGACACAACGCCGGACGGGTGACACGGCGGCGAGCGGTGCGTGGCACCGGGCGGGACGCTACCCGGGGCCGGCACCGGACACGGCGCGCCCCAGCGGGTGAGAAAGTCGCGCGCGGCAGGTGTCGATCGCAAAGGCGGCGGCCTGCGACCGGTGGCGCCGCGCGTTACCGGTAAATTTCAGGGTATGCCGTTGGATCAGTCGTTCATGGGCCGGGTTTACCCGCCGACCCCGCCGTACGAGGTGGGACGGGAGAAGATCCGTGAGTTCGCGGACGCGGTCTTCGCCGCCGACCCCGTGCACCGCGACCTCGCCGAGGCGCGCGCGCGGGGGTACAGCGACGTGATCGCCCCGCCCACGTTCGCGATCATCCTGAGCCAGAACGCCGGGCAGCAGCTCGTCGACGATCCCACGCTCGGCATGGACTACAGCCGGGTCGTGCACGGCGGGCAGACCTTCCGGTACGTGCGGCCCATCCAGGCCGGCGACCACCTCGTCACGGTGATGACGGTGGAGGAGATCACCAGCCGGGCCGGGCACGGGTTCCTGACCACTCGCCACGAGGTGGCGACGGTCGAGGGCGAGCCCGTCGTGACCGTCTGGACCCGGCTCGTCATCCGTGGGGAGGGCTGAACGATGCAGCCAGGCACCGAGTTCCCGGCCCAGACGTACCAGCTGACGCGGGCCACGCTGGTGCGCTACGCGGGCGCGTCCGGCGACTTCAACCCGATCCACTGGAGCGACCGCCAGGCGACCGCCGTCGGACTGCCCGGTGTCATCGCGCACGGCATGCTGACCATGGGTCTGGCGGGTCAGGCGGTGGCGTGCTGGGTGGGCGGTACCGCCGCAATCGTGGAATTTTCCACCCGGTTCGCCAACCCGATCGTCGTGCCTGACGACGACAAGGGGACCGAGGTTGTGATCAGCGGCATGGTGAAGAAGATCCATGAAGACGGCCTGGTGCAGATCGACGTGACCGCTACGTGCCAGGGGGACAAGGTGCTGGGTGCCGCGAAGGCACTCGTGCGGAACCACGAGGACAACCGGTAGAGGGGGGTGGTTGGGATATCCCGCCACCAACCCGTACACTGGTCCGCCGTGGGGTGAGCAACTCGACACCGGCCCGTCAGGGCCCGTCGGAGGGCCTTCCTCACGAAGGGGTGTGGCGCAATTGGTAGCGCAGCGGTCTCCAAAACCGCAGGTTGCAGGTTCGAGTCCTGTCGCCCCTGCGCCGAAGGCCTGACCTGGGTCTGGTGCGCTCGGCCATAAGGCCGGGTCGTCGACCACAGCGGTCACGGTTGGTCCGACCGCGTGCCACCGGCTCTCGCCGGTGTCTCGCGACTTGAACCGAACCGGTGGTCTACGGGTCCAAAAGGCCCGGGGTCTTGCTGCCGGCCGACACGGACCGAGCACTCGCGAGATCACGGAAGAGGGCGAAAGTGGCCGAACGCAGGCGACGCGGGACAAATCCCGCCGACGATCGCCGTGAAGAGGAGCTCAGCGCCGAGGACGCCGCCATCGAGGAAGAGTTCGCCGACGAGCTGGACGGCCTCGACACCGCGGACGACGTCGATGACGAGGTCGACGAGGACGATGACCTCGACGACGACGAGACCGCGAGCAAGAACGGTCGTTCCAAGGACAAGGTCAAGGACGCCAAGTCCAAGGACCTGAAGACCAAGGACGGCAAGAAGGTCAAGGTCAAAGAGGGCGGCTCGAACAACATCTTCGCGCGGCTCATCAACTTCATCCGCGAGGTCGTCGCCGAGCTGCGTAAAGTTATCTGGCCGACCCGCAAGGAGCTGACCACCTACACCCTCGTCGTGGTGGTGTTCGTGATCATCATGCTGGCCATCGTCGGCGGCCTCGACTTCGGCTTCGCCAAGCTCGTGCTCTGGTCCTTCGGCAACGGCAACGCCGACCAGTAACGGCGCTGGCAACGCCGGCCGGAAACGGCACCGGCGACGCTGACCGGAAACGGCATCGGCGGCGCCGGCCGGAAACGGAACCGGCGCCGGCCAGCAACGGCGGCGTCGGTGGCCGAGGGCGCCGGCGACGCCGGCGCCACAGGGGCGGCACCAGCACAGACGGCGACCGAAGATCAGACAGACGGAAGTGAGCAGCGTGCAGGAATTCGACGAGACGCCCGGTACCGACGACGACGAGCAGCGCGACGAAGCGTCGACGGTGATGACGGCCGCCACCCCGACGGTGGCGACCGACGCCGAGGACCCCGTCGCCGAGCTGCGTGCCGCACTGCGCTTCGCGCCCGGTGACTGGTACGTCGTGCACTCCTACGCCGGCTACGAGAACAAGGTCAAGACGAACCTCGAGACCCGCATCACGAGCCTCGACATGGAAGAGTTCATCTACCAGGTCGAGGTCCCGACTCGTGAAGAGGTCGAGATCAAGAACGGCAAGCGCACTCAGGTGCAGAACAAGGTCTTCCCCGGCTACATCCTCGTCCGGATGGAGCTGACCCCGGAGTCGTACTCGTGCGTGCGCAACACGCCGGGCGTCACGGGCTTCGTCGGCGCGACCGACCGGGCCGACCGCCCGGCGCCGCTGTCGCTCGACGAGGTGCTCAAGTGGCTCGCCCCCGTCGTGCAGCAGGAGGGCGGCAAGAAGGCCGGCGGCAAGGCCGAGATCAAGGTCCTCGACTTCGAGGTCGGCGACTCGGTCACGGTCACCGACGGCGCCTTCGCCTCGCTCCAGGCCACGATCAGTGAGATCAACGCCGACCAGCAGAAGCTCAAGGTGCTCGTCTCGATCTTCGGCCGCGAGACCCCGGTGGAGCTCAACTTCAACCAGGTCACGAAGATCTAATTAGCCTGCGGTACGCTTGAGCGTCCGGCCTCAGTTGCCGGGCGCTCAATCGTGCGTAGAAACAGCACGAACCGAATTCCAGCCCAGGAAGACGAAAGCAGCCATGCCTCCGAAGAAGAAGCTCGTCAAGACCTTCACGCTTCAGTTGCCGGGCGGCCAGGCCACCCCGGCGCCGCCGGTCGGTCCCGCCCTCGGTCAGCACGGCGTGAACATCATGGAGTTCGTCAAGGCGTACAACGCCCAGACGGAAGCCATGCGCGGTGACATCATTCCGGCGCAGATCAGCGTCTACGAGGACCGCACGTTCACGTTCATCCTCAAGACGCCTCCGGCCGCCCGTCTGCTGCTCAAGGCCGCCGGCGTGCCGAAGGGCTCCGGTGTTCCGCAGTCGACCAAGGTCGGCTCGATCACCAAGGCCCAGCTGCGCGAGGTCGCCGAGAAGAAGATGGCCGACCTGAACGCGAACGACATCGAGATGGCCGAGCGGATCATCGCCGGCACTGCCCGCTCCATGGGCATCGTCGTCAAGGACTGAAGCACCGCCGAAGAGTGGGAGGACGCCTGCGGGCGTCCGCACTGAGACCACAGGAGAAATCAGCGACATGTCGCAGCACGGCAAGAACTACCGCAAGGCCGTCGACCTCGTCGACCGCAACGCGCTCTACAGCCCGATGGCCGCCGTCAAGCTGGCGAAGCAGACGACGACCGTGAAGTTCGACCCCACCGTCGAGGTGGCCATGCGCCTGGGCGTCGACCCGCGCAAGGCCGACCAGATGGTCCGGGGCACGGTCAACCTGCCGCACGGCACCGGCAAGACCGCCCGCGTCATCGTCTTCGCGCAGGGCCCCAAGGCCGCCGAGGCCGAGGCCGCCGGCGCGGACGCCGTCGGCACGGACGAGCTGGTGGCCCGGATTCAGGAAGGCTGGCTGGACTTCGACGCGGCGATCGCCACGCCCGACCAGATGGCCAAGATCGGCCGGATCGCGCGGATCCTGGGCCCGCGCGGCCTGATGCCGAACCCGAAGACGGGCACGGTGACCATGGACGTCACCAAGGCGGTCAACGAGATCAAGGGTGGCAAGATCACCTACCGCGTGGACAAGCACTCCAACCTGCACCTCATCATCGGCAAGGCCAGCTTCAGCGAGCAGCAGCTCGTGGAGAACTACGCGGCCGTGTTGGAGGAGGTCAACCGGGCGAAGCCGTCCGCCTCCAAGGGCAAGTACCTGCGGAAGATCTTCCTCACCACCACCATGGGCCCGGGCATCCCGGTCGACCCGGGTAAGACGCGCAACCTCCTCGAGGACGACAGCGTCCCCCCCGGCGCGGAGTAGTCAGCAGACTCCCAGCCAAGCGGGAACACCCGGGACAGCGTGTCTATGGCACGCTGTCCCGGTGCGTTTCCGGGACGTGTGGTTTCGATATGGCCGCCGTGCACCCTGGACGCTGCGCGGCCTCGACCTGGCCCTCGAGCCGGGGGAGACGGCGGTCGTGGCCGGTCCGAACGGCTCCGGCAAGTCCACGCTGCTGCAGCTCGCCGCGGGGGTACTGCGGCCGGGCCGGGGCCTGGTGACGGAGCGGCCGGCGGTCGTCGGCTGGGTCCCCGAACGCTTTCCGGCGGATCAGCCGTTCACGGCGCGGGCCCTTCTGAAGCACATGGCGGCGATTCGCGGCCTGGACGCCACCGAGGACATCGAGCGGTGGGCGCGCCGGCTGCACTTCGAACACTTCCTCGACGTCCGGCTCAACCGGCTGTCGAAGGGCTCGGCCCAGAAGGTCGGCCTCGTGCAGGCGCTGCTGCAGCCGCCCGGGCTGCTGGTGCTCGACGAGCCCTGGGAGGGCCTCGACGCGCAGACCCGGGAGCAGGTGCCCGCGATCGTCGCCGAGGTCGTCGGGCGCGGCGGGTCGGTGCTGGTCAGCGACCACCTGGGTGAGGTCGCGCGGCTGCCGGGCGCGCGCCGCTGGCGCGTCCGCGACGGCGAGGTGCTCGCCGGCGAGCGGCCGGGGCGCAAGAAGGTGATCGAGCTGGCGGTCGACGCGGCGGAGGCGGGCGACGCGGTCTCGCGGCTGCGTTCGGCCGGATTCGACATTTTGACGGTACGCGACGAGGCGCCACTGTCATGACCGGTCCCGAGCGCAGCGAGGAAAGTGGCATGACCGCCCTCATCCGCATGCGGCTGACCGGCTTCGTGCAGACCGGCCGGGCCGCCGCCCCGCTCCTGGCCGCGCTCGTGGTGCTCTCCGTGCTCTACGGCGGCGGCCAGGCCCAGGCCGGCGAGGCCTACGGGGTCTCCGCGGCCGTCCTCTTCGCGGTGTTCGCCTGGCAGACCAAGGTCCTGCTCGACGTCGAGCCCGACGTGCAGCGCCGACTCGGCCGGGTCGCGGTCGGCGGCGCCGGGCGGGAGATCTCGGCCGGGCTCGTCGCGGCGGTGCTGGCCGGGCTGCCCCTGGTCCTCATCGCGATGATCCTGCCGTGGGTGGTCGGCGGCGTGACCACCCCGCGCGCGGGCGACCCGTCCCTGTCGACCGGCATCGCGCTGGGCCTCTGGGCGCACCTGCTGCTCCTGCTGCCGGCCGTGGCCCTCGGCGGCCTGGCCAGCCGCGCGGTGACCGTCCAGGCCGCCCGCGGGCTGACCGTGCTGGTCGCCGGCGTCGTGTTCGCGATCGTCTTCGGCCTCAAGAGCTTTCCGGTGCCCTGGCTGGCCCCGCCGGTGATGACCACGGCCCGCGACACGATCGGCGCGGCGCATTTCCCCGCGTTGATCGTCACGACCCTGTGGGCGGTCGCCTGGAGCGCCGTCTCCGTCCTCGCATACGGCCGAATCCGGGTGCATCGCGCCTGATTTGGCGCGGCGCAGGTCGTCACGTACTGTGTTACACGAAAACCCGAAGACCGCTGGTCATGTCCGCGTGAGCGGACATCGAAGGCCCCGCCGCAATGCGGGCGACCCGCGCAGGGACGCGAAACTGGTGTGAATGCCGGCGCAGTCATGTGCCGCCCTCCGCTCCGAGCGCCCCTGCGCCCGGGGCGTTTTTCATTGCCCGGGGCCGTGATCGGCACCGAAGCAAGAGAGGAGGGACATGGCGGACAAGCCGGTTCGAGACGACAAGGCCACGGCTGTCGCGGAGCTCACCGAGAGCTTCCGGGGCGCTTCGGCCACCGTGCTGACCGAGTACCGCGGCCTTACCGTGGCGCAGCTGAAGACCCTGCGCCGCAACCTGGGCCGCGAGACCACGTACGCCGTCGCGAAGAACACGCTCGCGAAGCGTGCCGCGACGGACGCAGGCATCAGCGGGCTCGACGATTTGTTCTCCGGTCCTACCGCGCTCGCCTTCGTCGGCGGCGACCCGGTGGAGGCGGCCAAGAGCCTCCGCGAGTTCGCGAAGGCCAACCCGATGCTCGTCATCAAGGGCGGCGTCTTCGAGGGCAAGGCCATCAGCGCGGACGAGGTCCGTCGCCTGGCCGACCTGGAGTCCCGTGAGGTGCTGCTGGCGAAGCTGGCCGGCGCCATGAAGGGCAACCTGAGCAAGGCCGCGGCGCTGTTCCAGGCTCCGCTGTCCAAGGCGGTCCGCACCGCCCAGGCTCTGGTCGACAAGCGCGCGCAGGAAGCCGGTGGCGCGGCCGAATAGTGCGGCCCGCCCCGAATATTCAAACTTTTCGAGAGGAAACGCCACCATGGCGAAGCTGAGCACCGACGACCTCCTCGAGGCGTTCAAGGAGATGACCCTGATCGAGCTCTCCGAGTTCGTGAAGGAGTTCGAGAAGGTCTTCGAGGTCACCGCGGCCGCGCCGGTCGCCGTGGCCGCCGCCGGCGCTGCGGCCGCCCCGGCCGAGGCCGTCGAGGAGCAGACCGAGTTCGACGTCATCCTCGAGGGTGACGGCGGCAAGAAGATCCAGGTCATCAAGGTCGTGCGCGAGCTGACCGGCCTGGGCCTGAAGGAGGCCAAGGACCTCGTCGAGGCCGCGCCGAAGGCCGTCCTCGAGAAGGCCAACAAGGACGCCGCCGACAAGGCCAAGGCGAAGCTCGAGGCCGAGGGCGCCAAGGTTACCCTCAAGTAACTTTGCCCCCAGGGCATGGGCGGCCGCCGGACTCCGGCGGCCGCCCTTTTCGTGAGCAACTTGTAAGGACCCCAAGATCTAGGGTGTCGACCACAACACTTAGTGGTCGGGGTGCGAGATATCTGTCACGAAGCCCCGACGCGCGCCGGAACCCTTGACGTGGTGACCGGCGGGCAGGCACGCTAATCAGGCACTGCCTTCCGCGGACGCGGCGGCCGGGCGGACCGACTAGATGTGCCCCGATCCTTCTTGGGTCGGCTCAGCGCGCATCGACAGGGAAACCGCAGGCCACAACCGACGCGAGCGGCTCGGCCGGTGGAGAAACGATCTTCGCAAAAGGTCGTTGGAAACATCGTGCACGATGCCGCTGGACAGCGGTGAGCCTCTCGGCTACACTGCTAGTTTGCGCTGTCTTCTGACTTCACCTTCGGCGTGAGGTGTCCCTTCGTGGGCTCCTCCACATCGGAGGTCGTCAGGCTGCACGCGAAACGGCCTGTCTGCAACACCGGTCCTCGGAAGGACGCATCTTGGCAGCTTCCCGCCCTGCGAAGACCAGTTCGAGCGCTTACGCTCCCCGCCGGGTCTCCTTCGGCAGGATCACCGAACACCTTGAGGTTCCCAACCTCCTTGCCATCCAAACCGACTCGTTCGACTGGCTGGTTGGCAACGAGAATTGGCAGAGCCGCTCGGCCGGTGATCAGCACGCCCGTTCCGGGCTCGCGGAGATCCTCGAAGAGATCAGTCCCATTGAGGACTTCTCCGGCACGATGTCACTGTCGTTCTCGGCGCCACGCTTCGACGAGGTCAAGGCCCCGATCGAGGAGTGCAAGGAGAAGGACCTCACCTACTGCGCCCCGCTGTTCGTGACCGCGGAGTTCACCAACCACACCACCGGCGAGATCAAGAGCCAGACGGTGTTCATGGGTGACTTCCCGATGATGACGCCCAAGGGCACCTTCATCATCAACGGCACCGAGCGCGTCGTGGTGAGCCAGCTTGTCCGCTCCCCGGGCGTGTACTTCGACAAGCAGCCGGACAAGACCTCCGACCGCGACCTCACCAGCGTCAAGGTCATCCCGAGCCGGGGTGCCTGGCTCGAGTTCGACATCGACAAGCGCGACACCGTCGGTGTCCGCATCGACCGCAAGCGCCGGCAGGCGGTCTCCGTCCTGCTCAAGGCCATCGGCTGGTCCGCCGAGCGCATCCGTGAGAAGTTCGGCTGGTCCGAGCTCATGATGACGACGCTCGAGAAGGACCACATCGCCGGCCAGGACGAGGCGCTGTTGGACATCTACCGCAAGCTGCGGCCGGGTGAGCCGCCGACGCGGGAGAACGCGCAGAACCTCCTCGACAACCTGTTCTTCAACCCGAAGCGGTACGACGTCGCCAAGGTTGGCCGATACAAGTTCAACAAGAAGCTCGAAGTCGGCGTGCCGATGCACCAGGGCGTCCTGACCGAAGAGGACATCGTCGCCACGGTCGAGTACCTCTGCCGCCTGCACACGGGCGAAGAGGGCTACGAGGCCGACGACATCGACCACTTCGGCAACCGGCGCCTGCGCACGGTCGGCGAGCTCATCCAGAACCAGGTCCGCGTGGGCCTGTCCCGGATGGAGCGCGTCGTGCGCGAGCGCATGACGACCCAGGACGTCGAGGCGATCACGCCGCAGACCCTGATCAACATCCGCCCCGTCGTGGCGGCGATCAAGGAGTTCTTCGGCACCTCGCAGCTGTCGCAGTTCATGGACCAGACCAACCCGCTGGCGGGCCTGACCCACCGGCGCCGGCTGAGCGCGCTCGGTCCGGGTGGTCTGTCTCGTGAGCGGGCCGGCTTCGAGGTCCGTGACGTGCACCCGTCGCACTACGGCCGCATGTGCCCGATCGAGACCCCTGAGGGTCCGAACATCGGTCTCATCGGCGCGCTGTCGACGTTCGCGCGGGTCAACCCGTTCGGCTTCGTCGAGACGCCGTACCGCAAGGTCGTCGACGGCCGGGTGACCGACCAGATCGACTACCTGACCGCGGACGAGGAGGACCGGTTCGTCAAGGCGCAGGCCAACGCTCCGCTCAAGAGCGACGGCAACTTCGCCGAGGACCGGATCCTGGTCCGCCGGAAGGGCGGCGAGGTCGACAACGTCCCCGCCGACCAGGTCGACTACATGGACGTGTCGCCGCGGCAGATGACCTCGGTCGCGACCGCGATGATTCCGTTCCTCGAGCACGACGACGCCAACCGGGCACTGATGGGCGCGAACATGCAGCGCCAGGCCGTGCCGCTGGTCAAGGCGGAGTCGCCGCTGGTCGGCACCGGCATGGAGTACCGTGCCGCCGTCGACGCCGGCGACGTGGTCGTGGCCGAGGTCGGCGGGGTCGTCGAGGACATGTGCGCCGACTACGTCACGGTCCACCAGGACGACGGCCACCGCCGGACGTACCTGCTGCACAAGTTCCGCCGCTCCAACTCCGGCTCCTGCGTCAACCAGAAGCCGGTGATCTTCGAGGGCGACCGGGTCGAGGCGGGGCAGGTCATCGCCGACGGTCCGTGCACCGACGAGGGCGAGATGGCGCTCGGGCGAAACCTGCTCGTGGCGTTCATGCCCTGGGAGGGCCACAACTACGAAGACGCGATCATCCTGTCCCAGAAGCTGGTGCAGAACGACGTCCTCACCTCGATCCACATCGAGGAGCACGAGGTCGACGCGCGCGACACCAAGCTGGGGCCGGAGGAGATCACCCGCGACATCCCGAACGTCAGCGAGGAAATGCTCGCCGATCTCGACGAGCGGGGGATCATCCGGATCGGTGCCGAGGTCGTCACCGGCGACATCCTCGTCGGCAAGGTCACGCCCAAGGGTGAGACCGAGCTGACCCCGGAGGAGCGGCTGCTGCGCGCGATCTTCGGCGAGAAGGCCCGCGAGGTGCGCGACACCAGCCTCAAGGTGCCGCACGGCGAGACCGGCACGGTCATCGGCGTGCGCACGTTCAGCCGGGAGGACGGCGACGAGCTGTCCCCGGGCGTGAACGAGCTGGTGCGCGTCTACGTGGCCCAGAAGCGGAAGATCCAGGACGGCGACAAGCTCGCCGGCCGCCACGGCAACAAGGGTGTCATCTCCAAGATCCTGCCCGTCGAGGACATGCCGTTCCTCGAGGACGGGACCCCGGTCGACATCGTGCTCAACCCGCTCGGCGTGCCCAGCCGTATGAACATCGGCCAGGTGCTGGAGACCCACCTCGGGTGGGTCGCCAAGACGGGCTGGAAGATCGACGGCGACGACACGGAGTGGAAGCGGGCGCTGAAGGCCATCAACGCGGGGGAGTCCGAGCCGGACACCAACGTGGCGACCCCGGTCTTCGACGGTGCCAAGGAGGAAGAGATCGCCGGCCTGATGAGCAGCACGCTGCCCAACCGGGACGGCAACCAGCTCATCGGGGCCAGCGGCAAGGCGCGGCTGTTCGACGGCCGCTCCGGCGAGCCGCTGCCGGACCCGATCGCGGTTGGCTACATCTACATCCTCAAGCTCAACCACCTGGTCGACGACAAGATCCACGCTCGCTCCACCGGCCCCTACTCCATGATCACGCAGCAGCCGCTGGGTGGTAAGGCGCAGTTCGGTGGCCAGCGCTTCGGTGAGATGGAGTGCTGGGCGATGCAGGCCTACGGCGCGGCCTACGCGCTGCAGGAGCTGCTGACGATCAAGTCCGACGACGTCCTCGGACGCGTCAAGGTCTACGAGGCGATCGTCAAGGGCGAGAACATCCCGGAGCCGGGTATCCCGGAGTCCTTCAAGGTGCTCCTCAAGGAGCTGCAGTCGCTGTGCCTGAACGTCGAGGTGCTCTCCAGCGATGGTGTGGCCCTCGAGATGCGTGAGACGGACGATGAGGTGTTCCGCGCGGCCGAGGAGTTGGGCATCGACCTCTCGCGGCGCGAGCCGAGCAGCGTCGAGGAAGTCTGATTCGCCGGTGATGCCCCTCCCGTGGAGGGGCATCACCGCCGACCTAGCAATTACCCGAGCAACTGAATCGTGAGGACATAGACGAAGTGCTCGACGTCAACTACTTCGACGAGCTCCGCATCGGCCTGGCCACGGCCGACGACATCCGGCAGTGGTCGCACGGCGAGGTCAAGAAGCCCGAAACGATCAACTACCGCACCCTGAAGCCGGAAAAGGACGGGCTCTTCTGCGAGAAGATCTTCGGCCCGACCCGGGACTGGGAGTGCTACTGCGGTAAGTACAAGCGGGTCCGCTTCAAGGGCATCATCTGCGAGCGCTGCGGCGTCGAGGTGACCCGGGCGAAGGTCCGCCGCGAGCGCATGGGCCACATCGAGCTCGCCGCGCCGGTCACGCATATCTGGTACTTCAAGGGTGTGCCCAGCCGCCTCGGCTACCTGCTCGACCTGGCGCCGAAGGACCTCGAGAAGATCATCTACTTCGCGTCGTACGTGATCACCAGCGTCGACAAGGAGGCCCGCCACCGCGACCTGGCCACCCTCGAGAACGAGGTGTCGGCCGAGAAGCGGCAGGCGGAGAACGCGCGCGACTCCGAGATCGAGAAGCGGGCCGCCAAGCTGGAGCAGGACCTGGCCGAACTCGAGGCCGAGGGTGCGAAGGCTGACGTGCGCCGCAAGGTCAAGGAGGCCGGCGAGCGCGAGATGCGGCAGATCCGCGACCGCGCGCAGCGCGAGATCGATCGTCTCGACGAGGTCATGGACACGTTCCGCAAGCTGGAGCGCAAGAACCTCATCACCGACGAGCTGCTCTACCGCGAGCTGCGCGACCGGTTCGGTGAGTACTTCAACGGCGCCATGGGCGCCGAGGCGATCAAGGCTCTGCTGGAGAACCTCGACCTCGAGGACGAGGCCGAGCTGCTGCGCGAGACCATCCGCAGCGGCAAGGGCCAGCGCAAGATCCGGGCGCTCAAGCGCCTCAAGGTCGTCGCCGCGTTCCTCAACACGGCCAACTCGCCGCTGGGCATGGTGCTGGACTGCGTCCCGGTCATCCCGCCGGACCTGCGCCCGATGGTGCAGCTCGACGGTGGCCGCTTCGCCACCAGCGACCTGAACGACCTGTACCGGCGCGTCATCAACCGCAACAACCGGCTCAAGCGCCTGATCGACCTGGGTGCCCCGGAGATCATCGTCAACAACGAGAAGCGGATGCTGCAGGAGGCCGTCGACGCGCTGTTCGACAACGGCCGCCGCGGTCGTCCCGTCACCGGCCCGGGCAACCGGCCGCTGAAGTCGCTGTCCGACATGCTCAAGGGCAAGCAGGGCCGCTTCCGGCAGAACCTGCTCGGCAAGCGCGTCGACTACTCCGGCCGTTCGGTCATCGTCGTCGGCCCGCAGCTCAAGCTGCACCAGTGCGGCCTGCCGAAGCAGATGGCGCTGGAGCTGTTCAAGCCGTTCGTGATGAAGCGCCTGGTCGACCTCAACCACGCGCAGAACATCAAGTCGGCCAAGCGCATGGTCGAGCGTCAGCGCCCGGTCGTGTGGGACGTGCTGGAGGAGGTCATCGCGGAGCACCCGGTGCTGCTCAACCGCGCGCCGACCCTGCACCGCCTGGGCATCCAGGCCTTCGAGCCCCAGCTGGTCGAGGGCAAGGCGATCCAGATCCACCCGCTCGTCTGCACCGCCTTCAACGCCGACTTCGACGGCGACCAGATGGCCGTGCACGTGCCGCTGTCCGCGGAGGCGCAGGCCGAGGCCCGCATCCTCATGCTGTCCAGCAACAACATCCTCAAGCCGGCCGACGGCAAGCCGGTCACCATGCCCACCCAGGACATGGTCATCGGCCTGTACCACCTGTCGCACATCCAGAAGAACCTGCTCGGCGAGGGGCGCACGTTCAGCTCCGACGCCGAGGCGCGGATGGCGTTCGACAACGGCGAGCTGCACCTGCAGGCGCCGGTGCGGATCCGGCTCAGGGAGATCGTCGGGGTCGACAACGGCGTTGGTGCCGAGCCGTGGGAGGCGCCGGAGGGCTGGCAGCCGGGCGAGCCGGTCGTGGTCGAGACCACGCTCGGGCGCGTGCTGTTCAACGAGGCGCTGCCCGTGGGGTACCGCTTCGTGAACTACGAGATCCGCAAGGGTCAGCTGTCGGCGATCGTCAACGACCTCGCCGAGCGCTTCCCGAAGGTCTCCCTCGCGGCGGCCCTCGACGCGCTCAAGCTGGCCGGCTTCCACTGGGCCACCTGGTCCGGCGTCACCATCGGCATGGAGGACGTCATCCAGCCGCCTCGTAAGCGCGAGATCCTCGAGCGCTACGAGAAGGAGGCCGAGCGGATCGACAAGCAGTACCAGCGTGGTCTCATGACCGCCGAGGAGCGTCGCGGCGAGCTCATCGAGATCTGGACCAAGGCGACCGGCGAGGTGGCCAAGGAGATGGAGAGCGCGCTGCCGCGCGAGAACCCGTTGTGGAAGATGATCAACTCGGGTGCCCGCGGTAACCTCCTCCAGCTCCGCCAGATCGCCGCGATCCGTGGTCTGGTGGCCAACCCGAAGGGCGAGATCATCCCGCGGCCGATCAAGGCCAGCTACCGGGAGGGTCTGTCCGTGCTGGAGTACTTCATCTCCACCCACGGTGCCCGCAAGGGTCTGGCCGACACCGCGCTGCGGACCGCCGACTCGGGTTACCTGACCCGTCGTCTGGTCGATGTCTCGCAGGACGTCATCATCCGCGAGGAGGACTGCGGCACCGACCGCGCCATCCCGATGGCGGTCGGCGAGCTGGCCGACGACGTGCTGCGCATCCACCAGCACGCGGAGACCGGTGTGCACGCGCGCACCCTCGCCGACGACGTCCGCAACAAGGACGGCCAGATGGTCGCCGAGCGGGGCACGGACATCAACTCGATCGTGGTCGACCAGCTGATCGCCGCGGGTACCGAGAACGTCCGGGTCCGCAGCGTGCTCACCTGCGAGTCCAAGCTGGGCGTCTGCGGCGCCTGCTACGGCCGGTCGCTGCCCACGGGCAAGACGGTCGACGTCGGCGAGGCGGTCGGCATCATCGCCGCCCAGTCGATCGGTGAGCCCGGCACGCAGCTGACGATGCGTACCTTCCACACCGGTGGCGTCGCGGGTGAGGACATCACCCAGGGTCTGCCGCGTGTCACGGAGATCTTCGAGGCCCGCGTGCCGAAGGGTAAGGCGCCCATCGCCGACACCCCCGGCCGTGTGCGCATCGAGGACGGCGAGCGGATGCGGAAGATCATCATCGTGCCGGACGACGGCAGCGAGGAGATCGTCCACGACAAGCTCAGCCGCCGCGTCAAGCTGCGGATCCAGGACGGCGAGCACGTCGAGGTCGGTGAGAAGCTCACCGAGGGCACGATCGACCCGCACGAGCTGCTGCGCATCATGGGTCCCCGGGCGGTGCAGGTGCACCTCACGTCCGAGGTCCAGGAGGTGTACCGCTCGCAGGGCGTGCTCATCCACGACAAGCACATCGAGATCATCATCCGGCAGATGCTCAAGCGGGTGACGGTCATCGACTCCGGCTCGACCGAGTTCCTGCCGGGCGTGCTCGTCGACCGCGCGATGTTCGAGGCGGAGAACCGCCGCGTCGTCGCCGAGGGCGGTGAGCCGGCCGCTGGTCGTCCGGTGCTCATGGGTATCACCAAGGCGTCGCTGGCGACGGAGTCGTGGCTGTCCGCGGCCTCGTTCCAGGAGACGACCCGGGTGCTGACCGACGCCGCGATCCACGCGCGCAGCGACTCGCTGATCGGTCTGAAGGAGAACGTCATCATCGGCAAGCTCATCCCGGCGGGTACTGGCATCAGCAAGTACCGCAGCATCCGGGTCGAGCCGACCGAGGAGGCGAAGGCGAAGGTCTACTCGATGACGGGCTACCCGGAGGCCGACTACGGCTTCGGGCCCGCGAGCGGCCAGGCCGTCCCGCTGGACGACTTCGACCTGGGCTCCTTCCGCTAGTCGAACCGGCCAAGGGGCGGGGACTCTCAGGGGTCTCCGCCCCTTCGTCGTTCACCGGATAGAGTCGGGTGGTGAGCTCTCCCACGCGGCATCCGCTCGATCCGGATCCGGTCCGGGCGACCAAGGCCAACGCCGTGTTCGGGCTCGGCCTGCTGTCCGTGGTCACGGGTCCGTTCCTCGGTGGGGTGATTCCGGCGACGCTGGCGCTGCTCATGGCCCGCGACTCGCACCGGGAGCTCGTCGCCGCGGAGGGCTTCCTGCTCGGCGCCCGGCGGCTGCGCAACGGCGTCCGGCTGGCCTGGACCGGGATCGTGCTCGCCATCGCCGGCCTCGTCGTGCTGGCGATCATCGGCCTGCTGCACTACGCCCGGCAGCGCGGCACCGACTTCGACCCGACGGTGAACTAGATGTCGTACCCGCCGTACCAGCCGCAGCCGCCCGCGTACGGGCCGCCACCGCCGATGTACGCGCCGCCCTCGCCCGCGCTGGCCCCCGCCATGCGCGTCGACGCCATCCAGGGCACCCCGTTCGGCGTCGCCTATCCGGCCGTCCCCACCAGCCCGAGCGGCCCTTCCATCGGCTCGCTGGTCGCCGGCATCGCCTCGATCCTCGTGGCCCTGTTCGCGATGTGCCTCGGATTCACCGGATCGTCGGAAGGCTGGGGCCTCGCCGCCGCCGGCGCGTTCACCGTGCTGGGTATCTTTCTCGGCGCGGGCGCGGCCGGCCTGGGCCTCGCCGGCACCCGCCAGATCCGCCGGGCCGCCGGCAGCGGGCGCACGGTGAGCGGCCGGGGCATGGCCATCACCGGGATTGTGCTGGGCTGCGTCGGTGGCGGGCTGGCCGTGGTCGTCGTTCTGCTCACGTTTTTGATGAGCTGATCGGCGAAAACGGGCCCCCCGGACACTTCGATCGGCGACCAGGTACTCTTGGTGTGAAGAGTGTTCCGTCGGCGGAGGCCTCGGGCGATTTTGACCAGCGTCCTTACGGTGGGTACTCTTTCCCCTCGTGCCCGGCTTTGCCGGGCAACTCGTGCGTGCGCCCACATCGGTCCCGCTCCGCGGGAGTGAGAGTGGGTGCGGACCACAACCCCGGGCTGGGATCAATCGGACCGGGTCGCGGATCTGGCGACACGCCCGACCGCGGGTGCCGGTCCCGCCGGGCAAGACACAGAGAAGAAGACGTGCGGCCGCGAGGCCGAAGGGAGAGGCAGGCCCAGTGCCTACGATCCAGCAGCTGGTCCGCAAGGGCCGCCAGGCGAAGCTGAGCAAGACGAAGACGCCGGCGCTCAAGGGCAGCCCGCAGCGACGTGGCGTCTGCACGCGTGTGTACACCACCACGCCGAAGAAGCCCAACTCGGCGCTGCGCAAGGTGGCCCGTGTGCGGCTGAGCAACGGTATCGAGGTGACGGCCTACATCCCCGGTGTCGGTCACAACCTTCAGGAGCACTCGATCGTGCTGGTCCGCGGCGGCCGGGTGAAGGACCTCCCCGGCGTCCGGTACAAGATCATCCGTGGTTCGCTGGACACCCAGGGCGTCCGCAACCGCAAGCAGGCTCGCAGCCGTTACGGCGCGAAGAAGGAGAAGAGCTGACATGCCGCGTAAAGGCCCCGCGCCGCGCCGGCCCCTCGTGGCGGACCCGGTCTACAACTCCCTGCTCGTGACCCAGCTGATCAACAAGATCCTGGTCGAGGGCAAGCGCCAGCTCGCCGAGCGCATCGTCTACAGCGCTCTCGAGGGTGCCCGCGAGAAGACCGGCACCGACCCGGTGGTGACGCTCAAGCGCGCCATGGACAACGTCAAGCCGACCCTCGAGGTCCGCAGCCGCCGCGTCGGTGGCGCGACCTACCAGGTGCCGGTCGAGGTTCGCCCTCCCCGGGCGACGACGCTGGGCCTGCGCTGGCTGGTCAGCTACTCCCGCGCCCGTCGCGAGAAGACCATGACCGAGCGGCTCATGAACGAGCTGCTGGACGCGAGCAACGGCCTCGGTGCTTCGGTGAAGCGCCGCGAAGACACCCACAAGATGGCGGAGTCCAACAAGGCCTTCGCGCACTACCGCTGGTAAGCGACGCTTCCCCAGCATCCGACGAGAGACGAAGTAGGGATTTGTAGTGGCTGCCGCAGACGCCGCCCTCGCCAAGGTCCGCAACATCGGCATCATGGCGCACATCGACGCCGGTAAGACGACGACGACCGAGCGCATCCTCTTCTACACCGGCATCACGTACAAGATCGGCGAGGTCCACGAGGGCGCGGCGGTCATGGACTGGATGGAGCAGGAGCAGGAGCGCGGCATCACCATCACCTCCGCCGCCACGAAGTGCGAGTGGAAGGGCCACACGATCCAGATCATCGACACGCCCGGCCACGTCGACTTCACGGTCGAGGTCGAGCGGTCGCTGCGCGTCCTCGACGGCGCGGTTGCGGTCTACGACGGCGTCGCCGGGGTGGAGCCGCAGACCGAGAACGTCTGGCGTCAGGCGGACAAGTACAACGTCCCGCGTATGTGCTTCGTCAACAAGCTGGACCGGACCGGGGCCGACTTCTTCCGCTGCGTGCAGATGATGGTCGACCGGCTCAACGCGACCCCGCTGGTCCTGCAGATCCCGATCGGGCTCGAGGGTGACCACATCGGCGTCGTCGACCTGCTGGAGATGCGCGCGCTGACCTGGCGCGGCGAGACCCAGAAGGGCGAGGACTACGCGATCGAGGAGATCCCGGAGCACCTGGTCGAGCAGGCCAACGAGTACCGGGACAAGCTCCTCGAGACCCTGTCCGAGACCGACGACGACATCATGGTCCGCTACCTCGACGGCGACACGTTCGACGTCAAGGAGCTCAAGGCCGCGATCCGCCGGGCGACGATCGCCGGCAAGCTCAACCCGGTCGTGTGTGGCTCGGCGTTCAAGAACAAGGGCGTTCAGCCCATGCTCGACGCCGTCGTCGACTTCCTGCCGTCGCCGCTGGACATCCCGGCGGTCGAGGGCGTTGCGACCGACGGTGAGACCCCGCTGCTGCGCAAGCCGTCGAACAGCGAGCCCTTCTCCGCGCTGGCGTTCAAGATCCAGACGGACAAGCACCTGGGCAAGCTGACCTACGTGCGCATCTACTCCGGCACGCTCGACTCCGGCGCCCAGGTGGTCAACTCCACCAAGGACCGCAAGGAGCGGATCGGCAAGATCTACCAGATGCACGCCAACAAGCGTGAAGAGCGTCCCAACGCCCAGGCGGGGGACATCATCGCCGTGCAGGGTCTCAAGCAGACCACCACCGGCGACACGCTGTGCGACCCGGCCAACCCGGTCATCCTCGAGTCGATGACGTTCCCGGAGCCGGTCATCCAGGTGGCCATCGAGCCGAAGAGCAAGGCCGACCAGGAGAAGCTGGGCACCGCCATCCAGCGCCTGGCCGAGGAGGACCCGACCTTCCGCGTCAAGAACGACGAGGAGACCGGCCAGACGATCATCGCCGGGATGGGCGAGCTCCACCTCGACATCCTGGTCGACCGCATGCGCCGCGAGTTCAGCGTCGAGGCCAACATCGGCAAGCCGCAGGTGGCCTACCGCGAGACCATCAAGGGCACCGTGGACAAGATCGACTATGTCCACAAGAAGCAGACCGGTGGCTCGGGGCAGTACGCGAAGGTCATCGTCAAGCTCGAGCCGCTCGAGATGTCGGCCGACGGCGCGACCTACGAGTTCGTCAACGCGGTCTCGGGCGGTCGCATCCCGAAGGAGTTCATCCCTTCGGTGGACGCCGGCGCCCAGGACGCGATGCAGTACGGCGTACTCGCCGGCTACCCCATGGTGGGTGTGAAGCTGACGCTGCTGGACGGCCAGTACCACGAGGTCGACTCGTCGGAAATGGCGTTCAAGATCGCTGGTTCGATGGTGATGAAGGAGGCGGCCCGCCGGGCCACTCCGACGCTCCTTGAGCCGCTGATGGCCGTCGAGGTCACCACCCCGGAAGAGAACATGGGTGATGTCATCGGTGACCTCAACTCCCGGCGGGGCACCATCCAGGCGATGGAGGAGCGTGGCGGCGCCCGTGTCGTCCGCGCCACCGTGCCGTTGTCGGAAATGTTCGGCTACGTCGGCGACCTGCGGTCGAAGACTCAGGGCCGAGCGAGCTACTCGATGCAGTTCGACTCCTACGCCGAGGTTCCCGCGAACGTGGCGAAGGAGATCATCGCGAAGGCAACCGGCGAATAAGTTTCCCAGTCCGATTCGGACCGGGGCCGCACTCGCCGGCAATGGCCGTGAGGCTAAGTCAGCGGGGCTGAGCCGGCTTCTCGAACATCAGGGGCCAGCCAGACCCAAGTCGACCGGGTGCGTCGGCGCTTCCAGCGTCGGCGCACCGTGAACCAAGAAGTCCACAGGAGGACACCAGTGGCGAAGGCGAAGTTCGAGCGGACTAAGCCGCACGTCAACATCGGCACCATCGGTCACATCGACCACGGTAAGACGACGCTGACGGCGGCCATTACCAAGGTGCTGCACGACGAGTTCCCGGACCTCAACCCCTACACGCCTTTCGACGAGATCGACAAGGCGCCGGAGGAGAAGGCCCGCGGTATCACGATCTCGATCGCGCACGTCGAGTACCAGACCGCGAACCGGCACTACGCGCACGTCGACTGCCCGGGGCACGCCGACTACATCAAGAACATGATCACCGGTGCTGCGCAGATGGACGGCGCGATCCTGGTGGTGGCGGCGACCGACGGCCCGATGCCGCAGACCCGCGAGCACGTGCTGCTGGCCCGCCAGGTCGGTGTGCCGTACATCGTCGTGGCGCTGAACAAGAGCGACATGGTCGAGGACGAGGAGCTCCTCGAGCTCGTCGAGCTCGAGGTCCGTGAGCTGCTGTCGAGCCAGGAGTTCCCGGGCGACGACGCTCCGGTCGTGCGTGTCTCGGCGCTGAAGGCGCTCGAGGGTGACGAGCAGTGGACCGGTGCGCTGCTGGAGCTGATGAACGCGGTCGACACCGCGATCCCGCAGCCCGAGCGTGAGACCGAGAAGCCGTTCCTCATGCCCGTCGAGGACGTCTTCACGATCACCGGTCGTGGCACGGTCGTGACCGGTCGCGTCGAGCGTGGCATCCTCAAGCCGAACGAGGAGGTCGAAATCGTTGGCATCAAGGCCAAGTCGATGAAGACCACCTGCACGGCGATCGAGATGTTCCGCAAGATCCTCGACGAGGCGCGTGCCGGCGAGAACGTCGGTCTGCTCCTGCGTGGTATCAAGCGCGAGGACGTCGAGCGCGGCATGGTCGTGGTGAAGCCGGGCAGCAACACCCCGCACACCGAGTTCGAGGCGACCGTCTACATCCTCTCCAAGGAGGAGGGTGGCCGGCACACCCCGTTCTTCCAGAACTACCGGCCGCAGTTCTACTTCCGCACCACGGACGTCACCGGCGTCGTCACGCTGCCCGAGGGCACCGAGATGGTCATGCCGGGCGACAACACCAGCATGTCGGTGCAGCTCATCCAGCCCATCGCGATGGAGGAAAACCTCCGCTTCGCGATCCGCGAGGGTGGCCGCACCGTCGGCGCCGGCCGCGTGACGAAGATCATCAAGTAGCACCAGAGGTACCCCGATTTCACTTTGTCGCAGTACGTGCGGCATAATGGTCGGGTTGCGTCGTGGGGCGGTCGAGACGCTCGCTGAGAAGTCTCGACCGCTTCTGCGCGGCGTCGGTCCGGTGGGCCGGCGCTGATCCCCTCGACTGGGCGTGGCACGCCCTGGGGTTGGTCTCCACAGCGGAAATCGCGTGTGGCGGAGCCTGGCCCTTGGCCGCGACACGCCCGACCGCGGGGGTCGGACCAAATCAATAGGCGGCACCGGACCCTGCGGGGTTTGGCGGGGCTGCGAGGCCCCGCATGAGAGAGGGAACTGAAGCCACCATGGCGGGACAGAAGATCCGCATCCGGCTCAAGGCCTACGACCACGAGGTCGTCGACTCCTCGGCGCGGAAGATCGTCGAGACGGTCACGCGCACCGGGGCTCAGGTCGCTGGGCCGGTGCCGCTGCCCACTGAGATCAACCGCTACTGCGTGATCCGCTCGCCGCACAAGTACAAGGACTCGCGCGAGCACTTCGAGATGCGCACGCACAAGCGTCTGATCGACATCATCGACCCCACCCCGAAGACGGTCGACTCGCTCATGCGGCTCGACCTTCCGGCCGGCGTCGACATCGAGATCAAGCTGTAGGGACTCTGACTTATGGACAGGCAAGTCAAGGGCATCCTGGGTGAGAAGCTCGGCATGACCCAGGTCTGGGACAACGGCAAGGTTGTCCCCGTGACCGTGGTCCAGGCCGGCCCGTGCGTCGTGACCCAGGTGCGCACGCCCGACAACGACGGCTACTCGGCGGTCCAGCTGGCCTGGGGCCAGATCGACCCCCGCAAGGTCAACAAGCCGCGCGCCGGCCACTTCGCCAAGGCGGACGTCGCGCCGCGCCGGCACGTGGTCGAGCTGCGCACCACCGACGCCGGCGAGTACGCGCTCGGCCAGGAGATCAGCGCCGACACGTTCGCCACCGGCCAGCGCATCGACGTGACCGGCCGCACCAAGGGCAAGGGCTACGCCGGCGTCATGAAGCGGCACGGCTTCCACGGTCTGCGGGCCAGCCACGGTGTCGAGCGCAAGCACCGCTCGCCCGGCTCCATCGGCGCCTGCGCGACCCCCGGTCGCGTCTTCAAGGGCGTGCGGATGGCCGGTCGCATGGGTGGCGCGCGCTTCACCGTGCAGAACCTCACGGTTCAGGCGGTCGACGCCGAGCAGGGTCTGATCCTGATCCGGGGTGCCGTTCCCGGCCCGAAGGGCAGCCTCGTGCTCCTGCGCACCGCGGCCAAGGTCGAGACGAAGGCGCAGAAGGGCGGGATCACGCGATGAGCACCGTCGACGTTCGTAAGGCCGACGGCACCACCAACGGCTCCGTCGAGCTCCCCGACGACATCTTCGACGCCCAGGCCAGCATTCCGCTGCTGCACCAGGTCGTCGTCGCCCAGCTCAACGCCGCCCGCCAGGGCACGCACAAGGCGAAGAGCCGCGGCGAGGTCGCCGGCGGCGGCAAGAAGCCTTACAAGCAGAAGGGCACCGGTCGCGCCCGTCAGGGCTCGATCCGCGCGCCGCAGTTCACCGGTGGTGGCGTGGTCCACGGCCCCGTGCCGCGCGACTACACCCAGCGGGTGAACAAGAAGATGAAGGCCGCCGCCCTGCGCGGTGCGCTCTCGGACCGCGCCCGCGAGGGTCGCATCCACGTCGTCGAGACCTTCGTCGAGGGCGAGTCGCCGAAGACGAAGGACGCGCTGACCGCGCTCCGCGGCATCACCGAGGCCCGCCGGGTCCTGGTGGTGCTCGCCCGCGACGACGAGGCCAACTGGCTGAGCCTGCGCAACGAGCAGTCGGTGCACCTGCTGGTCGCCGACCAGCTCAACACCCACGACGTGCTCGTGGCCGACGACGTGGTGTTCACCACCGCGGCGCTGGACGAGTTCCTCGGGGTTCCGGCCGAGTCCGGCGCGAGCGCCGACGCCGACACCAACGAGGAGGGCTGAGCCATGGCGACGATCGCAGACCCGCGTGACGTGATCATCCAGCCGGTGGTCTCCGAGAAGAGCTACAGCGAGCTCAACCGCAACTGGTACACGTTCCTGGTGCACCCGGACGCCAACAAGACCGAGATCAAGATCGCGATCCAGCAGATCTTCAACGTCCGCGTCCTGTCGGTCAACACCATCAATCGCGAAGGCAAGCGCAAGCGCACCCGCACGGGTTGGGGCAAGCGCAAGGACACGAAGCGGGCGATGGTGAAGCTCGCCGAGGGTGACCGGATCGAAGCCTTCGGCGGACCGGTCAGCTGAGGGGTATAGACGATGGCTATCCGTAAGTACAAGCCGACGACGCCCGGTCGTCGTGGTTCGAGCGTTGCCGACTTCGCGGAGATCACCCGATCGACGCCGGAGAAGTCGCTGCTCGTCCCGCTGCCGAACAAGGGCGGCCGCAACGTGCACGGGCGGGTCACCGCTCGGCACCAGGGCGGCGGGCACAAGCGCCAGTACCGGTTGATCGACTTCAGGCGCGCGGACAAGGACGGGATTCCCGCCAAGGTTGCGCACATCGAGTACGACCCCAACCGCACCGCGCGTATTGCCCTGCTGCACTACGCCGACGGCGAGAAGCGCTACATCATCGCCCCGAAGGACCTCAAGCAGGGCGACCAGGTCGAGGCGGGCGTCGGCGCGGACATCAAGCCGGGCAACAACCTGCCGCTGCGCAACATCCCGGTCGGCACCACCGTCCACGCGGTGGAGCTGCGCCCGGGCGGCGGCGCCAAGCTGGCCCGCTCGGCCGGCGTCGGCATCCAGCTGCTGGGCCGCGAGGGTCAGTACGCCACGCTGCGCATGCCCTCGGGCGAGATCCGGCGTGTCGACGTGCACTGCCGGGCCACCGTCGGCGAGATCGGCAACGCCGACCAGTCGAACATCAACTGGGGCAAGGCCGGCCGCATGCGGTGGAAGGGCAAGCGCCCGACCGTCCGTGGTGTCGCGATGAACCCGATCGACCACCCGCACGGTGGTGGTGAGGGCAAGACCTCTGGTGGCCGCCACCCGGTCAACCCGAAGGGCAAGCCGGAGGGCCGCACGCGGCGCAAGGGCCAGCCGAGCGACCGTCTCATCGTCCGTCGGCGTTACGCCACCCGGAAGCGCGGCTAAGGAGCCTGAGCAATGCCTCGCAGCCTGAAGAAGGGCCCGTTCGTTGACGACCACCTGATCAAGAAGGTGGAAGTCCAGAACGCCAAGAACTCCAAGAACGTCATCAAGACCTGGTCGCGCCGGTCGACGATCGTCCCCGAGATGCTCGGGCACACGATCGCCGTCCACGATGGGCGCAAGCACGTACCGGTCTTCGTGACCGAGGCGATGGTCGGGCACAAGCTCGGCGAGTTCGCGCTGACCCGCACGTTCAAGGGTCACGAGAAGGACGACCGGAAGAGCCGCCGCCGCTAAGGCAGCCGATAGGAATCAAGAGGATTTCCCGATGCCAACGAAGAGCGAGGCGGCGCTGCCCGGTGCGCGGGCGATCGCGCGGCACGTGCGCGTGTCGCCGATGAAGGCGCGCCGTGTGGTGAACCTTGTGCGCGGCCTGCCCGCGCGTGAGGCGCTCACGGTGCTGCAGTTCGCGCCGCAGTCGGCGAGCGAGCCGGTCTACAAGGTGCTTGCGAGCGCCATCGCCAACGCAGAGAACAACGAGCGTCTCGACCCCGATTCGCTCTTGGTCGCGGCGGCCTACGTCGACGAGGGCCCGACGCTCAAGCGGTTCCGGCCGCGGGCGCAGGGCCGGGCGTACCGGATCCGCAAGCGCACCAGCCACATCACGATCGTGGTCGAGAGCGTCCCGGCCGCCCAGGCCCGCGCGGCGAAGGCCGGCGTGGCCAAGGCGACCAAGGCCGCGAAGGCCGTGACGCCGGAGGTCGACGAGGTCGACGAGGTCGACTCGCCGCCCGCGAAGAAGGCGGGTGCGAAGGCCAAGAAGGCCGCGCCGGCCAAGCAGGCGGAGGCCACGAAGGCGGACGCCGACGAGGCTGACGCCGAGGAAGGGACCGAGTAATGGGTCAGAAGGTTCACCCGCACGGGTTCCGGCTCGGCATCAGCACCGACTGGAAGTCGCGCTGGTACGCGGACAAGCTCTACAAGGACTACATCGCCGAGGATGTCAAGATCCGTCGGATGATGTCCAAGGGCCTGGAGCGCGCCGGCATCGCCAAGGTCGACATCGAGCGCACCCGCGACCGGGTCCGCGTGGACATCCACACGGCCCGCCCGGGCATCGTGATCGGCCGTAAGGGCGCCGAGGCGGACCGCATCCGCGCCGAGCTCGAGAAGCTCACCGGCAAGCAGGTGCAGCTCAACATCCTCGAGGTGAAGAGCCCGGAGTCGGACGCGCAGCTCGTTGCGCAGGCCGTCGCGGAGCAGCTGTCCAGCCGTGTCAGCTTCCGCCGCGCGATGCGCAAGTCGATGCAGTCGGCCATGAAGAACCCGCTCGTGCGCGGGATTCGGGTGCAGGTCTCCGGCCGTCTCGGCGGCGCGGAGATGAGCCGTACCGAGTTCTACCGCGAGGGTCGCGTGCCGCTGCACTCGCTGCGCGCGAACATCGAGTACGGCTTCTTCGAGGCCCGTACGACCTTCGGCCGCATCGGCGTGAAGGTCTGGATCTACAAGGGCGACGCCGTTCCGGGTCGCGAGGCGCCGGCCGAGGCCGCCGCTCCGCGTGGCCGCCGTGAGCGTGCCGACCGGCCCGAGCGTCCGCGCCGCGGTCGTTCCGGCTCGTCCGGTACGACCGCCGGTGGCACCGAGGCCGGTCGCGCCGCGGCCGCCGCGCACGCGCAGGCCGCCGCCACTGAGAGCGCTCCGGCCGCCGAGGCCGCGCCCGCTCCGGCAGAGACGCAGCAGGAGGGCTGACGAATGCTTATCCCTCGTAAGCCCCCGAAGGGCTTCCGCAAGCCGCACCACCCGGACCGTCACGGTCCGGCCAAGGGCGGCACGCGAGTGGTCTTCGGCGAGTTCGGTATTCAGGCTCTCGAGCCCGCGTACATCACGAACCGCCAGATCGAGGCGGCCCGTATCGCCATGACCCGGCACATCCGCCGTGGTGGCAAGGTCTGGATCACGATCTTCCCGGACCGCTCCATCACCAAGAAGCCGGCCGAGACCCGCATGGGTTCCGGCAAGGGTTCGCCGGAGTGGTGGGTGGCCAACATCAAGCCGGGCCGGATCCTCTTCGAGATGTCGTTCCCGAACGAGCAGATCGCCCGGGAAGCAATGCGCCGCGCGATCCACAAGCTTCCGCTGAAGTGCCGGATCGTCACGCGCGAAGGGGCTGATGTGTGATGGCCGCCGGTATCAAGGCGACCGAGCTGCGGGATATGTCCGACGAGGGCCTGGTCGAGAAGCTGCGGGAAGCCAAGGCGGAGCTGTTCAACCTCCGCGTCCAGTCGGCCACCGGCCAGCTGGACAACCACGGGCGTCTGCAGACCATCCGCAGGGACATCGCCCGGATCTACACGATCATGCGCGAGCGCGAGCTGGGACTTTCGGCCGCGCCCGACGCTGTGGCTGAGGTGGCGTGAACATGAGCGAGCAGACGACCGAGTCGGGCACCGAGACCGAGGTGCGCGGCCGCCGCAAGGTCCGCGAGGGCCTCGTGGTGAGCGACAAGATGAACAAGACCGTCGTCGTGGCGGTCGAGGACCAGGTCAAGCACCCGCTGTACGGCAAGGTCATGCGCCGCACCAGCAAGCTCAAGGCGCACGACGAGCAGAACGCGTGCGGCGTCGGTGACCGGGTGCTGCTCATGGAGACCCGCCCCCTGTCGGCGACCAAGCGCTGGCGGGTCGTGGAGATCCTCGAAAAGGCCAAGTAAGGCCGTCGTTCCGCCAAGCTCGGCGCCGGGCGTGCCCGGCGCCGAGAACTGGCAGACATTAGGAGACAAGCGTGATTCAGCAGGAGTCGCGGCTGCGCGTCGCCGACAACACGGGTGCCCGGGAAATCCTGTGCATCCGTGTGCTCGGTGGCTCCGGCCGCCGCTATGCAGGCATCGGCGACATCATCGTGGCCACGGTGAAGGACGCCATTCCGGGCGCCGGCGTGAAGAAGGGCGACGTGGTCAAGGCCGTCGTCGTCCGTACCACGAAGGAGCGGCGCCGGCCGGACGGCTCGTACATCCGGTTCGACGAGAACGCCGCCGTGATCATCAAGGATGGCGGCGACCCGCGCGGTACCCGTATCTTCGGCCCGGTCGGGCGTGAGCTCCGGGACAAGCGTTTCATGAAGATCATCTCGCTCGCGCCGGAGGTGTTGTAGCCATGAAGGTGAAAAAGGGCGACACCGTCCTCGTCATCGCCGGCAAGGACAAGGGGTCCCGCGGCAAGGTCCTCTCGGCCATTCCGCGCGAGGACAAGGTCGTCGTCGAGGGCGTCAACCGGATCAAGAAGCACACCCGCATCCGCACCACCCAGCGGGGCTCGAAGACCGGCGGCATCGTGACGCAGGAAGCCCCGATCCACATCTCCAACGTGATGGTGATCGACTCGGACGGCAACGCCACCCGCGTCGGCTCCCGCGAGGACGAGAACGGCCTGAAGACCCGCGTGTCCCGCCGTTCGGGTAAGGAACTGTGATGACGACGGTCGAGAAGGTGAACCCGCGCCTGAAGCAGCGCTACCGCGACGAGATCGCGGGCGCCCTGCGGGAGCAGTTCAAGTACGCCAACGTCATGCAGATCCCGGGCGTGGTGAAGGTCGTCGTGAACATGGGTGTCGGCGAGGCTGCTCGCGACTCCAAGCTCATCGACGGCGCGGTGCGCGACCTGGCCACCATCACGGGCCAGAAGCCGCAGGTCCGGCGGGCGACCAAGTCGATCGCGCAGTTCAAGCTGCGCGAGGGCATGCCGATCGGCGCCAAGGTCACCCTGCGCAACGACCGGATGTGGGAGTTCCTGGACCGGCTGCTGTCGATCGCGCTGCCGCGTATCCGCGACTTCCGCGGTCTGGACGGGCGCAAGCTCGACGGCAACGGCAACTACACGTTCGGTCTCACCGAGCAGTCGGTGTTCCACGAGATCGACCAGGACCGCATCGACCGGCCGCGAGGGATGGACATCACCGTGGTCACCACCGCCCGCACGGACGAGGAGGGCCGCGCGCTGCTCAAGCTGCTCGGCTTCCCCTTCCGTGAGAACTAGGGAGAACTGACCATGGCGAAGAAGGCCCTTGTCCTCAAGGCCGCCGCGAAGCCCAAGTTCGCGGTCCGCGCTTACACCCGCTGCCAGCGCTGCGGCCGGCCCAAGGCCGTCTACCGCAAGTTCGGCCTGTGCCGCGTGTGCATCCGCGAGATGGCGCACCGTGGCGAACTGCCCGGCGTTTCCAAGGCTTCCTGGTAATCCTCCTTCGCCGCAGGCCCACCGAGCCGGTGCGGAACCGCGGCGAGAAAGGCAAACAAACCCATGACCATGACCGACCCGATCGCAGACATGCTTACCCGTCTGCGCAACGCCAACCAGGCGTACCACGACCGGGTGTCGATGCCATATTCGAAGATCAAGGCGAACATCGCCGAGGTGCTCAAGACCGAGGGCTACGTGTCCGCGTGGCAGGTTCAGGACCCCGAGGAAGGCAAGGTCGGCAAGACCCTTGTCGTCGACCTCAAGTACGGCCAGAACCGTGAGCGCAGCCTCGCCGGCATCCGGCGCGTGTCGAAGCCCGGCCTCCGCGTCTACGCGAAGTCGGTCGAGATGCCGCGCGTGCTCGGCGGCCTTGGCGTGGCCATCATCTCGACGTCCCAGGGTCTGCTGACCGACAAGCAGGCTCGCAAGCGAGGGGTGGGCGGGGAAGTCCTCGCCTACGTCTGGTAAGGGAAGGCATCACATGTCTCGAATCGGACGTAAGCCGATCACGGTGCCCAGCGGCGTCGACATCAAGGTCGACGGTCCGCGCATCACCGTCAAGGGCCCCAAGGGCGAGCTGTCCCACACGCTGGCCGAGCCGATCACGGTCGAGCGGGCCGAGGACGGCAGCTTCAACGTCGTCCGCCCGAACGACGAGCGGAAGTCCAAGGAGCTGCACGGCCTCTCGCGCACGCTGATCTCCAACATGGTGATCGGCGTCACCGAGGGCTACCGCAAGAGCCTGGAGATCGCCGGTACCGGTTACCGCGTGACCGCCAAGGGCAGCGACCTCGAGTTCGCGCTCGGGTTCTCGCACCCGGTGCTGGTCACGCCGCCGCCCGGGATCACCTTCTCGGTCGAGAAGCCGACGGTGTTCCACATCGCCGGCATCGACAAGCAGCAGGTCGGCGAGGTCGCCGCCAACATCCGCAAGATTCGCCCGCCGGAGCCGTACAAGGGCAAGGGCGTGCGGTACCAGGGCGAGGTCATCCGCCGCAAGGCCGGAAAGGCTGGTAAGAAATGAGCGCCACGCTGCTCAAGCGCCGCAACTCCGGTGGCGTTGCCGCCGCGCGCCGCACGGGGCGTGCTCGCCGGCACTTCCGCATCCGCAAGCACGTGGGTGGTACGGCCGAGCGTCCTCGCCTGGTGGTCACCCGTTCGCTGCGGAACGTCACGGCGCAGATCGTCGACGACCTCAAGGGCCACACGCTGGCCTCGGCCTCGACGCTCGACGCGACCATCCGGGGCACCGAGGGCGACAAGAAGGCCCAAGCGGCGAAGGTGGGCAAGCTGCTCGCCGAGCGGGCCCGGGCCGCGGGCGTTGGCAAGGTCGTCTTCGACCGTGGTGGCAACAAGTACGCCGGGCGCCTCGCGGCCCTGGCGGACGCCGCCCGCGAAGCCGGACTCGAGTTCTAAAAAGGAGAAACGTTCATGCCTGGTCCTCAGCGCAGGGGCGGCGGGTCCGGTAGCACCCAAGAAGGTGGTGGCGGCCGTCGCGAAAATCGTCGTGACGGCGGCGGTCGTGGTAACGCGCCCGCCGAGAAGACCCCCCACCTCGAGCGGGTCGTCGCGATCAACCGTGTTGCCAAGGTCGTAAAGGGTGGTCGTCGCTTCAGCTTCACCGCCCTGGTCATCGTCGGCGACGGCGACGGCACGGTAGGCGTCGGCTACGGAAAGGCCAAGGAGGTGCCCGCGGCCATCGCCAAGGGCGTCGAGGAGGCCAAGAAGCACTTCTTCAAGGTTCCGCGGCTCGCGGCGTCCATCCCGCACCCGGTGATCGGCGAGGACGCGGCCGGTGTCGTGCTGCTCAAGCCGGCCTCCGCCGGTACGGGCGTCATCGCCGGCGGCCCGGTCCGTGCCGTCCTGGAGTGCGCGGGCATCCACGACGTGCTGTCCAAGAGCCTCGGCTCCTCCAACGCCATCAACATCGTCCACGCGACGGTGGCGGCGCTGAAGAAGCTCGAGTCGCCGGAGGCTGTGGCCGCGCGCCGTGGCCTGCCGGTCGAGGACGTCGCGCCGGCCGCCATGCTGGCCGCACGTGCCGGGGCGGGGGCATAGCCATGGCCCGTCTGAAGGTGACCCAGATCCGGTCCGAGATCGGGGGCAAGCAGAACCAGCGGGATACGCTGCGTTCGCTCGGCCTGAAGCGGATCCGCGACGTGGTCGTCAAGGAGGACCGCCCGGAGATCCGCGGCATGATCCACACTGTGGCGCACCTCGTCACCGTGGAAGAGGTGGAATAATCCGATGACGATCAAGCTGCACCACCTGCGGCCCGCCCCGGGCGCCAAGACCGCGAAGACCCGTGTGGGTCGCGGTGAGGGCTCCAAGGGCAAGACCGCCGGTCGTGGTACCAAGGGCTCCAAGGCCCGCAAGAACATCTCGGCGGCGTTCGAGGGTGGGCAGATGCCCCTTCACATGCGCCTGCCGAAGCTCAAGGGCTTCCGCAACCGCAACCGGATCGAGTTCCAGGTTGTGAATCTTGCACGCCTCGCGGAGCTCTTCCCGCAGGGCGGCGAGATCGGCGTGCCCGAGCTGGTCGACGCCGGCGCCGTCCGCAAGGGCGAGCTGGTCAAGGTCCTCGGTGACGGAGAGCTCGGCGGCGTGAAGCTGCAGGTCAGCGCGCACAAGTTCAGCGCGACGGCCAAAGAGAAGATCGAGGCGGCCGGCGGCTCTGTGAAGCTGCTCGGCGGCGACAGCGAATAGAGCGCTATCGTGGCGTCCACCGTCCCGGTGGGCGCCACGCGGCGCCTCAAAAGCCGGACGTGATGTGCCCCGGACATCCTGTTAGAGTCCGTTGCGCAGTAACACGCTCGACTCATACGTTCGACAGCGTCACCAGCACCACCCGGACCCCACCTCGTCGGCCGAACGACCGGCCGCCTTGCGCAGGAGGATGAAGTTGCTCTCCGCCTTTGTTAGTGCGTTCCGAACGCCTGACCTGCGCAAGAAAATCTTGTTCACGTTGCTGATGATCGGCATCTACCGGCTCGGCGCGACGCTGCCCAGCCCGGGCGTGTCCTACGGCAACGTGCAGAAGTGCCTCAACATCGTCGAGAACAGCAAGGACAACCAGGTCTTCACCCTGTTGAACCTGTTCTCCGGTGGGGCACTCCTCCAGCTGTCGGTGTTCGCGCTGGGCATCATGCCCTACATCACCGCGAGCATCATCCTCCAGCTGCTGACGGTGGTGATCCCGCGCCTTGAGCAGCTGCGCAAGGAAGGCCAGTCCGGCCAGGCGAAGATCACGCAGTACACGCGGTACCTGACCCTCGGGCTCGGCATCCTGCAGGCCTCGGCGTTCGTCGCCCTGGCGCGGTCCGGCCAGCTCTTCGGCGGCGCGTGCGACCAGTCGCAGTACCCGATCATCCCGGACACCGGCAAGATCCCGATGTGGCTGACGCTGACCGCCCTGGTCGTCACCATGACCGCCGGCACCGGCGTCATCATGTGGCTGGGTGAGATGGTCACCGACCGCGGCGTCGGCAACGGCATGTCCGTCCTGATCTTCACCTCGATCGCCGCCCGGCTCCCGCTCGAGGGCATCCAGATCTGGCAGGACAACAAGACCACGTTCTTCGTGATCGTCGGCCTGGCGGTCGTCGTCATCGCCTTCGTGGTCTTCCTCGAGCAGGCCCAGCGGCGCATCCCGGTGCAGTACGCGAAGCGCATGATCGGCCGGCGCATGTACGGCGGCACCTCGACCTACATCCCGCTGAAGGTCAACCAGGCGGGTGTCATCCCGGTCATCTTCGCCTCGTCGCTGCTCTACATCCCGCAGCTGATCACGTCGTTCGCCGGCACCAGCTCGACGAACAAGACGATCCTGTGGATCAACCGGAACATCGTGCCGCAGAACAGCGCCTGGCACATCTCGATCTACTTCCTGCTGATCATCTTCTTCACGTACTTCTACGTGTCCATCACCTTCAACCCGACCGAGGTGGCGGACAACATGCGGAAGTACGGTGGTTTCGTGCCCGGCATCCGCCCGGGCAAGCCCACCGCCGAGTATCTTGACTTCATCCTCAGCCGTATCACCCTCCCCGGTGCGCTCTACCTGGGTATCATCTCGATCCTGCCCAACCTGCTCATCGGGATCGTGGGCGGCGGGCAGGCTCTGCAGAACTTCCCGTTCGGCGGCACGGCAGTCCTCATTATTGTTGGTGTTGGCCTCGAGACGGTGAAGCAGATCGAGAGCCAGCTGATGCAGCGCAACTACGAAGGGTTCCTCCGGTAGTGAGGCTGGTGCTGGTAGGTCCCCCCGGGGCGGGCAAGGGGACCCAGGCCGAGTACATCGCCGCGCATCTCGCCGTGCCCAAAATCTCCACCGGCGACATCTTCCGCGCGAACGTCGGGCAGGGCACGCCGCTCGGCGTCGAGGCCAAGCGCTACATGGACGCCGGCCAGCTGGTGCCCGACGAGGTCACGATCAACATGGTGTCCGACCGGCTGGCTGAGGGCGATGCGGTCGACGGCTTTCTGCTCGACGGCTTTCCCCGCACGGTGCCGCAGGCCAACGCGCTCGACAAGCTGCTGGCCGACCTCGGCACCGGCCTGGACATCGTCCTCGAGCTCGTCGTGGAGAACGAAGAGGTCATCCGCCGGCTCTCGGGCCGGCGGACCTGCCGTGGCTGCGGCAAGATCTGGCACGTCGAGTTCGACGCGCCGACGCACGACGGGGTCTGCGACCGGTGCGGCGGCGAGCTGTTCCAGCGCGACGACGACAAGGCCGAGACCATCGCCGAGCGGCTGAAGGTCTACGCCCGCGACACGTCGCCGCTGGTGGACTACTTCGGCGCACAGGGCAAGCTGGTGGGCATCGACGCGACGGGTCCGGTCGAGGACGTCACTGTGCGCGCGATCGACGCCCTGCGCTCCTACGGCGCCTGAACAACACGACGGGTAAGTTTCATGGCCCCTCACCAGCTCGAGATCGAGCTCAAGACGCCCGAAGAGATCGGCCTCATGCGCCGTGCCGGGCTGGTCGTCGCCGACGCACTGGAGCGGATGCGGGCCGCGGTCGCGCCCGGCGTCTCCACCGCCGAGCTCGACCGCATCGCCGAGGAGACCATCCGGTCCGCGGGTGCCGTGCCGTCCTTCAAGGGCTACCACGGGTACCCGGCGTCGATCTGCTCCTCGGTCAACGACCAGGTCGTCCACGCGATCCCGAGCCCGCGGCAGGTGCTGCGCGAGGGTGACCTCATCTCCATCGACTGCGGCGCGGACCTCGACGGGTGGCACGGAGACGCCGCGATCACCGTCGGCGTCGGTGAGGTACACCCGGATCTGCTGCGGCTCGTGCGGGTCGCCGAGGACGCCATGTGGGCCGGCATCGCCGCGGCCGCGCGCGGGGCGCGTTCGGGCAAGGGGCGGCTGACCGACATCTCGTTCGCCATCCAGTCGGCGATCCGCAAGGCCAGCCGCTTCGGCATCGTCGAGGGCTACGGCGGGCACGGCATCGGCAGCGCCATGCACCAGGACCCGTTCGTGCAGAACTCCGGCCGCCCGGGCAAGGGCCCGATGCTGCGCCCGGGCATCGCGCTGGCCATCGAGCCCATGATCACCAAGGGGAAGCCGAAGGTCGCCGAGCTCGACGACGGCTGGACCGTGGTGACCGTCGACGGCTCGGTCGCGGCGCACGTCGAGCACACCATGGCTCTCTGCGACGACGGCGTCTGGGTGCTCACCGCCCACGACGGGGGTCGTTCCCGCCTCGGTGACCTGGTCACCGCCCGTGAGCCGGTGCCGGCCGGCGAGTAAGGGAAAAGCCGGGGTGGAAGGTGCACCTGCCTCGGTGCGATGCTGTGTGCAGTGTCCGAAGGGGGAGCGGTGGCAGACCGGCGGGAAGACCTGCGCGCGGCCGATGTGGATCGGCAGTTCGTGGCGGAGCGTCTGAAGGCGGCGCTCGACGAGGGCCGGCTGTCGCTCGGCGAGTACGACGACCGGCTCAAGGAGACCTACGCCGCGCGCACCTACGGCGACCTGGACGGCATCCTCAAGGACCTCCCCGGCTTCCACCCGATGGGCGGCTCGCAGCTGGAGCCCAGCGAGCCCGTCGCCGACGAGCCGGACGAGCGGCCCCGCCGGTCGGGTGACGGCAACCCCAAGTGGCTGATCGGCATCTGGAGCGCCTGGCTCGTCGCCGTGTCGGTCAACGTGGTCATCTGGGCCCTGGTGAGCCTGTCCGCCGGCGAGCCCGTCTACTTCTGGCCGATGTGGGTCGCGGGCCCCTGGGGTGCGGTGCTGCTCGCCTCGACCTTCTCGGTCAAGGCGCTCGGCCAGAACCCGGAGAGCAACCAGCGGCGCTACCGCGACAGCTGAACACCGCTCGGCCGGCCCGTTTCCGCCGGCTGCAGGCCCCGATTTGGTGCACGGGGCGCACACGCGTAGACTTGCCCATTGGCGCAAAGCGTCCACTCCGGCATGCCCCCACGCGCTTCTAGTGGCAGGACCGGAGCCGCGGCTGGCTTCAGGCCTTCTGGCCTGGAGAAATGGATGCGAGCGTCAACCACCAGACCCGATGTCAGGTAGCGGAGGACATGCCGAAGAAAGACGGGGCCATCGAGATCGAGGGCCGAGTGATCGAGCCACTTCCGAACGCGATGTTCCGGGTGGAGCTCGCCAATGGCCATAAGGTCTTGGCGCACATCAGCGGCAAGATGCGGCAGCACTACATCCGCATCCTGCCCGAGGACCGTGTTGTCGTGGAGCTCTCGCCCTACGACCTCACCCGCGGGCGCATCGTCTACCGCTACAAGTAATCGGTATCCGGTACCCAGTTAACGGTCGGGTTCTGTCGTGCCCGTTCGTACGAGCGCGCACGCAGCGAGAGTTAGGCAAACCGTGAAGGTCAAGCCGAGCGTCAAGCGGATCTGCAACAACTGCCGGGTCATCCGGCGGCACGGCCGGGTCATGATCATCTGCAGCACCGACCCGCGCCACAAGCAGCGCCAGGGCTGAGTCCCTAGCACCCGCTTCAGTTATTTGCCCGTTCCAGCCTCGGGCGGCCCGCCGATTCGGCGTGGCCTGCGTGGGGTGCACCCTTGGTCGGAGGCCAGGGCCCGTCTGTGGGCAGACGGGAGCGGAGCGGGCACAGACCTCCGCACACTTGAGGAGCACGCCCACCTATGGCACGTCTCGTCGGTGTCGACCTCCCGCGCGAAAAGCGCACGGAGATCGCACTCACCTACATCTACGGCATCGGGCGTACCCGGGCCGTCGAGACCCTGGCCGCAACCGGCATCGACCCGAACAAGCGGGCCCGGGACCTGACCGATGAAGAGGTCGTGCAGCTGCGCGACCACATCGAGGCGAACTACAAAGTTGAAGGCGACCTGCGCCGCGAGGTCGCCGCGGATATCCGCCGCAAGGTCGAGATCGGCTGCTACGCCGGTATCCGGCACCGCAAGGGCCTGCCGGTGCGCGGTCAGCGCACCCGGACCAACGCGCGCACCCGCAAGGGTCCGAAGCGCACGGTCGCCGGCAAGAAGAAGCCGGGCAAGAAGTAATCCCGCCGGTCGAGATCAGTTACGAATCTAGGAGCGCATAGAGAATGCCGCCGAAGGCTCGCGCCGGCGCGACCGCTGTCAAGAAGGTCCGGCGCAAGGAACGCAAGAACGTCGCCCACGGGCAGGCGCATATCAAGAGCACGTTCAACAACACCATCGTGTCGATCACCGACCCGACCGGTGCCGTCATCTCCTGGGCCTCGGCCGGCCAGGTGGGCTTCAAGGGCTCGCGTAAGTCGACCCCGTTCGCCGCGCAGCTGGCCGCCGAGGCCGCCGCTCGCCGCGCGATGGAGCACGGCATGCGCAAGGTTGACGTGTTCGTCAAGGGCCCCGGCTCCGGCCGGGAGACCGCGATCCGCTCGCTGCAGGCCGTGGGCCTGGAGGTCGGGCAGATCTCTGACGTCACGCCGCAGCCGCACAACGGCTGCCGTCCGCCGAAGCGCCGCCGGGTCTAAGGGAAGAGACGAAGAACTATGGCTCGCTATACAGGTGCCGACTGCCGCCGTTGCCGGCGCGAGAAGATGAAGCTGTTCCTCAAGGGCAGCAAGTGCGACGGGCCGAAGTGCCCGTTCGAGTCGCGTCCCTTCCCGCCCGGCCAGCACGGCCGCGGCCGGCCGAAGGAGACCGAGTACCTCCTGCAGCTGCGCGAGAAGCAGAAGGCCCGCCGCATCTACGGCGTGCTGGAGCGTCAGTTCGCCGGCTACTACGAGGAGGCCGTGGCCAAGCCGGGTAAGACCGGTGAGGAGCTGCTGCGCATCCTCGAGTCGCGGCTGGACAACGTCGTGTACCGGGCCGGCCTGGCCACGTCGCGCGACGCGGCCCGCCAGCTCGTGAAGCACGGCCACATCGTGGTCAACGGCCGGAAGGTCGACATCCCGTCGTACCGCCTCCGTGAGCACGACATCGTGCAGGTGCGGGAGAAGTCGCGGGAGCTCACCCCGTTCCAGATCGCGCAGGGCCTCGCGGGCAGCAAGACCGTCCCGGCGTGGCTCGAGTTCATCCCGAGCGAGTTCAAGGTCCTGGTGCACAGCCTGCCGGCCCGGCAGGTCATCGACACCCAGGTCCAGGAGCAGCTCATCGTCGAGCTCTACAGCAAGTAGCAACATTGTCGGCGGAGCCTGGTCCGGGTCGATCCTCGCGAAGCGTCATCGAGCCAGACCAGGCGTAGGCCGTGCGGCCCCCGCCGATCCGGAGCGCGTCATATAGCGGGCGCGCAACGAACTGGAGGAAAAGAAAGTGCTCATCTCACAGCGGCCCAGCCTCGCCGAAGAGTCGATCAGCGAGGTCCGTTCCAAGTTCACCATCGAGCCCCTCGAGCCGGGCTTCGGGTACACCCTCGGCAACTCGCTGCGGCGCACCCTGCTCAGCTCGATCCCGGGCGCGGCGGTCACCAGCATCAAGATCGACGGCGTGCTGCACGAGTTCACCACGATCCCCGGGGTCAAGGAGGACGTGGTCGAGCTCGTCATGAACATCAAGGAGCTGTGCGTCAGCTCCGAGCTGGACGAGCCGGTCTCGATGTACCTGCGCAAGCAGGGCCCGGGCGACGTCACCGCGGGCGACATCCAGCCCCCGGCCGGCGTCTCCGTGCACAACCCCGACCTGAAGCTGGCCACGCTCAACGGCAAGGGCCGCCTCGACATGGAGCTCACGGTCGAGCGGGGCCGTGGCTACGTGACGGCCAACCAGAACAAGCAGCAGGGCCAGGAGATCGGGCGCATCCCGGTCGACTCGATCTACTCGCCGGTGCTCAAGGTGACGTACCGCGTCGAGGCGACCCGTGTCGAGCAGCGCACCGACTTCGACCGGCTCATCATCGACGTCGAGACCAAGGCGTCGCTGACCCCGCGCACCGCGCTGGCCTCGGCCGGCTCGACGCTGGTGGAGCTGTTCGGCCTCGCGCGCGAGCTGGACGAGACCGCCGAGGGCATCGACATCGGCCCGTCGCCGCAGGACGCGCAGCTCGCGGCCGACCTGGCGCTGCCGATCGAGGAGCTGGACCTCACCGTCCGGTCGTACAACTGCCTCAAGCGTGAGGGCATCAACTCCGTGGGGGAGCTGATCAGCCGCACGGAAGCCGACCTCCTCGATATAAGGAATTTCGGTCAGAAGTCGATCGACGAGGTCAAGATGAAGCTCGCCGGGATGGGCCTGGGTCTGAAGGACTCCGCCCCGACGTTCGACCCGGCCCACGTCGTGGACTCCTTCGCCGAGGTGGACTACGACGCCGACGACTACCGCGAGACCGAGCAGCTGTAGTTCAGCCGCTGTATTAGAGGAGTCCCAACAATGCCCACGCCCACCAGAGGTCCCCGCCTCGGCGGCAGCCCCGCGCACGAGCGGCTGATGCTGGCGAATCTCGCCACGTCGCTGTTCAAGCACGGGCGCATCACGACGACCGAGACGAAGGCCAAGCGGCTGCGCCCGCTCGCCGAGCAGCTCATCACCAAGGCCAAGCGCGGCGACCTGCACGCGCGCCGTCAAGCGCTCTCCGTGGTGCGGGACAAGGACGTGGTGTTCCAGCTGTTCGACCAGATCGCGCCGCGGTTCAGCAACCGGCCGGGTGGCTACACCCGCATCGTGAAGACGGGCCCCCGCAAGGGCGACGCGGCTCCGATGGCGATCATCGAGCTGGTCGAGGAGCTCGAGGTGGCCGCCCCGAAGGCGCCGCGCAAGACCGCCGCTCGTAAGGCCGCCAAGGCCGACTCGATCGCGGTGCTCGCCGGCGACGCGGACGAGGACGAGACCCCGGCCCCGGCCGCCGCGTCGTCGTCCTCGGACGAGGGCGACACCGAGGCGAAGGACGAAGAGACCAAGGCCTGATCACCGGTCGAGGTTCGTCGGCCCGGCACCCTTTCGGGGGTGCCGGGCCTTCTTTTGGGAGTTGTACCCCATGAGCGTTCGCGTCCGCCTGGACGTCTCCTACGACGGCACCGACTTCTCCGGGTGGGCCGTGCAGCCGGGCCGCCGGACGGTCGCCGGCGAGCTGCTGGGGGTGCTGGAGCGCCTCTTCGGCTCGGTGGAGGGCCTGACGGTCGCGGGACGCACGGACGCGGGCGTGCACGCGACCGGGCAGGTGTGCCACATCGAGGTCGCGGAGGAGCGCTGGGCCGCGCTGGAGGCCGCGCTCGTGCACAAGCTGGCCGGGCTCCTCCCGCCCGACGTGCGCGTCTTGGCCGCGGCCGCGGTGCCGCCGGAGTTCGACGCGCGCTTCTCGGCGCTGGCGCGGCGGTACGAGTACCGCGTGACGGACGCCCCCTTCGGCGCCGAGCCGCTGCGCCGCCGCAATACCCTGGCCTGGCCGCGCCCCCTGGACCTGGCGCGGCTGAACGAGGCCGCGGCGGGCTTGGTGGGCGAGCACGACTTCGCCGCGTTCTGCCGGCGCAAGGAGCACGCGAGCACGATCCGCGCCGTGTCGCGGATGGACTGGCGCCGCGACGCCGACGGGATCGTGGTGGCCACCGTGTCGGCGGACGCGTTCTGCTGGTCGATGGTGCGCAGCCTGGTGGGGGCCCAGCTGGTGGCGGGGGACGGCCGGCGGCCGACCTCGTGGCCGGGCGCGCTGCTCACGCGGACGGTCCGGGCCGACGAGGTGATGGTGGCGCCGGCGTACGGCCTGACGCTGGTCGAGGTGACGTACCCGGCGGACGCGGCCGCGCTGCGGGCGCGAGCGGAACTGACCCGCCGGCGCCGCGACCTCTGACCCTTGTCGGCGCCCGGCTAGCTCGCAGTCTGCGCTGAACACCGCGCACCGCGGCCTACCGTCCAGCCGGACGCCGCGAGCCGCGTGTTCGATAAGTCGGGCGCTGCGCGCCGCGCGCCGCGTGTTCGATAAGTCGGGCGCTGCGCGCCGCGCGCCGCGTGTTCGATAAGTCGGGCGCTGCGCGCCGCGCGCCGCGTGTTCGATAAGTCGGGC
>NZ_JBEZDS010000007.1:0-161882 GCF_040648435.1 Dactylosporangium sp. NPDC049140 | reverse complement strand
GGGCGCTGCGCGCCGCGCGCCGCGACTTATCGCTTATTTCAGCATTTTTCGGCTGCTGCGGCCTACGCCCGAATTGGCGGGCGACAGGGCTAGTTCGACGGCGCCGAGGCGGGCAGGGACGCAGCCGGGGTCGCCTCGGGCTGGATGACCGAGCGGTTCTCGATGATCCCGTTGTCCAGGTAGGTCTCGACGATGTCGTACGTGATCTGGTTCGGGTACGGGTCGCCCTGGGCGAAGTTGTTGCCGTCGACGCGGGCGATCACGCAGTACGTGATGAAGTGCCCCTTGTAGTTCCACCCGAGTTGCGTCGGCGCGCGCACGAGGGCGTCGGTGCCGGTGCCCGCGCCCACGCTCATGCCCGCGAAACGGCCCTTCTGGCCGTCGACGATCGGCTTGATCCCGTCGAAGGTCTTGGCCGCGACCTGCTCGCTCGTCACGTTGAAGATGCCGGCCGTGATGAGGTACTCCTGGTTCGGCGACTTCATCGTCGCGCGCACGACCTCCGTGCACCCCGCGCCCGCCAGCAGGGTTGCCAGCTGCTCGGTCGCGGCCGCCTTGCAGTCGTTGGACGCCTTCGTGGCGAGGATGACGTACGGCGGCTCGTCGGGCACCGCGACGATGTTGTTGCTCGGGAACACCTCGGCCTCGGTCAGCGCCTTCGGGTCCACGTCGCGGCTGCTGATGTCGCGCTTCTGCGGCGCCGACGAGGCGCCGGACTTGGCCGAGTCCGGGCCGTTCTTCTCGTCCTTGAAGATGAACCAGGTGCCCACGCCGCACGCGCCGAGCACGACCAGCACGGCGATCGCGCTGAGCGTGGCGACCCACCGGTGCGGACGCGGACCGGGGCGCACCGGGTCGATGGCGGACCGGGGGCGGTCGAGCCGGTCGTCACGGTCGGGCGGTCCGCCACGATCGGAGCGGCGGGGCGACTCGCGCAGGGCGCGCTTGGTCCCCCCGGTGGTGTATTCGCCGGTGTACTCGCCCGTGCCCCGGCCGCGCCTACGCACACCGGACGGCTCGTCGTACGGGTCGTAGCCCATCTCGTCGTCGGGCGCGCGGCGCTGCTGCGGGGGCTCGTCGTACGCGGGCCGACGCCGCATCGCCTCGTCGCGCCGACGCACGCCGCTCTCGTCGCGACGCACGGTCTCGGGCGGGGCCGCGGCCTCGAACCCGGCGCGGGCGCGGCGGCCGGTGTCCTCGAAGCCGCGCGCCTCGTCGTCGTACGCCGGGCGGCTCCGGCGCCCGCGCGGGTCCTCGCCGGGCCGGAACATGGTGGTCTCACCCGCGTACGGCGCGCCGCTGCGCGGGCCCGCGTCCTCGAAGCCGCGCGCGGGGGCGTCGGCCGGCGGGGCGCCGTACACGCGGGCGGTGCCGTTCGTGCGCGCGCCGTCGGCCGCGTCCCGGGTGGCCTCGCGCCGCCGCCGCACGCCGGCGTCGTCACCGGGGCGGAACATCGTGGTCTCGCCGGCGAACGGCACGCCGCGCCCGCCGTTCGCCCCGTCCCCGAGGCCGTTGCGGCGGGGGTCGGCGTCGGGCTCGGCCGCGCGACGGCGGCCGCCCAGGTCTCCGGTACGCGGCGAGTCGTCGGCGGCCCGGCGGCGCCCACTACCGGTCACGTCGGCGGCGCGCTCACCGCCGCGGGGGCCCAGGTCACCGGTCAGGCCGCCCCGGCCGCTCAGGTCGCCGCCGCGGGGGCCCAGGTCGCCGCTCATGCCACCGCGGCCGCTCAGGTCGCCCCGGGCGCCGTTCGCGCCGCCGCGGGGGCCCGGGTCGCCGCCGCGGGTCGTGAGGTCGCCGGTCCGGGGGCCGAGGTCGCCGGTGCGTGGGTCGGCGTAGGCGGCCGGCTGCTCCTCGGCGGCGCGGCGGGCCCGGCGGGCGGCGCCGCTCGTCGGGGACGAGTCCGGGCGCATGTTCGGGAAGATCGGCACCAGCGGTGGCGGGTCGGCCGTCGGGGCGGCCGCGGCCAGCTCGGTGAGGGGCTTGATGATCGGGGTCAGCTCCGGACCGCGATCGTACGACTGCGCATCGCGCTCGCGGGCCCGTCGCCGGCCGCGCGGCTCGTCGCTCGCGGGCGGGACGGGGATCTGCTGGTCAAGCGGGGGGCGGGCCGGGGGTGCCGGCATCCGGCCGAAGGTGCCGCTCGGGGAGTCGTCGGCGGCCCGGCGGCGGCCGCCCGGAGCGGTGGCGTCCGGGGTCGACCAGCCGTCGACGTTGGCCGGGCGGGCCGGGGGCGGGGCCGGCGGGAGCGCGCCCGGGCCGAAGACGCCGCTGGGGGAGTCGTCGCGGGCGCGGCGGCCGCGCACCCCACCGGTGCGGGGGTCGCCACCGCGCGCGTCACGGAGATCGCCCGTGCGCGGATCGCCGCCCCGGGGGTCGGAACGCAGGTCGCCCGAGCGAGGGTCCGAGCGGGGGTCGCCCGTGCGGGGGTCGGAGCGCAGGTCGCCGGTGCGGGGGTCGGGGCGGACGTCGCCGGTGCGCGGGTCGGGGCCCGTGCGCGAATCGGGGCCCACGCGGCGCAGGGCCGTCGTACGGTCGAACGAGCCCGAGCGGTCCATCGGGTCGGGGCGGTCGAAGGACCCGGCCCGCTCGCCCGTGCCCGAGCGCTCCAGACGACCCGGGCCCGGCCCGTCGAAGTCGAAGGGGTCGGGCGGCGGCGCGGAGAAGGGGTCGGGCTCGCCCCGGCTGCTGCCGCGTAGACCGGCCAGCCAGTTGTCGGCTTCGTCCGCCTCGTCCCGGCGGAACGAGTCGGAGCGCCGCTTCCGGCGCTGCTCGTCCCGAGAAGTCATGTCGCACAGGGTAGCCGACGTCGCGGTGCGGTGGCTTGTCGGCGATGTCTCGTACCTCTCGAACGGGTGGCCGCCGAAACCGCCGGTCATCTGCGCGTGGACAATGCGTTGCGAACGGCGGGCAGGAGGGGCATGTTGGCAGGCGAGCACTACTTCTCGGCCGACCCGGCGGTGGCGCACGAGCGGCACGAGGTCGTCTTCCACGCGCTGGACCAGGAGTTTCGCCTGGCCTCCGCGTCCGGGGTGTTCTCGTGGAGCGGCCTGGACCGGGGCACCGCGGTGCTGCTCGGCGAGGCCCCGCTGCCGGGCCCGCAGACCGAGGGCGCGCTGCTGGACCTGGGCTGCGGGTACGGCCCGATCTCGGTCGTCCTCGCGTCCGCGGCGCCGCGGACGACGGTCTACGCGATCGACGTGAATCAGCGCGCGCTCGACCTCGTGCGGGAGAACGCGGGCGGGCGCCGCATCGTCGCGGCGATGCCCGACGAGGTGCCGGCGACTGTCAGCTTTGCGCAGATCTGGTCGAACCCGCCGATCCGGATCGGCAAGGCGGAGCTGCACGCGCTGCTGCTGCGCTGGCTGCCCCGGCTCGCCCCGGACGGGGTCGCGTGGCTGGTCGTGGCCAAGAACCTCGGCGGCGACTCGCTGCAGCGCTGGCTCGCCGAGCAGGGCTTCACGGCCGAGCGCCACGCCTCCGACAAGGGTTTCCGGGTACTCAAGGTCGGAAAACCGCTTTCGTAAGGTACGACTGCCGATGAAGCTCTTCAGACGTGGGATATGTGGACGTCGCAGGGGTCGGGCACACGCTGCCGGACGGCCGTGAGCTCTTCTCCGAGGTCTCGTTCCGGGTCGGCGAGGGCGCGAAGGTGGCGCTCGTCGGGCCGAACGGGGCCGGCAAGACGACCCTGCTGAAGATGGTCGCCGGCGACCTGCCGGTGCATGAGGGCGCCGTGGCGCGCTCCGGCGGGCTGGGCGTGATGCGCCAGTTCATCGGCATGATCGGGGACGACCGGACGCTGTACGACCTGGCGCTCGACCTGGCCCCGCCGCGCCTGAACGAGATCGGCCGCCGCGTGGCCGACGCCGAGCGCGGGCTGGCCGACGGGACCGAGAAGTCGCAGCTCAGGTACGCCAATGCGCTCGCGGCGTGGGGCGAGGCGGGCGGGTACGACGCGGAGGTCCTCTTCGACACCGCGAGCGTGGCCGCGCTGGGCCTGCCCTGGGACGCCACGCGCGACCGGCCGGTGCGCACGCTCTCGGGCGGGCAGCAGAAGCGGTTCGCGCTCGAGCTGCTCCTGCGCGGCGAGGACGAGGTGCTGCTGCTGGACGAGCCGGACAACTTCCTCGACGTACCGGGGAAGCGCTGGCTCGAGGACCGTCTGCGCGAGTCCGCGAAGAGCGTGCTGTATGTCTCGCACGACCGCGAGCTGCTGGCCCGGTCCGCGGATCGCGTGGTCGCGGTCGAGGGCGGCTCCGCGTGGGTGCACCCGGGCGGGTTCGCGTCGTGGCACGAGGCCCGCAGCGCCCGCCACGAGCGCCTGGACGAGCTGCGGCGCCGCTGGGACGAGGAGCGCGAGAAGCTCAAGGCGCTCGTGCTGATGTACCGCACGAAGGCCGCCTACAACGACGGGCTGGCCTCGCGCCTGCAGGCCGCCGAGACCCGGCTGCGCAAGTTCGAGGAGGCCGGGCCGCCACCGGCGCCGCCGAAGGAGCAGGACATTCGGATGCGGCTTTCCGGCGGGCGTACCGCCAAACGCGCCGTCATGTGCGAACAGCTCGAGCTCGACGGGCTGACCTACCCCTTCGACCTGGAGATCTGGTACGGCGACCGCGTGGCCGTCCTCGGCGGCAACGGCACCGGCAAGTCGCACTTCCTGCGGCTGCTGGCGCGCGGCGGCACCGACCCGGACGGCCCGCAGATCGGCATGGAGATGACGCCGGTGGCGCACGGCGGCCGGGTGCGCCTCGGCGCGCGGGTGCGGCCGGGCCACTTCTCGCAGACGCACGACCGCCCGGAGCTGCTGGACAAGACCCTCGCCGAGATCCTCTGGCGCGGCGACGACTGGCGCACCGGCCTGCCGCGCCCGCAGGCGATGCCGGCGCTGGGGCGGTACGAGCTCGCGGCCCAGGCCGACCAGCGCTTCGGCAGCCTCTCCGGCGGCCAGCAGGCCCGGTTCCTGGTGCTGCTGCTGGAGCTGTCCGGGGCGACGCTGCTGCTGCTCGACGAGCCGACCGACAACCTCGACCTGGCCAGCGCCGAGGCCTTGGAGGAGGGCCTGCGCGGCTTCGACGGCACGGTGATCGCGGTCACGCACGACCGCTGGTTCAGCCGCTCCTTCGACCGGTACGTGCTCTTCCGCGCCGACGGTGAGGTGGTGGAGGTACCGGAACCGGTCTGGGAGGGGCGCGGCTGACGGACTGGTTGTGCGGTCCGTCGGTCACCCTCCGTGGTGATCTGTCGCCGTGGAGCCGACTGTTGTACTCACCATCGGGGCGTCCGACTGCTCCGGCGGCTCGGGCCTGCAGGCCGACCTGCGGACCCTGGCCGCGCTGCGGATGCACGGCGCCTCGGTCGTGACCGCGGTGATGTCGCGCAACACGCGCGAGACCGCCGACCTCTTCCCGCAGCCGACGAACGTCGTCACCGCGCAGCTCAGCAGCGTGCTGGAGGACCTGCGGGTGGCCGCGGTGAAGACCGGCATCCTGCCCACGCCGGAGACGGCCGTGGCGATCGCGGCCCGCGCACGCACCGGCGCCCTGCCCAACCTCGTCGTCGACCCCGTCCTCACGACGGCGTCGGGCTCGCGGATGGGGCTCATCGCGGCCTACGAGCGGCTGATCCCCCACGCGAGCGTCCTCACCCCGAACCGCGAGGAGGCCTCGGCCCTGGTCGGCTGGACCGTCCTCACGCCGGAGGACATGGCCACGGCCGCGTCCCAGCTCTCCGCGCGCGGCCCGCGCTGCGTGGTCATCACCGGCGGCGACTTCGCGGTCGGCACCGAGGCGATCGACATGGTCTGGTCGGACGGCGAGGCGCGCCTGCTGCACAGCCCGCGCATCGCGAGCCGCAACACCGACGGCAGCGGCGCCACCTTCGCCACGGCCGTGGCCGCGCGCCTGGCCGCCGGCGACGAGACCGGTGTGGCGGTGTCCTGGGCGAAGGGCTTCGTGGGCCGTGCGATCGGCGACGCGACGGACTGGCGCCTGGGCGGCGGCACCGGCCCGATCGACCAGTTCGGCTGGTCTTCGCTTACCGTCCGCTGAACGCCGGGCGCCCTCGCGCACCTGAAACGAGGCGACGGCTGAGGCGTGCGAACATGTCGCAATGCACCGCACAGGGCGACGCCGGCGAGTGAAGCGGCTGGGACGCCGTATCGCGACGGTGGCGCTGCGGCGGACTTCGACGGGCGTTCGGGCCGCCGGCGCGCTGCGGGATCACGCCGGATGGGCCGATATCGGCCCGGTTCAATCAAGAATGCGGCAGGCGGCACGATCGACGGCGAAGTTCGACGCATTTCAAGGCATCGGCATGAGGCTCGCGAGTTTGCCGGTGGCGGCCCTCGGCATATGGGTCAGCTATGGAACGGCATTTTCACTCGTCCCGAACGCCGGCGCCGGTAGCGCCGCCTTCTTTGCTCTCCCGATCTCACTCCTCGCCTTGCTGTTGATCGCGGACAACCGGGCGCGTTGGGGTGTGCGACTGTCGTCGTCCGTCGTTATCGTGTCAGGTGCGTTCACGCTGACGGTGTTCGCGTGGTTGATCGGTCTCGTGCAAGGGGCCCGTCCGTGGCGGTATTTTCTGCAGCCCCAGGGGGATGCCGTCGGCTCGGTCGCGTCCGACGTCGTGACCGGATTGGCGGCGGGCTTTACCGGAGCCTTGGTCTATGTTCTTGTCGGCTATGTCTTCGGTCTGGTCGTAGCGGGCAGCAGTTTCTACTTCAAAAGACCGTACGTGCTCGATTTTTCTTTGGTTCGCCTGTCTGAGGTCATCATCTGGTTGACGTCGGACGCTGCTCGGTTTCGTGACATCGGCGAGCGGGCCAGGATGTGCAACAAAATCGAGCAGGTGGCGCGAATCCTCGACCGTGGTCTCCCGTCGCTGCTCCGAACCGGACGGGCCGACGTCGACGCTCCCGTCCGTAGGCGGCTCCGCGAGGCGGCGTTACACGTCCGCGGTTACCAGGTATGGATGGCGTTGCCGAATTCGGGCAGTCAGCGAGAGTTGCTGGCGGCCTGTTTGCGTTTGTACGGGGCACTTGCGGTAGCTGAGTTCGACGCGTTGCCCGCCGGCCCGCTACCGAACGTTCCCCGAGCCCGTCGGCTGGGCGCCGTCCTGCGCGGACTGCGGACCGTGGTCATTGCCTCACTGCCGCTCGTGGCCGTGATCGTGCTGCGCCGGTTCGACGTCAAGCTGTCGGAGCCGCTGAACAGCGGCGCGCTCGCGGTCTCCGCGTTGCTGGCCGTGGCCGGTCTGATGAACGTGCTCGACGCCTCCTGGAGCAGCCGGCTCGCCGCGGTCAAGGATGTGCTCGAGCCGTTCAAGGCGTTCGGCGGCGGCTCAAAATAGCCGTCGTTCCGCCGCCCCCGGGGTGGTGTGGCGAGGGATACGGGTCCGTGGCCGAGTACGCCGCGGCGGGTGGTGGATGATGCATGCCATGGACGAGAAGACGCTGATCCACCAGATCTCGACGTTTGTCGACGAGGAGCACGGGCTGCGCACCCAGCTGCAGGCAGGCAAGATCACCGAGCAGGAGGAGCACGACCGGCTGCGCTCGCTCGAGGAGCAGCTCGACCAGCTCTGGGACCTGCTGCGGCGCCGGCGCGCGGCGAAGTTGCAGGGTGTTTCGCCCGACGAGGTCGAGCTGCACTCCGTCGACGAGGTCGAGCACTACCTGCAGTAGCTAGTCCACCCGCAGGCGGTAGCCGCGCTTCACCACCGTCTGGACGAAGGCCGAGCCGCCCAGGGCCGCCCGCAGGCGGGCCACCGCCATCTCGACCGCGTGCTCGTCCGCGCCCCGCGGCAGCTCGCGCAGGAGGGCCGCCCGCGACAGGACGCGGCCGGGCGAGGCGGCCAGGGCGCGCAGCACCGCCATCGGGCCCGGGGCCAGGGGCTTCAGGGTGCCGTCGATTATCGCGGCGTGCCCGCGCAGGGTCACCGCGGCGCCCGCGACCTGCAGGGTGGGCGAGCGCTTGGGCAGCTCGTCCACCAGGATGCGCACGAGCGCGCCGAGGCGGGCCCGGGCCGGCGCGGCCACCGGGACGCCCAGGCGCTGCAGCGGCGCCGCGGTGACGGGGCCCACGCAGGCTGCCAGGACGTCGGTGCGCAGGGCCTCGAGCACGTCCGGCGCCTCGGGGCCGGCCACGCGCAGCAGCGAGCTGACGGCCGGCGCCGACGTGAACGTGACCGAGTCGACCAGGCGCGAGCAGATCAGGTCGACCAGCCGGCGCAGGGGCGCGGGGTCGACGGGGGGAGCCCAGCGGTACACCGGGATCTCCACCACGACCGCGCCCGCGTCGCGCAGGGCGGACGTGAACTCGGGGTGGGGCTCCCCGTGCAGCTGCAGGGCGATGCGCCGCCCCGCGATGCCGCCCGGGTAGCCGCCCGACGTCAGGTAGTCGAGGACCTCGTCGCAGCTCTCCGTCTCCGGGGACCAGGCCTCCAGCATGCCCGCCGCCCGCACGGCGCCCTTGGCCTTGGGGCCGCGCGCGATCAGGTACGCGCCGTCGAGCCGCGCCCGCAGCGCCTCCCCGAGGCCCCAGCCCTCCGCGGCCTCGATCCAGCCCCGCAGGCCGATGCCCGTGGTGGCGATGACGATGGCGGGCGGCACGTCGACGCACGAGATCGTGGCCGCCTTGAGCTCGGTGTCGTCCGCGACCGGCACGATGCGCAGCGCCGGGGCGAGCACCACCCGGGCGCCGCGCCGCTCCAGCAGCGCGCTGAGCTCGTCGCGGCGCCGGTCGGCGGTCACGGCCACGGTGAACCCGGCCAGGGGCAGGTCCTCGCCCGAGTCCGGCCGCATCTCGATCGTGCTGCTCGCACTCACGCGCGATCTCCCAAACCGGACGCGATCTCGACCATGCCGTCGGTGATGCGCACCTCGTACACCGGCACCCGCACCCCCAGCTCGTCCAGGCACTCCCCGGTGGCCAGGTCGAACGCCTGCTTGTGCATGGGGGAGGCGACCACGGCCCGGTCGCCCCGGCTGCCGACGATCCCGCGCGAGAGCACGGCCGCGCCGCTGATCGGGTCGACGTTGCCGATGGCGTGCACGGTGCCGTCGGAGGTCCGGAAGAGCGCCACCTGGTCCCCGCCCACGAGGGCGGCCACCCCCCGGTCCGGCTCGAGGCGGACGAACGGGCAGACGACGGTCCAGCTCATGAGCGTGCTCCCAGGACGAGGGGGACAGGCTGTCCGCGTTCGGATACGAAGGTGATCGTCGGGTCGGGGGTGCCGGGGGCGTTGACGAACGAGACGAACCGCGCCAGGCGCTCCGGGTCTTCGACGGTCGCCCGCCACTCGTCGGCGTACGACGTGACGTGGCGGGCCATCATGGCGTCGAGCTCCGCGGCGATGCCGAGGGAGTCCTCCACGATTACCGCGCGCAGGTAGTCGAGCCCGCCCTCCAGCCCCTCGATCCAGGCCGCGGTGCGCTGGAGCCGGTCGGCGGTGCGGATGTAGAACATCAGGAACCGGTCCACGACCCGGATGAGCTCCTCGGTCGGCAGGTCCGAGGCGAGCAGGTCGGCGTGGCGGGGCCGGAAGCCGCCGTTGCCGCCGACGTAGAGGTTCCAGCCGTTGTCGGTGGCGATGATGCCGAAGTCCTTGCTCCGGGCCTCGGCGCACTCGCGGGCGCAGCCGGACACCGCGGACTTGAGCTTGTGCGGGGCGCGCAGGCCGCGGTACCGCAGCTCCAGTTCGATCGCCAGCCCGACCGAGTCCTGCACGCCGTAGCGGCACCAGGTCGACCCGACGCAGGACTTCACGGTGCGCAGCGCCTTGCCGTAGGCGTGCCCGGACTCGAACCCGGCCGCGACCAGCCGGCTCCAGATCGCGGGCAGCTGCTCGACCCGGGCGCCCAGCAGGTCGATGCGCTGGCCGCCGGTGATCTTGGTGTACAGGTTGAAGTCCCGCGCCACCTCGCCGATCACGATCAGCTTCTCCGGCGTGATCTCCCCGCCGGGGATGCGCGGGACCACCGAGTACGTGCCGTTGCGCTGGATGTTGGCCAGGAAGTGATCGTTGGTGTCCTGCAGCGAGGCCTGCTCCCCGTCGAGCACGTAGTCGTTGTGCAGCGAGGCGAGGATCGAGGCGACCGTCGGTTTGCACACGTCGCAGCCGCGCCCGCGCCCGTGCTCCTCGATGAGCTGCGAGAACGTGCGGATCTCGCGGATCCGCACGATGTCGAAGAGCTCGGCGCGGGAGTACTCGAAGTGCTCGCACAGCGCCTTGGAGGCCGCGACACCGTTGGAGACGAGGATCTTCTTCAGCAGCGGCACGCAGGACCCGCAGCTCGTGCCGGCCCGGGTGCACTCCTTGATCGCGGCGACGTCGGTGCAGCCCTCCGCGATCGCGGCCACCACCTGGCCCTGGGTGACCGCGTTGCAGCTGCAGACCTGCGCCTCGGCCGGCAGCGCCACGTCGCCGGCCGCGTCCCCGGCCAGCAGGGCGAGCGGGTGCCCGGGCAGCGGGCCGCCGACGCTGGCCCGCAGCGTTGGGTACGCGCTCGCGTCCCCCACGAGGATGCCGCCGAGCAGCGTCTGGGCGTCGTCGGAGAGCACCAGCTTCGCGTAGCGCCCGTTCGCCGGGTCTAGGTACACGATGTCGAGGAGGTCTTCGCGCAGGGCGTCGCCGAAGCTGGCCACGTCGACGCCGAGCAGTTTGAGCTTGGTGGAGGTGTCCGCGCCGGGGAACTCGGCGGCCCCGCCGAGCAGCCGGTCGGCGACGACCTCGGCCATCGCGTAGCCGGGCGCGACCAGCCCGTAGCAGCGGCCCTCGATCGCGGCGCACTCGCCGACGGCGTAGATCGCGGGGTCCTCGGTGCGGCAGCCGGCGTCGACGAGCACGCCGCCGCGCGCCCCCGTGGCCAGCCCGGCGGCCCGGGCGAGCTCGTCGCGGGGCCGGATGCCGGCCGCGACCACCACGATGTCGGCCGGCACGTGGGCGCCGTCGGACAGCGTCAGGTTGAGCCGTCCGCCCGGCGAGGTCTGGCGGATCGCGGTCGTGCCGGCGCCGAGGTGCACGCGCACGCCGAGGTCCTCCACGAACCGCCGCAGCACCGCCCCGCCCGCCGCGTCGACCTGCACCGGCATCAGCCGCGGGGCGAACTCGATCACGTGGGTGCGCAGGCCCAGCAGGCGCAGCGCGTTGGCCGCCTCCAGGCCGAGCAGCCCGCCGCCGATCACGGCGCCGACCTCGCGGCCCTGGGCGTGGTCCCGGATCGCCTCGAGGTCGTCCAGGGTGCGGTACACGAAGACGCCCGCCTGGTCCACCCCGGTGATCGGCGGCACGAAGGCCGACGATCCGGTCGCGAGGACCAGGGCGTCGTACTCGTACACGCCGCGGCCGGTGAAGACCTTGCGCGCGGCCCGGTCGATCGACTGCACCGGCTCGCCGAGCCGCAGGTCGACCCCGTCGGGCAGATCGTAGGTCAGCTCCTGGGCCGAGACCCCGTCGAAGTACGCCGACAGGCGCACCCGGTCGTAGGCCGGGCGGCCCTCCTCGGCGAGCACGGTGATCTGCCACCGGCGCCCCGTGTCGCGAGCGGTCAGGGCCTCGGCGAACCGGTGCCCGACCATGCCGTGGCCGACCACGACCACTTTCATCGACGGACCTGAGTCAGCCACCGCTTCGGACATGGCCAAAGGCTGCCGAAGGGCGGTTTCGCTCCAAAGTCCCGAATGTTTCGCGCCTGCTAAGAGCGCCTCACACGCGGCTCCAGCAGGGCGTTACCGAGCCGTGTTGGATTCGACGCCGCATTGTAGATTGGCGACCGTCCGCGGCTGGGTAGAACAACCAGGGACCCCTATGTACTAGGAGGAAGCAGATGCGCACGACCGGCAAGGTCGCACTCGCGGCCGTTGCGGCGCTCAGCATCGGGCTCACCGGATGCAGTGGCGACAGCGCCAAACCCGGGGCTGGCACCTCGGCGGGAGCTTCCGGCGCCACCGGCGCGGGCGGCGGCACGTCGGGCGGCGCCTCCACCGGCGCCTCGGGCGACACGAACGGCACCACCGGCGGCGGCCAGGGCAGCGTCGCGTCCTGCCTGGTCGGCAGCTGGAAGGCCGACAACATCACCGGCAAGCTCTCCGGCCCGGTGGGCGGCACCTTCCAGGGCGGCAGCGGCACGCTGCTGACCATCGACTCCGGCGGCAAGACACAGGTCGACTTCGGCTCGATGCAGCCGGTCACCTTCACCTTCTCCGTCTCCGGCAACGACGTGAAGGGCAGCTTCTCGTACGGCGGCAAGGTCAACGGCGCGATCAAGAGCCCGTCCGGCACGACCGGCACGCTCGAGCCGACCGGTTCGGTGGACTTCAGCACCCTCACGGTGACCGTCGACCTGACCGCGCCGGTCGCCCAGCGCGTCGCCGACAAGGTCGCGATCTCCGAGTTCGCCGGCACCGGTACCGCCAACACCGGCGGCGCGGTGGACTCCCAGCCGATCCTGAAGAAGAGCGCGTACGAGTGCGGCAGCGGCACGCTGAAGCTCTCCCCGCCCGCGGGCGCCGACGACACCGGCACCTGGACGTTCAAGAAGGCCTGACCAAAGCCCGGGCGGCGGATCTCACAAGCCGGGATCCGCCGCCGTGGGGGAAACGTTTCGACCCCGATAACTTCGTCGCGACGACCCGAAACGGACCGTTCGTAGCGTCCACGGCCATGACCCTTGCCGTGGAGAAACCGCAGTCTCAGCCCGAGCCGCGCCGCGGCCGGTGGATCGACGACTGGCACCCCGAGGACCCCGAGTTCTGGATGCGGACCGGCGCGAAGATCGCCCGCCGGAACCTGATCGTCTCCATCCTCTCCGAGCACATCGGCTTCTCGATCTGGAGCCTGTGGTCGGTCTTCGTGCTCTTCCTGGGGCCCAGGTACGGCTTCGATCCGGCCCAGAAGTTCCTGCTCACGAGCGCGCCGACGCTGGTCGGGGCGGTGCTGCGGCTGCCGTACACCTTCGCCGTGGCCCGGTTCGGCGGCCGCAACTGGACGATCTTCAGTGCGCTGCTGCTCCTGGTGCCGACCGTCTTCGCGGGCATCATCCTGGAGCCGGGCGTCTCGTTCACCACGCTGCTCATCGCCGCCTCCGTGGCGGGCGTCGGCGGCGGCAACTTCGCCTCCTCGATGGCCAACATCAACGCCTTCTACCCGCAGCGGCTGAAGGGCTGGGCGCTGGGGATCAACGCCGGCGGCGGCAACATCGGGGTGGCCGCGGTGCAGCTCGTCGGGCTGCTCGTGCTCGCCACCGCCGGGGTCGCGCACCCGCGCCTCATCGTGCTGATCTACCTGCCGCTCATCGTCGTCGCCGCGCTGCTGGCCGCGATCTACATGGACAACCTGACGCACGCGTCCAACGACCGGCGGGCGATGCGCGACGTGATCAAGGACGCCCACGCGTGGATCATGTCGCTGCTGTACATCGGGACGTTCGGGTCGTTCATCGGCTTCGGGTTCGCCTTCGGGCAGGTGCTCCAGGTGCAGTTCAAGGCCGACTTCGACACCCCCGTGAAGGCGGCCTACCTCACCTTCCTGGGTCCGCTGCTCGGCTCGCTGATCCGCCCGTTCGGCGGCATGCTGGCCGACCGCTTCGGCGGTGCGGTGATCACCTTCTGGAACTTCGTGGCCATGGCGCTCGGCGCGGGCACGGTCCTGCTCGCCTCCCGCCAGCACTCCCTGCCACTCTTCGTGACCGGGTTCGTGTTCCTGTTCGTCTTCAGCGGCCTCGGCAACGGCTCGACGTACAAGATGATCCCGGCGATCTTCCGGGCGAAGTTCCCGCACGACGAGCCCACCGCGCGGCGGCTGGCGACCGCGCTCATCGGCGTGGCCGGGGCGGTCGGGGCGGCCGGCGGCGTGCTGGTGAACCTCGCGTTCCGGCAGTCGTTCCTGACGTACAAGACGGGTGACGGCGCCTATCTCGTGTTCATCGGGTTCTACGCGCTGTGCTTCCTCGTCACCTGGCTGGTCTACCTGCGCCGTTCGCCCCGCCGGTTGACCCAGGTGTGAGCATTGACCCAAGTGTGAGCGGTACCGAGCGTAGCGAGGTGGCCGCTCATCAGAGGCACAGCCTGACGCTCAGGCCGGTGCCGGAGCCTGCGGAGGCGCCGGTGTGAGCGGTACCGAGCGTAGCGAGGTGGCCGCTCATCAGAGGCACAGCCTGACGCTCAGGCCGGTGCCGGAGCCTGCGGAGGCGCCGGTCTGAGCGACCCGGATTTGGTTCATCTGGGGGCGCCGAGTATCGTGGACTGCTGTTGTGCGATGACAAGGCGTCCCCACTGTTCGGGTACGCTGGGTGACTGTGCGCCCGGACTAATCGGTTCAGCGCCATCATCGAGGACGCACCCCGGACCGACGACGTGGAAGACAAGGTAGACCTGTGGGTACGTACAGCCCGAAGCCGGGCGAGATCGAGCGCGTGTGGCATGTCATCGACGCCACCGACGTGGTGCTCGGCCGCCTGGCCACGCACGCTGCGACGCTGCTGCGCGGCAAGCACAAGCCGACGTTCGCCCCGCACGTGGACACCGGCGACTTCGTCATCGTGATCAACGCCGGCGCGGTGGCGCTGACCGGCAACAAGCGCCAGACCAAGGTGGCCTACCGTCACTCCGGCTACCCGGGTGGTCTGAAGCGGGTCGGCTACGAGGAGCTGCTCACCAAGAACCCCGAGCGGGCGATCGAGCTGGCCGTCAAGGGCATGCTCCCGCACAACCGCCTGGGCGCGCGCCAGATCCGCAAGCTGAAGGTGTACGCGGGCGCCGAGCACCCGCACGCCGCTCAGCTGCCCCAGCCGTTCGAGATCAAGCAGATCGCGCAGTGAGCGCGGACGAAGGACTGAGCGTGACCGACGAGACCATCGACGCCCCGACGCCGGCCGCTGACGCGACCGTCGAGGCTCCGGCGGCCCCGGCCGCCGCCGCCCCGGCCCCCGCTGCTACGGCTACCGTTCCGGCCGCCACCGCTACGGCCACCGCCCCGGCGGCCCCGACCACGGCCACGGCCACCAGCGCGGCGCCGACCCGTGCCCGCCGCGCCGGCCAGCCGATCCAGACCGTTGGCCGCCGCAAGGAGGCCATCGTCCGGGTCCGCCTGGTCCCCGGCACCGGCAAGTTCACGCTGAACGGCCGCGAGCTGGAGAACTACTTCCCGAGCAAGGTGCACCAGCAGTCGGTGCGTGAGCCGCTCGTGATCGTCGAGAAGGCCGAGGCCTTCGACGTCTTCGCCAACCTGCGTGGCGGCGGCACCACCGGCCAGGCGGGCGGGCTGCGCCTCGCGATCGCCCGTGCGCTGATCGAGAACGACCCGGACGACCGTCCCGCCCTCAAGAAGGCCGGCTTCCTGACCCGGGACGCCCGCGCGACCGAGCGCAAGAAGTACGGTCTGAAGAAGGCCCGTAAGGCTCCTCAGTACTCGAAGCGCTAACGAAGCATGTCGGCCGGGTGCCACCCTGGAGGTGGGCGCCCGGCCGTTTCGTGTTGCGCGGGCGGTACGCCGGCCGATGTGCCGGTTGGAGCGCGCGGTGGGTTCGACCTTGGGAGGTTTCGCGATGGGGCGACTCTTCGGCACCGACGGAGTTCGTGGGCGGGCCAACGCCGACCTGACTCCGGAGCTGGCGATGGCGGTCGCCATCGCGGCGGCCCAGGCGCTGTTCGAGCATGATCACTCCCACGCGCCGGTCGCGGTCGTCGGGCGGGATCCGCGCGCGAGCGGCGAGATGCTGGAGTCGGCCGTCGTGGCCGGCCTGACCAGCGCGGGGGCCAACGTGGTGCGGGTCGGCGTGCTGCCGACACCCGCGGTGGCGTACCTCACCGGCGTCCTCAACGCCGACATCGGCGTCATGCTCTCGGCCTCACACAACCCGATGCCCGACAACGGGATCAAGCTCTTCGCCGCCGGCGGGCACAAGCTGCCCGACGAGGTCGAGGACGAGATCGAGCGCCTCATGGACGGCACCAGCCACCGCCGCCCGACGGGCGCCGGGGTCGGCCGGGTCACCGACTACGCCGACGGCGAGGACCGCTACGTCCGGCACCTGCTGACCTCGCTGCCCAGCCCGCTGGCCGAGCTCACCGTCGTGGTCGACTGCGCCAACGGCGCCGCCTCCTCCGCCGCGCCCGAGGCCTACCGCCGCGCGGGCGCCTCGGTCATCGCGATAAACGCGGACCCCGACGGTCTCAACATCAACGACGACTGCGGCTCCAACCACATCGCGCAGCTGCGCCGGGCCGTCGTCGAGCACGGCGCCGACCTGGGCATCGCGCACGACGGCGACGCCGACCGCTGCATCGCGGTGGCGGCCGACGGCACCGAGATCGACGGCGACCAGATCATGGCCGTCCTCGCCCTGTCGATGCGCGAGGACGGGCTGCTGACCGAGGACACGCTCGTCGCGACCGTGATGAGCAACCTGGGCCTCAAGCTGGCCATGGCCGAGGCCGGCATTCGGCTGCTGGAGACCAAGGTCGGCGACCGGTACGTGCTGGAGGAGCTGCGCGCCAAGGGCCTCGCGCTCGGCGGCGAGCAGAGCGGGCACATCGTGATGCCCGCGTTCGCCACGACCGGGGACGGCGTGCTCACCGCCCTGCACCTCATGGGGCGCATGGAGCGCACGGGCAAGAGCCTCAAGGAGCTCGCGGCGGTGGTACACCGGCTGCCGCAGGTGATGATCAACGTGCCCGTGCTCGACCGGGCCGCGGCGGCCCGCTCGCCGCAGGTGCTCGACGCGGCCAAGCAGGTCGAGGGCGAGCTCGGCGGCACCGGCCGGGTGCTGCTGCGCCCCTCCGGCACCGAGCAGCTCGTGCGCGTCATGGTCGAGGCCGGCACGCAGGAGATCGCCAAAGAGGCGGCCGAGCGGATTGCTCACATCGTGCGAATGGTGTCGCCTACCCAGTAGTAACGTGCGCGCATGACAGAAGCCCGCACCGTCATCGTCACCGGCGCCTCCCGGGGTATCGGCAAGGCGAGCGCCCTGGCCTTCGCCGCCGAAGGCTGCAACGTCGTGCTCACCTCGCGCAAGATCGAAACCCTGGACGAGGTCGCGGCCGAGATCACCGCGCAGTTCCCGGGGGCCGGCGTGCTCACCCACGCCGCCCACGCCGCCGAGCCCGACCAGGCCGAGGCGGTCGTCGCGGCGGCCATGGAGCGCTTCGGCGCGATCGACGTACTGGTGAACAACGCCGGCACCAACCCGTACTTCGGCCCGCTCATGGACATCGACCCGGTGCGCGCCGAGAAGACCGTCCGGCTCAACCAGTTCGGCCCGGTGCTGTGGAGCCAGCTGGTGTGGAAGGCGTCGATGTCGCAGCGCGGCACGGGCGCCATCGTCAACGTCGCCTCGGTCGGCGGCGTGCTCACCGAGCCCGGGATCGGCTACTACAACGCGACAAAGGCCGCCGTCATCCACCTGACCCGCCAGATGGCCGCCGAGCTGGCCCCGGTGCGGGTCAACGCGGTCGCGCCCGGGATCGTGCGCACCCATCTGGCCCGCGGGTTGTGGGAGAACAACGAGGACTTCCTCAGCGACAAGCTCCCGCTCGGCCGCATCGGCGAGCCGGACGACATCGCCGAAGTGATCACCTTCCTGGCCGGTACTGCGTCACGCTGGATGACGGGCCAGACCCTGGTCGTCGACGGCGGCGCCCAGATCCGTTCGTCGCTCATCTAGGGTCGGCTGTTCGTGCGCATTTCCCGTGCGCGTATGCGACACTTTCGCGCACGGGTACTGCGCGAAAGTCTGCTACGGTACGGGCATGTGCGGAATCGTGGGGTACGCCGGCGCCCGGCCGGCCTTGAACATCGTGTTGGACGGGCTGCGGCGGCTGGAGTACCGCGGCTACGACTCCGCCGGCGTCGCGATCGTCCAGTCAGGCGACACGGGCCACGTCGGTGGGGACGCAGTCGGCCGGCGCCGGCATGGTGAGCTGCTCACCGCCAAGCGCGCCGGCAAGCTCGCCAATCTCGAGAAGGCGCTCGCCGACGAGGCCGGCCACAGTCTCGGCATCGGCACGACCGGCATCGGGCACACCCGCTGGGCCACGCACGGCGGGCCGACCGACCGCAACGCGCACCCGCACCGCTCGTTCGACGGCAGGGTCGCGGTCATCCACAACGGCATCATCGAGAACTTCGCCAAGCTGCGGGCGGAGCTGGAGAACGGCGGCATCGAGTTCGCCAGCGACACCGACACCGAGTGCGCCGCCCACCTGCTCGCCCAGGCCGTGGCGGACGCCGAGGGTGACACCCCGGGCGCGCGGCTGGCCGAGGCCATGCGGGCCGTCTGCCGCCGCCTGGAGGGCGCGTTCACGCTGCTCGCCGTCGACGTGCAGGCCCCCGGCGTGGTCGTCGGGGCCCGGCGCAACTCCCCGCTCGTGGTCGGCCGCGGCCCGGGCGAGAACTACCTCGCCAGTGACGTCTCCGCGTTCATCGAGCACACCCGCGAGGCCGTCGAGCTCGGTCAGGACCAGGTCGTGCTCATCACCGCCGACGACCTCGTGATCACCGACTTCCTCGGCAACCCCGCCGAGGGCAAGCCGTTCCACATCGACTGGGACGCCTCGGCCGCCGAGAAGGGCGGCTACGACTACTTCATGCTCAAGGAGATCGCGGAGCAGCCGCACGCGGTCGCCGAGACCCTCCTGGGCCGGCTCAACGAGCACGGCGACCTCATGCTCGACGAGGTTCGCCTCACCGACCAGGACCTGCGCGACGTCGACAAGGTGTTCATCGTCGCCTGCGGCACGGCCTACCACGCGGGCATGGTCGCCAAGTACGCGATCGAGCACTGGACCCGCATCCCCTGCGAGGTCGAGCTGGCCAGCGAGTTCCGCTACCGCGACCCGGTGCTCGACCGCTCCACGCTGGTCGTGGCCATCTCCCAGTCCGGCGAGACCATGGACACCCTGATGGCCCTGCGCCACGCCAAGGAGCAGAAGGCACGGGTCCTGGCGGTCTGCAACACCAACGGCTCCACCATCCCGCGCGAGTCCGACGCCGTGCTGTACACCCACGCCGGGCCGGAGATCGCGGTCGCCTCCACCAAGGCGTTCCTGACCCAGCTGGTCGCCTGCTACCTCGTCGGGCTGCACCTGGCCCAGGTGCGCGGGGTGAAGTACGCCGACGAGGTCGCCGCCGTCGTCGCCCAGCTCCAGGAGATGCCGGCCAAGGTCGAGCAGGTCCTGACGATGATGGCCCCGATCCGCGAGCTCGCCCGCGAGCTGGCCGAGGCCAAGAGCGTGCTGTTCATCGGCCGGCACGTGAGCTACCCGGTGGCCCTGGAGGGCGCGCTGAAGCTCAAGGAGCTGGCGTACATGCACGCCGAGGGCTTCGCCGCCGGCGAGCTCAAGCACGGCCCCATCGCGCTGATCGACGAGGGCACGCCGGTCGTGTGCGTGGTGCCCTCGCCCCGCGGCCGCGGCGTGCTGCACGACAAGGTCGTCTCCAACATCCAGGAGGTCCGCGCCCGCGGCGCCCGCACGATCGTGATCGCGGAGGAGGGCGACGTGGCGGTGAAGCCCTACGCGGATCACCTTTTCCACGTCCCGATCACCCCGACGCTGCTCGCCCCGCTGGTCACCACCGTCCCGCTGCAGGTGCTGGCCTGCGAGATCGCCTCGGCCCGCGGCCACGACGTGGATCAGCCGCGCAACTTGGCCAAGTCCGTCACCGTCGAGTAAGGACGGTGTGGTTGGGTTGTCTCTGTGAGAGCAGCCTGGCGGGTCGCGCAGGTACGCGCGGCCGAAGAGTCCGTGATGAAGACCCTGCCCGACGGCGCGCTCATGCAGCGCGCCGCGGCGGGGCTGGCCCGGCGCTGCGCCGACACCCTGCCGAGGGTGTACGGCAGCCGCGTCCTGCTCCTCGTCGGCCCCGGCAACAACGGCGGCGACGCGCTCTACGCCGGCGCGCGGCTGGCCCGCCGCGGCGCACGCGTCGACGCGCTGCTGTTCGACCCCGACCGGGTGCACCGCGGCGGGGCCGACGCCCTGTACCGCGCGGGCGGACGCCTCGGCGAGCGGGCCCCGGACAAGGCCGACCTGGTGGTCGACGGCATCCTCGGCATCGGCGGGCACGGCGGCCTGCGCGAGCCCGCCGCGGCCAAGGTCGCCGACATCGCCGGCATCCTGCTCGGCGCGCCCGTCATCGCCGTCGACGTGCCCTCGGGCGTCGACGCCGACACGGGGGCCGTGAGCGGCATGGCGGTGCACGCCGACGTCACCGTGACCTTCGGCGTGCTCAAGCCGGGCCTGCTCGTGGGCGCCGGGGCGGTACACGCGGGAATGGTCGAGCTCGTCGACATCGGCCTGCACGGGCACCTCGACGGCGACCCGGCCCTGTACGTGCCCGAGTCCGGCGACATCGCCGCCTGGTGGCCCCGGCCGCAGGCCAACGACAACAAGTACTCCCGCGGGGTCGTCGGGCTCGCGACCGGTTCGGCGAAGTACCCGGGCGCCGCGGTGCTGTCCACCGCCGGGGCGCTCGCGGGGCCGACCGGGCTGGTGCGGTACGCCGGGAGCGCCGCCGACGCCGTGCGCTTCCACCACCCGCCGGTCATCGCCGCCGAGCGGGTCGCCGACGCCGGGCGGGTGCAGGCCTGGGTCTGCGGCAGCGGCCTCGGCACAGACGAGCGCGCCTACGGCGAGCTGCGCGCGGTGCTCGGCGCCCCGGTGCCCGTGATCCTCGACGCCGACGCGCTCACCCTGCTCGCCGACGCCCGGCTGGCCGACTGGCTGCGCGAGCGCGACGCGCCCACCGTGGTCACCCCGCACGACGGCGAGTTCCAGCGGCTCTCCGGCGGCGCGCCCGGCGACGACCGGGTGGCCGCGGCCCTGTCCCTGGCCCGGCGGATGGACTCGGTGGTGCTGCTCAAGGGCGACCGCACCATCGTGGCGACGCCGGACCAGCGGGTGTACGTCAACCCGACCGGGACCGCGGCGCTGGCCACCGGCGGCACCGGGGACGTGCTCGCCGGGCTGCTCGGCGCGCTGCTGGCCGGGGGGCTCCAGGCCGAGCACGCCGCCGTCGCCGCCGCCTATGTGCACGGGCTGGCCGGGCGCCGCGCCGCCGAGACCGGGCCCGTCACCGCCGCGGATGTGGCCGCCCACCTGCGCGGGGCGGTCGGGAGCTTAACTCACCGGTAACGACCGTTTAGGCTCTTTGGCATGGGTACCGAGGTGGTGAAGGCCGGCAGCCGCAAGCGCGCGGCCGGGATCGTCGGGGCGATCGTCGGTCTTGCCGCGGCCGGGGTCGCGGCGGGGGTGGCTACCGAGCGGTACCTCGTGCGCCGCTCCAAGAACGCCGAGGACCCGTACGCCGAGGAGCAGTTCGGCATCTGGGCCGCCGACGAGGTGCTGTCGGTCACCACCGACGACGGCATCGACCTGCACGTCGAGGTCGTGGACGGCCCGGGCCCGACGCTGGTCTTCGTCCACGGCTTCTGCCTGGACATGGGCACGTTCCACTTCCAGCGCACGTACTTCGAGGGCAAGCACCGGATGGTCTTCTACGACCAGCCCGGGCACGGCCGTTCGGGGCGGCTGACCAAGGGGGAGTACACCATCGACTCCCTCGGCTCCGGGCTCCGCGCGGTGATCCAGGCCACCTGCCCCGAAGGCCCGATCGTGCTCGTCGGGCACTCGATGGGCGGCATGGCGGTGATGGCCCTGGCCGAGCAGCTGCCCGAGCTGTTCGAGACCCGGGTCGAGGCCTGCGTGCTCATCTCCACCTCGGCCGGCAAGCTCGACCAGGTCACCTTCGGCTTCCCCGAGGTCGTGGCCCGCTTCCGCCGCCCGCTGCTGCCGATCGTGGGGCTCGCGGGCCCGATCAGCTCGTCCGTGATCGACCGCGCACGCAAGGCGTCGACCGACCTCGCGTGGCTGCTGACCCGCCGCTACGGGTTCGGCACGTCCCGCCCCAGCCCGGCGCTGGTGTCGTACGTCGAGACCATGAACTCGACCACGTCGACCGAGGTCATCGCCCGGTATCTGCGCACCCTCTACACGCACTCGCGGCTGCTCGTCCTGGGCCCGCTACGCTCGGTCCCCGTACTGCTGGTCTGCGGCGACAAGGACGTGTTGACGCCGCTGGCCCACACGTACGAGATAACGTCGGTGCTGCCCGAGGCGGAGCTGGTCGTCATCGCCGACGGCGGCCACGTGGTGCTGCTGGAGCACGCCGACGAGGTCAACGAGGCCATGGACACGTTCCTCACGAAGGTGCAGCAGTGACGAGAATCCTGTCCACCGTCGAGCAGACGCGGGACTTCGGCAAGACGCTCGCATCCGTCCTGCGCGCGGGCGACCTGGTCGTGCTCACCGGCCCGCTCGGGGCCGGCAAGACCGCCCTGGCCCAGGGCGTCGGCGCCGGCCTGAACGTGCGCGGCGCCGTGACCTCGCCGACGTTCGTGATCGCGCGCGTCCACCAGCCCGACCCCGCACGCGGGGGGACGCTGCCGATGGTGCACGTCGACGCGTACCGGCTCGGCAACGTCGCCGACCCGATCGGCGAGGTGGACGCGCTCGACCTCGATGCGACGCTGGAGAACTCGGTCACGCTCGTCGAGTGGGGCGAGGGGCTGGTCGAGCAGCTCAGCGACGAGCACCTCGAGGTGCGTCTCGACCGCCGCGACGACGACTCGCGCGTGGTGGCCCTGATCCCCCGGGGCGGCGACTGGCCCGCCCGGGTCTCAGACGGGCTGTAGGACCTCCCACACGTCGACCCAGGCCCCCTGGTCGTCCGAGCCCCGGGCGAGCAGGTGGCGCCCCTCGTGGCAGAACGCGGTGCTGACCGCCCGGCCCGGGGTGAGGTCGGCGCGGAAGACCTCCGCCTCGGTCTCCAGATCGCGCACCGACAGGGTGCCGTCCAGCGCCGCCGCGCGCAGCCGGCCGTCCGGGCTCTCCATCTGCGCCGCGAACGCGTCCGCGCGGCTCGTCTCGGCGTACCCGGTGAAGCGCTTCGGCAGGTCCTCGCCCACGATCCGGTCGAGGCGGGCCCCGGTGGCCAGGTCCCACACGGTCGCGACGTCGCGGCGGTAGCGGCCGACGTGGGCCGCGCCCTCGCCGGTGGTGACGAGGCGCCACTCGGCCTCGTTCAGCAGTACCGCATCCGGCTTGTGGGCATCCGAGAAGGACGCCGTCACGCGGCCGGAGAGCACGTCCCAGACCGCGAAATGCCCCTCCGCGTCCCAGGTGACGAGGGCCAGCTGCTGCCCCGGGCCCAGCGCGACCTGCGCGTGCCCGCCCCGCCCGGCGCCGCGGCCCGGCCGCAGCTCGGTGACCAGGGCGCCGCTGGCGATCGCGCGCACCTTGACGTACTCGCCGTCGCCCGAGCATTCGACGAGGGCGCGCCGGTCCGGCGTGAGCAGCCAGTCTCCGGCCACGCGCAGGTGGTGGCGCTTGGCGAGCTGGAAGCGCTCGGCCCCGGCCGGCTCCAGGCGCGCGTGCGCGGCCACGGCGCCGGACACGACCATGTCGCCGACCGCGACGCGCTGCTCCAGCAGGACGCCCTCGCCGCGGCCGGAGGAGAGGTCGAACACGCGGTCGTCGGCGGTGCGCACCTGGGCGAGCCGGGTCTCGCGGCCGTACGCCTCCCCCTCCTTCACCAGCCAGCGCACGAGCCGCCCGCGCCCGCCCGGGACGGTCCACGACAGCGGCTCGACCCGCCACGACGGCGGGTCGGCCGGCACCGCTCGGGCCGGGAGCGCGCGCACCCACGCCGCGGCGCCGCGCAGCACCGCCAGCTCCGGGTCGGCCGGGCGGGTCACCGGTACACCCAGGCCGGTGTGCAGGATCTGGCCGACCCCGGCCAGGCGGGCGCCGCCGCCGACGAGCAGGACGGCGGCCACGTCCGGGGGCCGGATGCCCGCGCGCGCCACGACCGCCCGGGCGCTGGCGATCAGCCACCGGGCGGCGGGCTCGGTGAGCCGGTCGAGGGCGCGGCGGTCCAGCCGGTACGGCGGGACGCCCGACTCCACCTCCTCCGCCGCCTCCGGCACGTCCGCGAGGCGATGCTTGAGCCGCCGCACGATGTCCAGTGCGTGCAGGCCGGCCCGCACGCCTGTGTCGCCGCCGGCCGCGAACGCCGGCTCGACCCACTCGGCGAGCGCGGCCCGCAGGTCGGCGACGAGCATCACGTCGATGTCGCGGCCGTGGCCCGAGCTCTCCTGGCTCAGCGGCACCGGCCGGCCCTGCTGCACCTGCACGAGCGTCGCCGTCCAGGTCGCCCCGAGGTCGCACACGAGCACGTGACCGCCCTCGGGCACCTCCACCATCGTCGACGGGTCGAGCACCGCGGCGCTCGCGTCGGTGACGAGCTCGGCGTCGGGGAAGCCGGCCAGGGACGCGGCCGCGACCAGCGCCTCGCGCCGGGGGTCATGGGTCCGGTACGCCGCCGGCGCGCTCAGCACCAGGCGCGCGACCGGGCCGTACACGCGGCGGGCCTCTTCCACGACCGCCTCCAGCGCGGCGCCGACCAGCTCCACGCCGTGGACCTGCCGATCGCCGAGCCAGACGGGGGCGCTGCCGTCGACCGCGCGGCGGACGCCGTCGACGTACTGGCGGGGATGCTCGTCCCGGGCCTGCTCGGCCGCGGCCCCGACGAGCAGGCCGGACCGGCCGGCCATCGTGGCGCCGCCCGGCCAGCGCAGTGCCCCGGAGGTGCGCTCCCGCACCGGGTGAAGCGCGTCGGGCCGGACGACGGCGGCGGACAGGGCCCAGGAGCCGATGTCCACAACCAGAATCGGTGTATTGACGGCGTCGATAATGGCCGATGCTAGGTGCCTCTCATTGCGGCGCTGTTAACTCATTTAGAGTTGGGGCCGTGCTGGTGATGGTGGTGGACACGGCGACGGCGGCGGTGACCGCGGCGCTCGCGCGGATCGACGACGAGGTCACGCTGCTCGCGGAGCGGGTGACGGTCGACGCGCGCGGCGCCGGCGAGCTGCTGGCCCCGCAGATCACCGCCGTGCTGGCCGAGGGCGGGGCGGCCCCGGGCGACCTGGCCGCGGTGGTCGCGGGCGTCGGCCCCGGCCCGTTCACCGGCCTGCGCGCCGGGCTGGTCACGGCGGCCGCGCTCGGCCACGCCCTGGCGATCCCGGTCTACGGCGTGTGCACCCTCGACGCGATCGGCCTCGGCCTCCCGGGTCGCGCGCTGGTCGCCACCGACGCGCGGCGCAAGGAGATCTACTGGGGCGTGTACGCCGACGGCCGGCGCATCGCCGGACCGGACGTGGCCCGGCCGGCGGCGGTCGCCCTCGACGGCATCGGGCACGCGGCCGGGGACGGCGCGGAGAAGTACGCCGACATTCTGAAGCTTCCCGTCGACGGGCCGCGCTACCCGTCGGCGCTCGCCCTGGCCGAGCTCGCGGCCGACCGGGTGCGCGGCAAGGCGCCCGGCGAGACGCTGACGCCGCTGTACCTGCGCCGGCCCGACGCGGTGCTCCCGGGCGAGCGGAAACCGGCGCTGCAATGACGGGCGCGGTCGTGCGCGACGTCGAGCTCGCCGAGATGCGCTGGTTCCACATCGCGGACCTGCTGCCGATCGAGGACGAGCTGTTCGGCGAGGAGCAGTGGTCGGCGGGCATGTTCTGGAACGAGCTCGCCCTCGGCCACCACTACCTCGTGGCCGTGGACGGCGACCGGGTCGTCGGCTACGCCGGGCTGGCCGTGGCCGCGCCCGACGAGGCCTGGGTGCAGAACATCGGGGTGCGCAAGGACGCCCAGCGGCGCGGGATCGGCCGGCGGCTGCTGGAGGCGCTGCTGGCCGAGGCGCAGCGGCGCGGGGCGCGGCAGGTGCTGCTGGAGGTGGCCGTGGACAACGCGCCGGCCCAGCGGCTCTACGCGGAGTACGGGTTCGAGGCCGTCGGCATCCGCCGCGGTTACTACCAGCCCAGCAACACGGATGCACTGGTGATGAGTCGTGAACAAGGCTGAGCCGCTCGTTCTGGGGATCGAGACGTCGTGCGACGAGACCGGCGTCGGGATCGTGCGCGGGCACACGCTGCTCGCGGACGAGATCGCGTCGAGCGTCGACGAGCACGCGCGGTTCGGGGGCGTGGTGCCCGAGGTCGCCAGCCGGGCCCACTTCGAGGCCATGGTGCCGACGATGCAGCGGGCCCTGGACAAGGCCGGCGTGACGCTGTCCGATGTGGACGCCATCGCGGTCACCGCCGGGCCCGGGCTCGCGGGCGCGTTGCTGGTCGGGGTCGCGGCGGCCAAGGCCTACGCGCTGGCCGCCGGCAAGCCGATCTACGGCGTCAACCACCTCGCCGCGCACGTCGCCGTCGACACGCTGGAGCACGGGGCGCTGCCCGAGCCCGCGGTCGCGCTGCTCGTCTCCGGCGGGCACTCCTCGCTGCTGCGGGTCGACGACCTGGCCGGCGGCGTGGTCCCGCTCGGCGCGACGATCGACGACGCCGCCGGCGAGGCCTTCGACAAGGTCGCGCGCCTGCTCGGGCTGCCGTTCCCGGGCGGCCCGCCGATCGACAAGGCCGCCCGCGACGGGCAGGTCGTGATCCCCTTCCCGCGCGGGCTCACCGGCCCCCGGGACCTCGCAGAGCACCGCTTCGACTTCTCGTTCTCGGGGCTGAAGACGGCGGTGGCGCGCTGGGTCGAGGCCCGCGAGCGCGCCGGCGAGCCGGTACCGGTCGGCGACGTGGCGGCGAGCTTCCAGGAGGCGGTCTGCGACGTGCTCACGGCGAAGGCGGTCGGCGCCTGCCGGAACTTCGGCATCGACACCCTGGTCATCGGGGGCGGCGTCGCGGCCAACTCGCGGATCCGGTCGATGGCCCAGGAGCGCTGCGAGAAGTACGGCATCACGGTGCGCGTACCGCGGCCGAAGCTCTGCACCGACAACGGGGCGATGGTCGCCGCGCTCGGCTCCCATCTCGTCGCGGCCGGAGCGGCGCCGGGCGACCTCGGGCTGCCGTCGGATTCGGCGATGCCGATCACGCTGGTGACGGCCTGATGTCCGGGGTAGTAGAGTCCAGCGCCGTGATCGTGCGCATGTGGGAGGTCAGGGCGCACCCGGAGGCGTTCGGGGAGCTGCTGTCCTGGGTGTGTGAGGCGATGCTGCCCAAGGTCGAGGTCCATCCGATGCATCTGAGCAGCGAGGTGTATTCGTCCACGGACCAGCGCCTGGTGGTCCTGTCGAAGTGGCGCGGCAGCACCCCCGAGCCGTTCGCCGAGCCGCCGTCGCACCTGGTCGCCCGCAAGCCGCAGTTCTGGGACTTCACCGAAGTCGACCGCTGAATAATGTAAGGCGCTCCGGGCGCCCCTGCGGTTACCGTCGGGGGTTGTGCGGAGACTGCCACAAGCCGAGCCCGGGGAGCCCGACAGCCGATCGGCGGCCCGTTACCTACTCTGGATCGTCCGCGGGCAGCGCTCGCTGATCGCGGGCGGCATCTTCTTCGGCGTCCTCTGGATGGTCAGCCAGGCACTCGTCCCGGCCGCGATCGGGGCCGGCGTCGACGCCCTGGCGCGGCGCGACCGCGCGGGGGTGCTCATCGCCGGCGCGGCGCTGCTCGGGCTCGGGTCGGCCACCGCCGTCACCGGGGTCATGCGGCACCGGTTCGCCGTGTCCAACTTCCTCAGCGCCGGGTTCAAGACCGTCCAGGTCACCGCGCGGCAGGCGACCCGACTGGGCGCTGCGCTGCCGAAGCGGGTGGCGACCGGCGAGGTCGTGAGCATCGGGACCACGGACTTCGACCACATCGGGTACTCGCTGGACGTCAGCGCCCGGGCCAGCGGCGCGCTCGTCGCGCTCGTCGTCGTCACCGCGCTGCTCCTGCGGGTCTCGGTGCCGCTCGGGCTGGTCGTGGTGCTCGGCGTTCCCGTGCTCGTGGTCGTCGTCGGGGCGCTGCTGCGGCCGCTGCACCGGCGCCGGCGGCACCAGCGGGACCTCGCCGGGGAGCTGACCGGCCGGGCCGGCGACATCGTGGCCGGGCTGCGGGTGCTGCGCGGGGTCGGCGGCGAGGCGGAGTTCTCCCGGCGCTACCACGTGGAGTCCCAGCGGGTCCGCTTCGCCGGGGTCCGGGTGGCGAAGGTGGAGTCGACGCTGGAGGCCGCGCAGATCCTGCTGCCCGGCTGCTTCATCGCGCTTGTCACCTGGCTGGGCGCGCGGTTCGCGGTGACGGGCCGGATCACCCCGGGCGAGCTGGTCGCCTTCTACGCCTATGCGGCGTTCCTGATCGGGCCGCTGCGCACGCTCACCGAGTTCGCCCAGAAGCTGACCCGCGGGCTGGTCGCCGCGGGCCGGGTCGTCGCCGTTCTGCGCCTCGAGCCCGATTTTCAGGAGCATCCGGATTCGGTACCCGCAACAGACGGCGACCTGGACGACCCCGACTCGGGCCTCCTCGTGGCCCGGCACCGGCTCACGGCGGTCGCGGCGGTCCGGCCCGAGGACGCCGAGGCGATCGCGGAGCGCCTCGCCCGGCTCGACCCCTCGTCGAACGCGCGGCTGCACGGGGTACCGCTGCGGGGAATCGCCCTCGCGGACGTCAGACGGCACGTGCTGCTGGCCGACAACGACGCGACGCTGTTCCGGGGCCGGCTGCGCGACGAGGTCGGGGCCGGGGCGACGCTCGCCGACGCGGCCGCCACCGACATCGTCGACGCGCTGCCCGGCGGGCTCGACGCCGAGATCGCCGAGCGGGGGCGGGACTTCTCCGGCGGCCAGCAGCAGCGGCTGCGGCTGGCCCGGGCGCTCGCGCTCGACCCGCCGGTGCTCGTGCTCGTCGAGCCGACCAGCGCGGTCGACGCGCACACCGAGGCGCGCATCGCCGAACGGCTGCCGGCCGCCCGGGCCGGGCGCACGACAGTGGTCTGCACGACCAGCCCGCTGCTGCTGGACCGGGCCGACACCGTCGCGTTCGTCGGCGCCGACGGGCGGGTCGCGGCCACCGGGTCACATCGGGAACTACTGGACACCTGCCCGGCGTACACCGCGACCGTCACCCGCGGAGAGGACTGACATGCTGCCGATCGCGTCGCGGGCCGAGGTGCGCACGTATCTGCGCACCCTGTTCACCGACTACCCGGGGCGGCTCGCCGGCGTCCTCGCGCTGCACGTGACCGGGGCCGCGGCCGGGCTCGCCGCCCCGCCGCTGCTCGGCGGGCTGGTCGAGCGGGTCGCGGCCGGGACCACGACGTGGACCGTGGACCGGACCGCGCTGGCCATCGCCGGGTTCGTGATCGCGCAGTCGGTGCTGGTGCGCTACGCGCGGGTCGCGGCCGCGCAGCTGGCCGAGCGGGTCCTCGCGCGGCTGCGGGAGGAGTTCGTGGACGGGGTGCTCGCCATCCCGCTGTCCACCGTCGAGCGGGCCGGCACCGGCGACCTGCTCAGCCGGGCCTCGCGGGACGTGTCGCAGACATCGGACTCGGTGCAGACCGCGCTGCCGGCGATCGTGGTCGGCGGGTTGCAGATGCTGCTCACCTTCGGTGCCGTCGCGCTCGTCGCGCCGATCCTGCTGCTGCCCGCCCTGGTCGCGGTGCCGTTGCTCTACGGGCCCTCCCGCTGGTACTTCCGCCGCGCCAACGCCGGCTACCTGCGCGAGACCGCGGCCCTGGCCCGCGTGGCCGACGGGCTCGCCGAGACCGTCGAGGGCGCCCGGACCGTGGAGACCCTCGGCCGGCAGCGGCAGCGCATCGAGCGCACCCAGGAGCAGCTGGAAGGCACCTACGCGGCGGCGATGTACACGCTGCGGCTGCGCACCGTCTGGTTCCCGCTCTCGGAGTTCGGCTACGCCCTGCCGGCCGCGGTCACGCTCGTCGCCGGCGGCTGGTTCGTGCTGGAGGGCTGGGCGACGGTCGGGCAGGTCACCGCCGGGGTGCTGTACTTCGTGTCGATCATCGACCCGCTCGACCGCATCCTCAGCTACGTCGACCAGCTGCAGCTCGGGCTCGCCTCCTTCGCGCGCCTGATCGGGGTGCGGGCCGCGGCCGCGCCGCCGGTGCCGGCCGGCGGGCCGAAGCCGGTGGACGAGGTGCTGGTGGCCAAGGACGTCCGGTACTCCTACGTGGACGGCCGCGACGTCCTGCACGGCATCGACCTCGCCGTGCGCCCGGGGGAGCGGCTGGCCATGGTCGGCCCCAGCGGCGCCGGCAAGTCCACGCTGGGCCGGCTCCTGGCCGGGGTGCACGCCCCGCGCGCGGGGTCGATCGAGCTCGGGACGGTACCGCTGGATGAAATGCCCCTCGAGGAGCTGCGCGGCCACGTCGCGCTCGTGACCCAGGAGCACCACGTGTTCATGGGCAGCCTGCGCGACAACCTGACCCTGGCCCGCGCGGGCGCGACCGACGCCGAGCTGTGCGCGGCCCTGGCCACGGTCGACGCGCTGGACTGGGCGCTCGCGCTGCCGGAGGGGCTCGACACCACGGCGCTGTCGCTGTCGCCGGCCCAGGCCCAGCAGCTGGCCCTGGCCCGGCTCGTCCTGGCCGACCCGCACACGCTGGTGCTGGACGAGGCGACCTCGCTCATCGACCCGCGCGCGGCCCGGCACCTGGAACGGTCGCTGGCCGGGGCGCTGGAGGGGCGGACCGTGATCGCGATCGCGCACCGCCTCTTCTCCGCGCACGACGCGGACCGGGTCGCGGTCGTCGAGGACGGCCGGATCAGCGAGCTGGGCAGCCACGACGAGCTGGTCGCGGCCGGCGGTGCCTACGCCGCCCTGTGGCGGTCGTGGCACGGTGCTCGCGCTACCTGAGGCTCGCGCGTCGCTCAAGGCGCTCGAGCTACTTGAGCAGCGCGTATATCAGGCCGATCAGCACCACGGCCGCGATCGCCAGGGCGAAGGTGAGGAGCAGCTGGCGGTCGTGCGACGTCTCGTGCACCGGTTCGGGCGCCGGCCTGGCCGGGGTCAACGCCGGCAGGTCGACGATCGCGGCCCGCAGGTCGTCGAGGGTCTTGGCCGCGTAGACGGTCCCGACCCGGTCGGAGAACTCGTCAAGCGTCAGCCGGCCCGCCTCGGTGTGCCGCTGCAGGACCCCGATCACGCGCTGCCGGTCCTCATCCGATGCCCGCACGACCGACATGGTTTCAGTGCGACGCGATCGGCGCCAGGGTCGCGCCGGTGACCTGTACGAGGTCGGCCGGGGCGAGCTCGATCTGCAGGCCGCGGCGGCCGCCGGAGACGTACATCGTGGCCAGGCCCTCCGCCGACGCGTCGACGACGATCGGCAGCCGCGAGCGCTGCCCGACCGGGGAGATCCCGCCGGTCACGTAGCCGGTGGCGCGCTCGGCCGCGGCGGGCTCGGCCATCGCGGCGCGCTTGCCGCCGACCGCGGCCGCGAGGGCCTTGAGGTCCAGCGAGGCCGAGACCGGCACCACGCCGACGGTCAGCCGCCCGTCGACGGTGGTCACCAGGGTCTTGAACAGCCGTGCCGGGTCGACGCCGAGGGCCGCCGCGGCCGCCTCGCCGTAGGAGGAGGCGCGCGGGTCCACCTCGTAGGTGTGCGGGGTGAACGTCACCTTCGCGCGCGTCAGCAGTGCGGTCGCCGGGGTACCCTTGCTCGCCACTGGCCCACAATAGCGAGATGCAGATCGGCTCGGTCCAGTTGTACCTCGGCCACGGCCACCTGTTCCTGGGCGCGACGAACAGCGTCGACCTGGCGGTGTTCGACGGCGACGGCGCGGTGACCGCGACCGAGCACCACGTCCGCATCGCGGCGCGCCCGCAGGTCGGGCCGGTGCGGGTGCGGCTGTGGCAGGGGGCCGGGCCCCGGGTCGGGCGGCTGGTCTTCGACGGGCTCCTGAAGCTGCCCGACGCCAAGTTCTGCGTCGAGGAGGGCGGGGGGCTCTCGCGGTACGTCACGAAGGTGAACAGCCACAGCCCGCGTGTGCTCATCGCGGTCGACGACCCCGGCCACGCCTCGCGGGTCGAAATCGTGCTGGAGCCCGAGTTCGTGCCCCGCAGCGCGCAGGTGTGGACCGCGGGCGAGCCGCCGTTCCCGAAGCTGACCGTGTCGCCGACCGCGCCCCGGCACCGGGCCGACGCGTTCGCCGACGCCCTGTCCGGGCACGACTTCGCGCGCCGGCGCCTGGCCGCGGCCCTGCTGGTGGTGGCCGAGGAGCGCCGGCAGCGCAACTCCGAGCAGAGCGTGGCGTTCTACGTCAACGACATCGTGGAGTGGCTGCGCTGGCTCAACGACCGCCTGACCTACGAGATGTGCCGGGACACCGGGCGGCAGCTCCTGGGCCAGCTCGGGCTGCGCCCGGCCGAGCTGCTCGCCGAGGACACGCTCAGCGACCTGCAGCGGCGGCTGGGGCATCCACTGGTTTGAGCAGGATCGCGGCGGGTTCGTTGCTGATGCGGGTCAGGGCCAGGACGGCGCTCTGGGAGCCTTCGAGCCTGAGCTGCCGGCGCAGGTCTTCCACGTCGTGGGCCGAGCCGCGCTTGAGGATCTGCAGTGCGCCGATGTCTCTTGCCTTCAGCTCCGCGCGGAGCTTCTTGAGGGCGATCGGGAGGCGGGCGATCGTCTGGTATTTCTTCGCGAACTCTGTGGCTATATCCACATTTGTCGTGACATAGGCGATCGATTCGTCCAGCAGATTGCCGCTGATGCTCTCCGCCAGCTCCTTGATCAGGTGGGAGCGGACGACGGCGCCGTCGGGGTCGTAGAAGTACTCGCCGAGCGGGCCGACCGGGGCCTGCTCGTTGCCGCGGCCCGTGAGCTCGAAGGTGCGGCCGGCTTTGATGAGCGTCGCGCGCCGGGGGACCTCGGCGAGGGGCCCGCACCAGACGGCCGCCTCGACCACGTCGCCGTCCACCGACACCCACTCGCCCTCGGCCCCGGCCGGCAGCAGCGCGTGGTCGATGCCGGGCGCCAGCTTGAGCACCGTGTTCGGCACCCGGGTGGGCAGGGCGGTGACGAAGTCCCACGGCGGGGAGTACGCGCGCGGGTCGAACACCCGGCGCCCGCCGGAGGTGCGGCGGGCCGGGTCGCAGAACACCGCCTCGACGGCGACCAGGGGCGTCCCGGTGGCGTCGCGGGCCTCGACCATCGCCAGGTCCCCGAGGCCGAGCGCCCGGATGTTCGCGGCCGCCACGGCGGCCGTCCCGGGGTCCGCGTCGACGGCCAGCACCCGCATTCCGGCCCGGGCGAACGCGATCGTGTCGGCGCCGATGCCGCAGCCCAGGTCGGCCACCCGCGTCGCCCCGGCCGCGGCGAGCCGGGCGGCCCGGCGCTGGGCGACGGCGGAGCGGGTCGCCTGCTCCAGCCCGGCCCGGGTGAAGAACATCTGCCCGGCATCGGTACCGAACTTCGCCCGCGCCTTCCTACGCAGCTCGACCTGGGTGAGGGCCGCGGCGGCGAGGGTGGGCGGGATGCCCTGGGCGCGCAGCTTCTCGGCCGCGGCCAGGGGATCGCCGTCGGGCTGCGCGGCCGCGGCGGCGAGCGCCTCCCGGCCGGCCGGGGTGGTCAGAGCCTCGACGTCCTCGGGCAGCACGGCGTCCTTTGCTGGGATCCAGGGTGAATTCGTGGCGTGTCTGGCACTCTAGTTGACGGAGTGCTAGCCACCGGCATAACCTCCGAGTTAGCACTCTCCTATCGAGGGTGCCAGACATACCCGGCCGGGGCCGGCACCCGCGACGACGGCTTCACCGGGCACTCGATAGCAAGCTCGATACCCCAGGAGGGTATGCCCGTGACTACCGCGACGCAGGTTGCGATCAAGCCGCTCGAGGACCGCATCCTGGTCCAGGCCAACGAGGCTGAGACGACCACCGCCTCGGGCATCGTCATTCCGGACACCGCGAAGGAGAAGCCCCAGGAGGGCACCGTCATCGCGGTGGGCCCGGGTCGCATCGACGACAAGGGCAACCGGGTTCCGATCGACGTCAAGGTCGGCGACACCGTCATCTACTCGAAGTACGGCGGCACCGAGGTCAAGTACGCCGGCTCGGAGTACCTCGTGCTCTCGGCCCGCGACGTCCTCGCCGTCATCGAGAAGTGACCGTTCTTCACTAGAAGCAGTGGCCACCGCCCCGGACCCGTGCGCAAGGCGCGAGGCAGCCGGGGCGGTGTCGCTTTGAAGGGAATCCACCAAGCATGGCGAAGATCCTGAGTTTCTCCGACGAGGCGCGCCACCTTCTGGAGCACGGCGTCAACCGCCTGGCCGACACGGTCAAGGTCACGCTCGGCCCCCGCGGGCGCAACGTCGTCCTGGACAAGAAGTTCGGCGCCCCGACCATCACCAACGACGGCGTGACGATCGCCAAGGAGATCGAGCTCTCCAACCCGTACGAGAACCTTGGCGCGCAGCTGGTCAAGGAGGTCGCCACCAAGACCAACGACGTGGCGGGCGACGGCACCACCACCGCGACCGTCCTGGCCCAGGCGCTCGTGCGCGAGGGCCTGCGCAACGTCGCCGCCGGCGCCAACCCGGCCGGCGTGAAGCGTGGCATCGACCAGGCCGCCGCCGCGGTCGTCCAGGCGCTGAAGGACAAGGCCACGCCGGTCGCGAGCCACACCGAGATCGCGCAGGTCGCCACCATCTCCGCCCAGGACGCCGCCATCGGCGACCTGATCGCCTCGGCCATGGAGCGCGTCGGCCGCGACGGCGTCATCACGGTGGAGGAGGGCTCGATCCTCACCACCGAGCTCGACGTCACCGAGGGCATGCAGTTCGACAAGGGCTTCATCTCCCCGCACTTCGTCACCGACGGCGAGGCGCAGGAGGCGGTCCTCGAGGACGCCTACGTCCTCATCACCACGCAGAAGATCTCCGCCATCGAGGAGCTCCTGCCGCTGCTGGAGAAGATCGTCCAGAACAGCAAGCCGCTGCTGATCATCGCCGAGGACGTCGAGGGCCAGGCTCTGTCGACCCTCGTGGTGAACGCCATCCGCAAGACCTTCCGGGTCGTCGCGGTCAAGGCCCCCGGCTTCGGCGACCGCCGCAAGGCGATGCTGCAGGACATCTCCATCCTCACCGGCTCGGAGCTGGTCGCGCCGGAGCTCGGCTACAAGCTCGAGGGCACCGGCCTGGAGCAGCTCGGCACCGCCCGCCGCGTAGTGGTCACGAAGGACCTGACCACCATCGTGGACGGCGGCGGCGAGCAGTCCGAGGTCGCTTCGCGCGTCGAGCAGCTGCGCAAGGAGGTCGAGGCCTCGGACAGCGACTGGGACAAGGAGAAGCTGAACGAGCGCATCGCCAAGCTCTCCGGCGGCGTCGCGGTCATCAAGGCGGGCGCCGCGACCGAGGTCGAGATGAAGGAGCGCAAGCACCGCATCGAGGACGCCATCTCGGCGACCAAGGCCGCGGTGCAGGAGGGCATCGTCCCCGGCGGCGGCGCGGCCCTCGCCCAGGCGACCTCGGCCCTCGACGGCGACCTCGGCCTGACCGGCGACGAGAAGGTCGGCGTGTCGATCGTGCGCAAGGCCCTCGTGGAGCCGCTGCGCTGGATCGCGCAGAACGCGGGCTTCGACGGCTACGTCGTGGTCGGCAAGGTCCAGTCCCTCGACTACGGCCACGGCCTGGACGCGGCCACGGGCGAGTACGTCGACCTCGTGAAGTCCGGCATCGTCGACCCGGTGAAGGTGACGCACAGCGCGGTCGCCAACGCCGCGTCGATCGCCGGCCTGCTGCTCACCACGGAGAGCCTGATCGTCGAGAAGCCGGAGGCGTCCGAGCCGGCGTCCGGCGGCCACGGTCACGGCCACGGCCACTCGCACGGCCCGGGCTTCTGACCGGTTCCCCGCGATACGCACAACGAGCCCCGAGCGGTCTATTCGCTCGGGGCTCGTCCGTGTCTGCGGCGCGTGCACGTTTACTGAGGCCTCTTCCGTCCGGCGCTCGTTCGTACGCGAGGAGCGCGCGTGCAGAACTCGGACGCGGCTCGGGGTTCATTCGTGCACGTTTGCTGAGGTCTCTTCCGGTCCGGCGCTCGTTCGTGCGCGAGGAGTGCGCGTGTCGAACTCGGAGGCCGGCGGCTCGGGGTTCATTCGTGCACGCAAGGGCGCGCGAATAGCCACGGCCCTGTCCGTCCGGCGCTCGTTCCGTGCGCGAGGAGTGCGCGTGTCGAACCCGGAGGCGGGGGCCGGCTCGGGTTCATTCGTGCACGTTTGCTGAGGTCTCTTCCGGTCCGGCGCTCGTTCGTGCGCGAGGAGTGCGCGTGTCGAACTCGGAGGCCGCGGCTCGGGGTTCATTCGTGCACGCAAGGGCGCGCGAATAGCCACGCCCCTGTCCGTCCAGCGCTCGTTCGTGCCCCAGGACTGCACATCTCGAGCGCAGAGGCCCTCCCGCGTGAGGTTCATTGACGCGCGTCGGGGTGCACATATCGGGTTCGAAAATCTCCACCCATGGTTCGTTTGCGCGCGGGGGATGCACATTTCCGGCGAAGAGCGCTCCGCCCGGTGCTCGTTCATGTGTGCGAGCTGCAGGTGTCGAGCGCCCAACGCATGCAGGATGCGCATGACGTGCACCCGATTGCGCGTTTGTGCGTCTGGGAGTGCGTGTGGGGTGCACCGGGTTGTGCGTCTGGGAGTGCGTGTGGGGTGCACCGGGTTGGGCGTGTGGGGTGCACCGGGTTGTGCGTGTGGGCGTGTGGGGTGCACGGAGTTGTGCGTGTGGACGTCTGGGAGTGCGGGTGGGGTGCGCGGGGTTGTGCGTGCGCGCTTCTGGGAGTGAGCGTGAGGTGTACGAGGTGTGCGCCCGCGTTCGTCTGAGTGTGTGAAGTGCGTGAGGTGTTCGCGGGGTTGTGCGTCCAGGCTCGTTTGCGTGCGCGAAGTGTTCGTGGGTGCGCGATGTCGTGCGGCGCAAGTCCGTTTGCATGCGCGAGGTGTCCGCGGTGCTCGTTGCGTGCAAACCAGCTCACTCCGGCGTGTTGAGCGCCGACCGATGTCCGTTCAACCCGGCCTCCGTCGGCGGCTGTGGTGCGATAAGTCGGGCGCTTTGCCGGGCCGGCGTCCGTTGGTGGCCGCCGTCCGCTAAGTCGGGCGCTCGGCCAACCCGGCCTCCGACGGCGGTTGCCGTGCGACAGGTCGGGCGTTCCGCCGGACCCGGCCTCCGTCGGCGGTTGCTGTGCGCTAAGTCGGGCGCTCGGCCGACCCGACCTCCGTCGCCAGTTGCCGTGCGACAAGTCGTGGCGCGGAGCGCTCGGACTAATCCGATTTATCACCTTCCAGGAGAAAAGTCCGAACCCAGAAAAGGTTAGGGACCCATTACGCCGCTTGGTGACGTGTGGATGATCGCAGCATGCTGTAGGCGTGCAGACTCGTAAGTTCGGGGCGCTCGCCGGGCTCGCCGCCGCGGGGGTCGCGCTCGGTGTTGCCGAAGCGGTCGCGATCCTGACCGGGGCGTCCACGTCGCCCCTGCTCAGCGTCGGTGGTGTCGTCATCGACAGCGTTCCGGCGTCCGTCAAGGACTTCGCCGTCGACGTGTTCTATACGTACGACAAGCTTGCGCTCAGTATCGGCACGCTCGTCGTGCTCGCGGCCATCGCCGCGGGTATCGGGGTGCTGGCGACCCGGCGGCGCATCTGGGGGTACACCGGAATCGCGCTTTTCGGGGTTGTCGGGATCGCCGCCGCGCTCAGCCGGCACAACGCGCCCTGGTATGCGTTCGTCCCCACGCTGCTGGGGGCGGCCGCCGGCGCCGGGGTGCTGCACTGGCTGCTGACCCACGAGGCCGGCGACAACGCCACGCCCGAGGAGCGGCGGTGGTTCCTGCGCGCGGCCGGGTACACCATTCTCGGCGCCGCCGTCGTGGGCTTCGCCGGGCGCTGGTGGTCCACCCGCCGCAACGTCGAGGCCGACCGGGCCGCGATCGACCTGCCCAGCGTGCCGCCGAACACGGTCGCCCCGCTGCCGCCCGAGGCCGACGCCAACCTGCCGGATCTGGCCCCGTTCGTCACGCCCAACAAGGACTTCTACCAGATTGACACCTCGCTCGTCGTGCCGCAGCTCACGACCGAGGACTGGAAGCTGCGCATCTTCGGCCGGGTCGAGAAGGAGATCACGATCAGCTGGGCCGAGCTGCTGAAACGGCCGATGATCGAGCGGTACGTCACGCTCGCCTGCGTCTCCAACGAGGTCGGCGGCGGCCTCATCAGCAACGCGAAGTGGCAGGGCGTGCGCGTGGACGACCTGCTCGCCGAGGCGCGGCCCAAGGCCGGGGCCGACCAGGTCGTCAGCCGCTCGATCGACGGGTTCACCGCGGGCACCCCGACCGCCGTGCTGCGCGACGGCCGCGACGCCATGCTCGCCATCGCCATGAACGGCGAGCCGCTGCCCGTCGAGCACGGATTTCCGGTGCGAATGGTGGTGCCGGGATTGTACGGATACGTCTCCGCCACGAAATGGCTCGTCGAACTCGAGCTGACCTCGTTCGCCGATTTCGACGCCTATTGGATCAAGCGTGGATGGTCCGCTCAAGGACCGATCAAGACCGAGTCAAGAATCGATACGCCGCGGGACGGGAGCAATCCCCGGGCCGGCGAGATCATGATTGCGGGCGTGGCCTGGGCGCAGCACCGGGGCGTTTCCAAGGTCGAAATCCGAATTGACGACGGGGCCTGGCAGACGGCGACGCTGCTGCCGGTGCCGTCGATCGACACCTGGCGCCAATGGACCCTGAAGTGGGCGGCCACGCCGGGGCGGCACCGCATCACCGTGCGCGCCACCGACAACGGCGGCCAGACCCAGACCGACGCCGTGGCGCCGCCGGATCCCGACGGCGCCACGGGGCGGCACTCGATCAATATCGACGTCAAGTAGAGACGTCAAGCGGTCCTAGCGGGCCGCGGTGCGCGACCGGGAGTTGCCGGCCGACAGCTGCGGCCGCCGCTGCGACGGCACGCCCGGCGCCGGGTGCGTCGGGCCCGGGCGGCCCGGCGCGACGCGCAGCGGCTGCTGGGCGCCCGCGTTCGGGGCCGGCATCGGCGGGGTCGGGCGCAGGCCCAGCTTCGCCTCCAGGCGCGTGACGTCGACCCGGGTGTGGCGCCGGTCCGCGGCGTCCTCCCAGCCCAGCGCCAGCAGCCGGAGCCGCTCGCCCTCGGTGAAGCCGCCCCACACGCCGTAGGGCTCCCGCGTGGCCAGGGCCTGCGCGGCGCACTCCGCGCGGACCGGGCACACCCGGCAGACGTTCTTGGCGGCGGTCTCCCGGCGACCGCGCGACGCGCCGCGCTCACCGTCGGGGTGGAAGAACTGGGCGCTGTCCCGTCCGCGGCACAGGCCGAGCCGCTGCCAGTCCCAAATGTCCGCGATCGGACCGGGCAGGCGAGTCACATTCGTCATTCGCTCCTCCTTCCAGGCGTGCGGCCTGGAATTCGCGCGCGGCCCATTTCCGGTACAACGCGCGAGACCGCCACAGGTAACGGCATGTCGTCGGTCAATTTCTCGTAGGCCAATCGCGGCAAAACCACGTCTAGATCTCGCCATTTCGTGTTTCTCTCTTTGAGAGAGAGGAGTACGACGGTGCGTACGATTTTGGTGTGTGTGCGAACACAGGTTGCGGCACAGACGGTTGCCGCGGCCGCGGCCAGACTGGGAGTGGCACACGCGGTGCGGACCGCCGTCACGATGGTCGAGGCCCTGGCGCGTCTGTCTGAGCAGCCGGCCGACCTGGTGCTGGCGGACCCGTCGCTAGCCCGGCCCGACAGCGCGGAGTTCTCCCGCCGCGTGCTGGCCGTGGCGCCGGCCGCGACCGTGGTGTTCTTCGGCACGGAGGAGCCCCGGGCGGCCGCGGCCGCGATCGCGGCCGGTGCGCGGGCGGTCATCCGCGTCGACACGGCCGATCCGGTCACGACGCTCGCGAAGGCGGTGCTGCTGGTGCTGAGCCAGGTGGGCCGCAGCAACGGCGACCCGGTGCTCCAGGCGCGCATGGGGGCGCCGAGCCAGGCGGCGGGCGGGATGCTGCAGGCCGGGCGCGGGCTGCCCGCAGCGGCGCGGACCGCGGTCGGGATGCCGGGGGCCCGGGTGGCCGGGGCCGGCGTACCGCAGCAGCGCGGCGACGTGCCCGGCGAGCCCCCGCGCCGGCGCGTGGAGCTGACCGAGCGTGAGCTGCAGGTGCTCCGCGGCATGGCGGACGGCAAGAGCAACGCCGAGATCGGGCGGGAGCTGTTCGTCTCCGAGGACACGGTCAAGACGCACGCTCGCCGGCTGTTCCGGAAGCTCGGCGCACGCGACCGGGCACACGCCGTAGCGGCGGCGTTCCGTGCCGGGCTTGTGAGCTAGCGGCGCTGCGGGCCATCCGGGGCATGCCGGAGCGGTACCCGCCGCGCGGTGAACCTAAACGAGGCCTGCTACCCGTCGCCGTCGTCGGTTGCACTCGCCAGTGCGTCGTGAACCCCGTCAGCGTAACCCCGCGCGTACTCCCACGTGACGTAATGGTCCGGGTCGGGGTCGAAGGCGGGCTCGTGCACGCGTGGGCGCCCCGACGTGAGCAGGTGTTTCAGGTTGCCCCGCAGCAGATCCCAGTCGAAATAATGCGGTTCGTGGCAGTCCTCACACTCGATGACGAGCCCGCGGACGCCGATCGCCGTGAGCAGCGCCTGGTAGATCTCGAGGTCCGCGAGGTCCTCGAGAACGTCCTGGCGCTCGGCGGCGGTCAACGGGTCTTCGTTCCCGCTGTCGTCGAGCTCGGCCGAGGGATCGGCCGGGTCGCCGGCGAACGGGTCGATGGGCTCTTCGTGCACGCCTCAACGGTATCCCCATTCGGCCCTGGTGTGGGGCCGGGCACGGCTCTGCCATGGCGGACGGGTGCACCGCCGGGGCGGAAGTACGATGAGACGCACCCGCCGGACGACCGAGAGCTGGGATGCGCTTCATGGATTTCTCGCGACCTGACGTGCTGCCTTTGGGCCTGACCTTTGACGACGTGCTGCTGCTACCGGGCGAATCGGACGTGGTGCCCAGTGGCGTCGACACCTCCAGCCGGGTCACCCGGAACATCACTCTCCGGATACCGCTGGTGTCCTCGGCGATGGACACCGTGACCGAGGCCCGGATGGCGATCGCCATGGCGCGGCAGGGTGGCATCGGCACCCTGCACCGCAACCTGTCGATCGAGGACCAGGCGCTGCAGGTCGACCAGGTGAAGCGCTCCGAGGCCGGCATGGTCACCAACCCGGTGACGTGCTCGCCCGACGACACCCTGGGCGAGGTCGACGCGCTGTGCGGCCGCTACCGCATCTCCGGCGTGCCGGTCACGGACGCAGACGGCCAGCTCGTCGGCATCGTGACCAACCGCGACATGCGCTTCGTGTCCGACCCGAACATCCGGGTCCGCGAGATCATGACCGTCGCGCCGCTGATCACCGCGCGGGTCGGGGTGAGCAAGGACGAGGCCCTGGCCCTGCTGCGCAAGCACAAGGTCGAGAAGCTGCCGATCGTCGACGGCTCCGGCAAGCTGCGCGGCCTGATCACCGTGAAGGACTTCTCCAAGAGCGAGAAGTTCCCGCACGCGACCAAGGACGAGGCCGGCCGCCTGCGCGTGGCCGCCGCGGTGGGCGTCGGCGAGGACTCGTACAAGCGGGCCCGCACGCTCATCGACGCCGGCCTGGACATCGTCATGGTCGACACCGCGCACGGTCACAACCGGCAGGTGATCGAGATGGTGGCGCGGCTGAAGAAGGAGTCCACGGTCGACGTGGTCGGCGGCAACGTGGCCACCTACGAGGGGGCCAAGGCGCTGGCCGAGGCGGGCGCGGACGCGGTCAAGATCGGGGTCGGGCCCGGCTCGATCTGCACCACGCGCGTGGTCGCGGGCGTCGGTGTGCCGCAGATCACCGCGATCATGGAGGCTTCCCGGGCCTGTCGTCCCTTGGGTGTACCGGTCATCGCCGACGGCGGCATGCAGTACTCGGGCGATATCGCCAAGGGCATTGTCGCCGGCGCCGACACCGTGATGCTGGGCAGTCTCCTGGCCGGCTGCGAGGAGAGCCCCGGCGACCTGATCTTCATCAACGGCAAGCAGTTCAAGACGTACCGCGGCATGGGCTCCCTCGGCGCGATGCAGTCCCGTGGCCAGGCGCGCTCCTTCTCCAAGGACCGCTACTTCCAGGACGACGTGAACTCCGACGACAAGCTGGTCCCCGAGGGCATCGAGGGTCAGGTCGCCTACCGCGGCCTCCTCTCCGCGGTGGCCCAGCAGCTCGTCGGCGGCCTGCGCTCCGGGATGGGCTACGTCGGCGCGGCCACGATCCCCGACATGCACGAGCGCGGCCGGCTCATCCGGATCACCGCGGCCGGGCTCAAGGAGAGCCACCCGCACGACATCCAGATGACCGTCGAAGCGCCGAACTACCACTCGCGCTAGAGCGCTGAGCACCCCCCGAATTCAACAGGAGCTGACAATGCGTGATGTGGTCGAGATCGGGCTGAGCAAGAGCGCCCGGCGGGGCTACCACCTGGACGACATCGCGATCGTCCCGACGCGCCGCACCCGCGACGTGGACGACGTTTCCACGAACTGGCAGCTCGACGCGTACCCGTTCAAGATCCCCTGCGTCGCCCACCCCTCCGACGCCACCATGAGCCCGGCCTCCGCGGTCGCGCTCGGGCGGCTCGGCGGCCTCGGCGTGCTGAACGTGGAGGGGCTCTGGACGCGGTACGCCGACCCGACCAAGATCCTCGAGGAGCTGGCCGGACTCGACGACGAGGCCCCCGCCACGCAGCGCCTCCAGGAGGTCTACGCCGAGCCGATCAAGCCCGAGCTGATCGGCGAGCGGGTCAAGGAGATGCGCGACGGCGGCATCACGGTCGCGGTGCGCGTGTCGCCGCAGCACACCCTGGCGCTCGCCCCGGTGATCCTCGACGCCGGCGTGGACATCCTGGTGATCCAGGGCACGCTGGTCTCGGCCGAGCACGTCTCGACCACCGACGAGCCGCTGAACCTCAAGGAGTTCATCGCCGACCTCGACCTGCCGGTCATCGTCGGCGGCTGCACCAACTACCAGACCGCCCTGCACCTGATGCGCACCGGCGCCGCCGGCGTCATCGTGGGCATCGGCGCCGACGAGTGGTCGACCACCGACCGCGTGCTCGGCATCCGGGTGCCGATGGCGACCGCGATCGCCGACGCCGCCGACGCGCGCCGCGACTACCTGGACGAGACCGGCGGGCGATACGTGCACATCATCGCCGACGGCAACATCCAGACCTCGGGCGACATCGCCAAGGCCCTGGGCTGCGGCGCCGACGCCGTGATGGTCGGCGAGCCGCTCTCGCGCAGCGACTCGGCCCCGGCCGGCGGCGCCTGGTGGCACTCGGTCTCGAGCCACCCGAAGCTGCCGCGCGGCTCGTTCGGGTCGGCCGAGCAGACGCTGGGCAGCCTGGAGAAGGTGCTCTACGGCCCGTCCGAGGACCCCGACGGCGCGCTGAACCTCTTCGGCGGGCTCAGGCGGGCGATGGCGAAGTGCGGGTACCGCGACCTCAAGGAGTTCCAGAAGGTCGGCCTGATCCTGGACAAGTGAGCCACCGCCGGGTGCTCGGGCTGAGCCTGAGCACCCGGCGTCGTTCCCGGGATCAGCGGGGCAGCGCCTGCTGGAGCTCCGCCCGCAGCGCCGGGGTCAGCATCTCGCCCGCCTGCTTGGCCAGGCGGGCCATCTCGTAGCCGACCACGCCGATGTCGGCGTCGCGGCCGGCCAGCGTGGCCAGGATCGAGCCGTCGCGGATCGACATGACCAGGAAGAAGCCCTGGCCCATCTCCACCACGGTCTGCTTGACCTCGTCGCCGTCGAAGATCCGCGCGGCGCCGCTGGTGACGCTCACCAGGCCCGACGTGACCGCGGCGAGCTGATCGGCGCTGTCACGGGGCAGATGGTCCGAGACGGCCACGAGCAGGCCGTCGGAGGAGACCACCACAGCATGGGCGATGCCGGGTACCCGCTCGGTGAACGCGTTGATCAGCCAGCTCAGGTCCCGTGCTTGTTGGCTCAGGGTCACGCCGTGCTCCCTCGATGTTCGTTGATCGGCACCGTGGGCACCTCGTCCTCGTTCGCGGCCCGATGCACGCCACTGTAGAACCGGGTGAGCATGCTGCCCACGGACGCCGGGTCCGGCTCGGTGTGCGGCATCGTCACCTGCTGGGTGTCTTCCGGCGCCGGAACCGGCTGGTTCGGGTCGCCCGGCAGCTGCGCCTGTGGTACCCGGATCGGCAGGCCGGCGCTGCTCGTGCCGGCGGTCACCGGCTGCCGCTGGGCCGGGATCACCGGCGCCGGCCGCGGGGCCTCGCCGCCCCCGCCGCGCGACCACCAGCGCGTGCCCTTCGGGGCCGGCGCCCCGTTGGGCCGGGACGCGCCGGCGATGATGTCCTCGGCCCGGCCCGGGCCCCGCTTGACCGGCCCGCCGTTGGGCGGTGTGGACGCCGGTGTCGCCGAGGCCGGTACGGTCGAGACGGGCGCCGCGGACACCGGCACGGCCGAGACTGGCGCCGCGGACACCGGGACGGCCGAGACCGGGGCCGCCGAGACCGGCGCCGCCGAGACCGGCGCCGCCGAGACCGGCGCCGCCGAGACCGGGGCCGATGAGACGGGCGCCGCCGACACCGGGGCCGATGAGACGGGCGCCGCCGACACCGGGGCGTTCGGGACCGGCGTGGCGCGAGGCGCCTGGGGCAGCGGCGGCGCGGCGACCGAGGGCACGTCGGAGTCGGCCTCGTCGTCCGCGGGCTCGCCGTCGACCGGCTCGTTCTCCGGCGGGGCCGGCTGGGAGGGCCGGGACGGCAGCGCCGGCAGCACCGCCGTCGGCGCGTCCACGATCGGCGTGGCGCCGGCCGGGGCCTGCGAGGTACCGCCGTCGACCGGAATCGGCAGGCGCGCCGCCCCGGCCAGCCGGGTGGCCGCGCTGTTGCCGTAGAGCCCGACGCCCTCCGGCGGGGTCGCCAGCAGGCGGGCGGGCAGCGTGACGTACGCGGTGACGCCGTCCTCGCTCGCCGTGAGCCGCACCGACACGCCGTGCCGGTCGGCGAGGTGGCCGACCACGACCAGGCCCATCCGTTCGGACGCGGCCACGTCGATCGCGATCGGGCTGGACACGCGCTCGTTCGCCTCGATGAGGCCGGACTCGGTCATGCCGATGCCCTTGTCCTCGATGACGATCGTCGCCTCGCGGGCCTGCTGGGCCGGCCAGCCGGTCACCGTCACCACGGTGTCGGGCGGGGAGAACGTGGTCGCGTTCTCCAGCAGCTCGGCGAAGAGGTGCACGATGTCGGAGACCGCGTGCCCGACGACGAAGACGTCGTTCGACACGTCGTGGCGGATGCGGGCGTACTGCTCGATCTCCGCCATCGCCGCGAGCATGACCGCGGACAGCGACACGGGCTGGGCCCACCGGCGGGTCGCCTCGCTGCCCGCGAGGACCAGCAGGTTCTCGTCGTTACGGCGCATGCGGGTGGCCAGGTGGTCCAGCCGGAACAGGTTGGCCAGCTGGTCCGGGTCGGTCTCGGCCGACTCGAGCTGGTCGAGCAGCTGCAGCTGGCGCTCGACGAGCGTCTGCGACCGGCGGGCCAGGTTGACGAACATCGAGTTGACGTTGCGCCGCATGACCGCCTGCTCGACGGCCAGGCTGACCGCGCTGCGGTGCACGGCGGTGAACGCGTCCGCCACCTCGCCGATCTCGTCGGACGAGCGCACGCGGGTCGTGGTGTCGACGGTGACCGTCTCGCCCCGCGGCAGCGTCCGCAGGCGCTGGATCGCCTCGGGCAGCCGGTGCTGGGCCACATCGAGCGCCTGGGCCCGCAGTTGGCGCAGCGAGCGGGCCATCGACCGGCCGATGAGCCAGGACAGCAGCAGGGCCAGGAGCATGACCAGCACGATCGCCGAGGTGGCGACGATGGCGTTGGTCCGCTGGGTACTGCTCCGGTCGCCGGCGCCGTTGATCGCGTCCTCGAGCATCAGCTTCTCGATGCTGCGGATGTACTCCAGCTCCTGTGTACTGGCCCGCCACCAGTCCTCGGCGGAGACGCCGACCGCGGCGCCCCGGGACCGCGAGATGATCTCCTGCTGGAGCCGGGCGACGGTGGACACGGCGGTCTGGCGCAGGTTCTGGTCGTACAGCGCGAGGTGGCGCGGGCTCGCCGAGGCGCGGAACCGCTCGACCGCGGCGATCTGGCGCGCCTGGATCTCCGAGAAGGTCTCGAAGTCGTCCGGCGCGAACTTCCCGGCGCTGGTCGCGGCGAAGATCCGCCCGCGCAGCTGGTCCTTGAGCTCCTTGGCCTGGGCGAGGTCCATGAGCGAGGAGACCTCGGCCACCGACTGGGAGTCGCCGCCGATGTCGGGGCGGTCCGGCACCAGGTCGAAGAGGTGCTGGATGGTCACCGAGAACTGGTCGAACACCGCCTCCTCGCGCAGCCATCGGTGCGCGACGCCGTCGCGGACCAGGCCGAGGTCGGTGAAGTCGGCGGCCATCCGGTTCTGCACGCCGCTGAAGATCGGGTTCTTGAGCAGCGGGCGGGCCTGCTCGGAGAAGGCCTGCAGGGCGGCGTCGGTAGCCGCCTGGCTTTCGGCGAGGTCGTCGGCGGCCGGATTCGGACCGGAAGGCGGCGGACCGCTGGTCGTCTTGGCGATATATCCGACCGTTCGGTCCCTTTCCAGCTGCAACTGGTGGATGAGATCGGTCAGTTGGCGGCCGACCTTGACCCCTTGGGCGAACTGGTCCAGCTTCGTCGCGTCCTGCACGGACACGTTGATCTGTACGCCGGCGATGACCAGGAAGGCCACGGCCGGCAGGACGAGCACGGCCGCGAGCTTCGTGGGCACGCGCCAGTCGCGCACCCGGAACAGGGATGCGCTGCGCCGTTGCGGTTCCCCGGGCCGCCTCCGGCGATGGCTGTTCACCCTCATCACGACGGCCGGAGCCCTCGAGGAAGGCGGCGAAGCGAAGGTCTGCACCCCTCCACACCTTTCGCATGCGTCATCGCGCTGCCGAGCAGCGTGCGGCACTTATCAAACCAGGGTTGCGACCCGTGTCCAACCACGTCATAGTGGCGCAGGTCACAATACTCGAAGCCGGACAGCGGGCTTGCTACGCATTGATCAGACGGGAAGGATACGGCCGTCCGACCTGGCACGCTTCACAAGGAGTCATCCGCCGTGCTCACCCGGGGCCATCGGCCCGCAGTGACCGCCCTGGTGCTGGCGACGGCGTTACTCATGTCGGCCTGCACCGGGTCCGCCAAGCCGGTCGCGACGACGCCCGCCAATGTCGCCATCGGGCTGCTGGTCCCCACGAGCGGGCCCAACGCGCAACTCGGCCAGCAGGCCACCCTCGGCGCGCGGCTCGCCATCGAGGTGGTCAACCGCGACGTGCCGAACAAGCCGCTGCCCCTGCCCCTCGGTGCCGGCGTCGGCCTGCACGGGGGCACCAAGATCACGCTGCTGACCGGCGACACCGCCAGCGCGCCGGAGAAGATCGAGAAGGAGGCCGGCAAGCTCGTCGACGACGGCGCGGTCGGCCTGGTCCTGGCCGACACGATCGACGTCGCCCAGTCGACCAGCCGCTCGGCCGACTATCTCGGCGTCTCCCTGGTCGACGCGCTGAGCACCTCGGACAGCTTCGCCGAGAACAACCGCAACGGGCACTTCCGCATCCAGCCGACGGACCGGAGCTCGGTCAACACCGCGCTCGACCTGCTGTATCGGTACAAGAGCACGAACGGCCAGATCAAGCGGGTCGTGACGGCCGCGGGGGCGCCGAGCGGCGAGCTGATCGGCAAGGAGGTCGCCAACCTCAAGAGCTCGATCGAGGACCTCAGCCAGGCCGCCGGGTACGACGTCGCGGGCAAGGACCACATCCTGCCGCTGGCCGGCAGCGAGGCGGGCCAGCCCAACGGGCAGGTGCAGAAGGGCGATGCGGTACTCGCCATCGTCACCACCCCCGCCGAGGCGAGCGTCGCCAACGACCTGGCCGGCCGGCTCAAGGGCACCGCCCCGGTGATCGCGATCGGCCCGGGCGTCGCGGCGCTGGACGGCGTGAAGAACCCGGTGGCGATGCGCACCGCGGGCTGGTCGAACGAGTTCGCCGCCCGCAACCCGACCGCCCAGGTCGTCGGCGCGATGTTCGAGCAGGCGTACCACACCAAGCTCACCGAGGTCGCCGCCGACGCCTTCATGGCGACGCTGACCCTGGTCATGGCCATGGACCAGGCGTCGGACTACTCGAAGCAGTCGGTGCGCAACGCGGTCCAGCAGCTCACCCTGCCGGCGACGCAGACGATCATGCCGTGGAACGGGGTGCGCTTCGACGGCACGGGCGTGAACCAGCTCGCGGCCGCGGTCGTGGAGCAGCGCACGCAGAACGGCTACATGGTCGTCTACCCGGCCGAGCTGTCGATCACCCAGGCGAGCCTGTAGTCCTCACCCCAGGTGGGTGCGCAGGGCGCCCGGATCGCTGCGCACCAGTTCGTTGAGGTCCAGCACCGACGCCGAGTCGGGGGAGAGCAGCCGCCGGGGCAGCAGGGGGTGCTCGCGCCGCCAGCCCTTGCGCAGCAGCGCGTACTCGACCACCACCGCCAGCAGCGCCGCGCCCATCCACGGCGGCGGCGCCTCGGCCTCGGCCTCGGCCGGCGGGAGTCCGTGCCGGGCCCGCTCGACGTCGACCGGGCGGCGCAGCAGCGTCCCGGCCAGCTCGTCGCGCCCGTCCGGCGCGCGGCCCAGGACCTCGTTGACGGCCTCGACGTACTGCCGTGCCCGCCGCTCCACGTCGGGCAGGTAGGACTCGACGGGCAGGTCGGCCAGGCGGACCCAGGGCTCGTCGGAGGCCGCCAGCACCTGGGCGGCCAGCGAGCGCAGGGCCGGTACGTCGAGCTCGTCGATGTGGGCCGCGTCCGGGTCCAGGGTCACCAGGGGGTCGTCGGTGGGCGCGCGCAGCTCCTCGGCCAGGCCCGGGTGGCGCGCGGCCAGGTCGCCGCGGTCGAGGTCGGCGCTGGGGGCGCCCCAGCGGGACAGGCGCAGCCGCCAGCCCGCGTGCAGGTCCTCGGCCCGGATCGCGCCCGTCGTGGGCAGGGAGCCGGTGCTGAAGGCCGACATCGTGCCGGAGGCCAGCGGGGAGGCGGCGAAGGCCGAGAACGCCGCGGCGATCGCGGCCGCCTTGAGCAGGGCACGGGCCGCGTCCTCGACGGCCGAGAGGCCGCCGCCGGCCGCCGTGATCGCGGCGGCGTCGCGGACCTGCTCGGCCTCGGCCAGCAGCGGCTCGGTGGCGGCCAGCAGGCGCGCGTGGCGGATCGCGGCCTTCTCCGAGGCCGGGGCGCGGCGGCGGGCGTCGAGCAGGTTCCGTACGAGATCGGGGTGGCGGGAGGCGGGCAGGGCGAGCTCGTGGGTGAGCAGCACGCGCATCTGGTCGGCGGAGAGGCCCCAGGCCAGGGGCAGCCCGATGACGAGCGCGCCGCCGTCGAACCGCACGGCCGCGGCGCCGCCCAGGTGCACCGAGTGCGGAGCCGCCACATCGGCGAACTTCAGGGCGTCCAGGACCACGGCGTGCAGCGCCGCGTGGTGGTTCGCATCGACGGCCGGCAGCGCGGGCGGCGACGGCGCGGCGGCCGGTCCCCCCAGCAGCCGGCGACCACGCCAGACGGGCAGCCCGCCGGGAAGTCTCGCCATAGTTGACCAGTCTGCCGCAAACGGCACACGAAACCGAAGGGGCTACCGCCTAAGTTACTCGTGAGTCACTATGGGGCCATGCGCTACGACGTCGTGGTGATCGGGTCCGGTTTCGGCGGCAGCGTGACCGCGTTGCGCCTGGCGGAGAAGGGGTATTCGGTCGCCGTCCTCGAGGCCGGGCGCCGTTTCGCGGACGAGGATTTCCCCAAGACCTCCTGGGACGCGCGCCGATTTCTGTGGGCCCCGGCGCTGCGCTGCTTCGGCATCCAGCGGATCACCATGCTCCGCAACGTGCTCGTGCTGGCCGGCGCCGGGGTCGGGGGCGGCTCGCTGGTGTACGCCAACACGCTGTACCGCCCCCTGCCGCCGTTCTACGAGGACCCGCAGTGGCGGGGCATCACCGACTGGCGGGCCGAGCTCGAGCCCTTCTACGACCAGGCCGAGCGGATGCTCGGGGTCGCGACCTACGCCCGCACCACCGCCGCCGACCGGGCGTTCCGGCGGGTCGCGGAGCGCATGGGCGTCGGGGACTCCTTCCACGCCACGCCGGTCGGGGTGTACTTCGGCCGCTCGGGCGTGGACCCGTACTTCGGCGGCGCCGGGCCGGAGCGCCGGACCTGCGAGCACTGCGGGGCCTGCATGACCGGATGCCGTGTCGGGGCCAAGAACACGCTCGTGAAGAACTACCTCTTCCTGGCCGAAAAGCTGGGGGCGCAGGTGTACCCGCTGACGACCGTCACCGCCGTGCGCCCCACGGAGGACGGCTACGTGGTCGAGACCCGCGGCACCGACCGGCGGCGGCGCCGTACGACCTTCGAGGCCGGCCAGGTCGTCTTCGCCGCCGGGGCGATCGGCACCCAGCGCCTGCTGCACCGGATGCGGGCCGACGGCATCCTGCCCCGGATCTCGCCCCGGCTGGGCACGCTCACCCGCACCAACTCGGAGTCCATCGTCGGCGCGCGCTCGCTGCGCAAGGGTGCCGACTTCACCGACGGCGTGGCGATCACCAGCTCGTTCCACCCCGACGCCAGCACGCACATCGAACCGGTCCGCTACGGCCCCGGCTCCAACGCGATGGGCCTGCTGCAGACCGTGCTCACCGACGGCGGCCCCTGGCGGCCGCTGCGCTGGTTCGGGGCGTTCTTCCGGCACCCGATCCGGCACCTGCGGGTCCTTTCGGTGTACCGCTGGTCGCACAAGACCGTGATCGCGCTGGTCATGCAGTCGCTCGACAACTCGCTGAACGTGCACTACAAGCGCTCGTGGACGGGCCGGCGGCGGCTCACCACGACGCAGGGGCACGGCGAGCCGAACCCGGCCTGGATCCCGGCAGGCAACGAGGCCGTACGCCTGCTGGCCGAGGAGATCGGCGGGCTACCCGGCGGCGGCTGGTCGGAGGTGTTCAACATCCCGCTGACCGCGCACATCCTCGGCGGGGCCGCGATCGGGGACTCGGCCGAGAGCGGGGTCGTGGACGCGTACCACCGCGTCTTCGGCCATTCCGGGCTGCACGTCGTCGATGGCGCCGCGGTCTCGGCCAACCTGGGGGTGAACCCGTCGCTGACGATCGCGGCCCAGGCCGAGCGGGCCGCGTCGATGTGGCCGAACAAGGGCGAGCCGGATCGGCGGCCGGAGCTGGGCGCTCCCTATGTTCCCGTGCCGCCGGTGCCCCCGACCCGTCCGGCCGTCCCGGCGGAGGCTCCGGCGGCGCTCCGACTAGGCTTTTCGGTATGACCACGCCGCCGCCAGTGCTCGTCGTCGACTTCGGTGCCCAGTACGCCCAGCTGATCGCCCGCCGGGTGCGCGAGGCCCACGTCTACTCGGAGATCGTGCCGAGCTCGATGCCGGTCGCCGAGATGCTGGCCAAGCGGCCCGCCGCGATCATCCTCTCCGGCGGCCCGTCCTCGGTCTACGAGGAGGGCGCGCCGCAGGTCGACGCCGGGCTGTTCGAGGGCGGCGTGCCGGTCTTCGGCATCTGCTACGGCTTCCAGGCGATGGCCGTGGCGCTGCGCGGCGAGGCCGCCCACACCGGGAACCGCGAGTTCGGCGGCACGCCGCTGACGATCGCGTCCGGCGGCGGAGTGCTCCTGCGCGACCTGCCGGGCGAGCAGTCGGTGTGGATGAGCCACGGCGACTGCGTGACCGCGGCCCCGGCCGGGTTCACCGTCACCGCCGGCTCCCCGGGCGCGCCGGTGGCCGCGTTCGAGGACACCGCGCGCCGGCTGGCCGGCGTGCAGTTCCACCCCGAGGTGGCGCATACCCCGCACGGCCAGGAGGTGCTGCGCCGCTTCCTCTACGACATCGCCGGCATCGAGCCGACCTGGACCTCGAACAACATCATCGAGGAGCAGGTCGAGGCGATCCGGGCCCGGGTCGGCGCCAAGCGGGTCATCTGCGGCCTGTCGGGCGGCGTGGACTCCGCGGTCGCCGCGGCGCTTGTCCACCGGGCCGTCGGCGATCAGCTCACCTGCGTCTTCGTCGACCACGGCCTGCTGCGCGCGGGCGAGGCCGAGCAGGTCGAGAAGGACTACGTCGCCGCGACCGGGATCAACCTCAAGGTCGTCGACGCGTCCGCGACGTTCCTCGGGGCGCTGGCCGGGGTGATCGACCCCGAGCAGAAGCGCAAGATCGTCGGGCGCGAGTTCATCCGCACGTTCGAGGCCGCGGCCCGCGAGCTCGACGCCGAGGAGCACGTCGAGTTCCTCGTGCAGGGCACGCTGTACCCCGACGTGGTCGAGTCCGGCGGCGGCACCGGCACCGCCAACATCAAGTCCCACCACAACGTGGGCGGGCTCCCCGACGACCTCAAGTTCGCGCTGGTCGAGCCGCTGCGGACGCTGTTCAAGGACGAGGTACGCCAGATCGGGGCCGCGCTCGGGCTGCCCGAGGAGATCGTCATGCGGCACCCGTTCCCGGGGCCGGGCCTGTCGATCCGGATCATCGGCGCGGTCGACGAGGAGCGGCTGGCGATCCTGCGGGCCGCCGACCTCATCGCCCGCGAGGAGCTCACCGCGGCCGGCCTGGACCGCAGCGTGTGGCAGTTCCCGGTGGTGCTGCTCGCCGACGTGCGCAGCGTCGGGGTGCAGGGCGACGGGCGGACGTACGGTCACCCGATCGTGCTGCGCCCGGTCTCCAGCGACGACGCCATGACCGCCGACTGGTCGCGGCTGCCGCACGAGCTGATCGCCAAGATTTCCACCCGGATAACGAACGAGGTCCGGGAGGTCAACCGCGTGGTCGTCGACGTTACGTCGAAGCCGCCGGGCACTATTGAATGGGAGTGAATCCCCCTTCAGGGTGCTGGGGCCCTTGCGACCTGCGGCAAAAGCCGGACAATTTATCTCCGTGACTCCAGCGTTACAGCCGCTGCGGCGCATCGCGGCCTACTGCCTCTGCGCCGACGGCGACACGGTCCTGCTCGTGCGGGCCTCGGCCAAGTCCGGGACGCCCGGCGCATGGTCGCTGCCCGGCGGCGCTGTCGACCACGGTGAGAACCCGGTCGACACCGTCGTGCGGGAGACCGCGGCCGAGACCGGCCTGTCCGTCGCCGTGGTGAAGCTGCGCGACGTGCTGGCCGACATGCGGGCGCTGCCGGCGCGGGGGCTCACGATCCACACCGACCGGCTGATCTACGAGGTCACGATGCGCGGCGGCGCGCTGCGCGACCGGGTCGGCCAGCCCACCGACCTCGCCCGCTGGGTGACGCTGGAGGAGGCGCAGGCCCTGCCGCTGCGGCGGTTCACCGCCGACGCGCTCGGCCTGCCCGACGCCACCGCCGACATCCGGCCCGACGGCACGCCCGAGGTGCCGTCCTTCTACGCCGTGCCCGGCCCCGACGGGCTGCACCGCGCCCAGCGCTTCGCCGCCTACGCGGTCTGCACCGACCGGCGCAACCGCGTCCTGCTCACCCGCATCGCCGACGGCTACCCCGGCGGCGGCTGCTGGCACCTGCCCGGCGGCGGCACCGACTTCGGCGAGCAGCCCGGCGTCGCGCTCATCCGCGAGCTGGTCGAGGAGACCGGCCAGGAGGGCGAGATCGTCGAGCTGCTCGGCGTGGCCAGCCACCGCGACGCGGCCCAGCTCGGGCCCGAGGGCTACCCGATCGACTGGCACGGCGTCCGCGCGTTCTACCGCGTCCAGGTCGCCCGCTCGAGCCGTCCGGTCATCTACGACGTCGGCGGCTCGACCGCCGAGGCGCGCTGGTTCGACCCGGACGACCTCGACGAGCTGCCATTGACGGAGGTGACGGAGGAGGCCCTTCGCGGGGTCGGCCTACGCTGATCACCATGACGCAGACACGGGTGATCACGGTCTACGGCCGGCTGCCGGGCGCGGCCGAGGAGTTCGGCGGTCCGATCCGGCACGGGGAGAACCCGGCGTCCGCGGTGGTGCGGCTGTTCCGCGAGGGCGCCGGGCTGCCGGTGGCGGTTTCGCGGGTACGCGAAGTGCTCGCCCTGACCACCCCCGAGCTCCACGAGGATCGCGTCCTCTTCGACGTCGTCCCCGCGCGGTCTCCGGCCCGGCCGGACGCCGAGCCGACCGCCGAGTCCGATCTGCCGAAGGGCCAGCGCTTCGCCGCGTACGGGTTCGTCACCGACCCGGCCGGGCGCGTCCTGCTCACCGAGATCGCGCGCGGGTTCCCCGGGGCCGGGCGCTGGCACCTGCCGGGCGGCGGGACCGACGTCGGCGAGCAGCCGGCCGAGGCGCTGCTGCGGGAGCTGTACGAGGAGACCGGCCAGCGCGGCGAGATCGTCGAACTGCTCGGGGTGACCCACCGGCGCAGTTCCGGGCTCGTGGGCCCGGAGGGGTACCCGATGAACTGGCACGCGGTCCGGGCGCTCTATCGGGTGCTCGTGCCCGAGCCGTCGACACCGAGCGTGACGGAGGCGGCCGGCGGGTCGACCGCGGCGGCGGCCTGGTTCGAGCCGACCGACCTCGATGGCCTGCCCGTCACGGAAGTCGTCCAATGGGCGGCATCACTGCCCGCAACGGGCGAGTGACCGGCTTCGTTACAATGGACTAGAGGTTAACGCAAAACTACACGCAGTAGTTCCGCGACTCGCCTGAAACGGCGGTTTCCATCCTGAGGCATCGCCAATCGCGACCTGATATGAGACCGTGTAGATCGCGAGATCGTCTCGCGAAACGGACACCGGGGGTCAAAAGCCCCGGAAAAGCGACCGTGGGAACCTCGTTCCTACAGTGGAGGATCAGTGCCGAGCACACCTTGGCAGCGACGACGCACCACGGACAGCCCCCGCCCCGGTGGCGGTCGGCAATGGGCGGGACGGCTGCGGCGCAGCGGCTCCCTCGCCCGCCAGGTGCTCTTCGCCGGACGCGCCGGACGCCGCGGTGACGGCAATGTCGCCGGCGCGACCACCCTGCTCGTCCCCGCCGCGGAGACCGACGCCCGCACCGGCCGCGTCCGGCTGCCGCGCCTGCGGATGCGTCGCCGTGACGGACTGTCACGAGACCTGACGGCTCTCGCCCCGGTCAGCCCGGCGGTCGAGCTCGCGCCGCCGGTGCAGCTCCCGCCCCAGCTGGACGACGAGCCGCAGTCGCTCGCCATCCCGCTGCTGCCCGGCGAGCGCACCGTCGCCCGCCGCATCCGCTTCGCCCTGGTCAACGCCTGCACCCTGAGCAGCCTCATGCTCGGCCTGTCGGCGATCTTCATCGCGGTCAACCAGGGCAACGTGCGGGTCGCGGCCTCGCTGCTCATCGCCTGCGTCATCTTCGACGGCCTCGACGGCTTCCTGGCCCGCCGCCTCGGCGTGGCCAGCCCCTTCGGCGCGCAGATGGACTCGCTCGCCGACATGTGCTCGTTCGGCCTGGCCGCGCCCGTGGTCGTGTACGCCTGGCTGAACGGCTCCGCGCCCGGCTGGCTGCTCGTCCCGGCCTGCGCCCTGGTCGCGGCGGCCGCGGCGATCCGCCTCGCCCGGTTCAACGTCTCGCCGAAGGACGGCCGCTTCTTCTGCGGCGTGCCGACGACGATGTGCGCCGCGGTGCTCGCGCTGAGCACGCTGATCGCCCCGCAGATGCCGGCCGCCCTGCGCGTCAGCGGCGTGGTGCTGCTCGGCCTGGCGATGGTCTCCAGCTTCCCGTACGCGAAGCTGGCCCGCCTCGTGAAGCTCCCGCCGTGGCTGCTGGTCCTGCCGGTGATCGGCGCCCTGGTGAACTACCGCGTGACGTTCGTCGTGGTGGTCTTCGCCTACCTGGTCAGCGGCCCGCTGCTCTGGATCAAGCACCGCAAGACAGTCTGAGTTTCGCGCTGCGCTCCCCATCGGGGGAGCTCCGCTCCACCCAAACCCCCTCCCACACGTGGGTCACCGTCCGGGGGCGAAGGAGCCGGGTTCGTTCGGCTTCGGGCGTTCACGGACCGCACCAAACTTGACGAAGAAGCAGAACGGCCCCGCTCCCTCCTCGGGAAGCGGGGCCGCTCTCGTTCCGGGCCGATAAGTCGAGCGCTTCGCGCCGCGACTTATCGGATATTTCGGTTACGCTCCGCTTAGGCCGGTTCCGGTAGTTACTTCCAGCTCGCGATGACGGTCTGGCCGCCGACGACGCGGTCGCCCGGGGCCACCTCGGGGTCGGCCTGGTCCGCGGGCAGGTAGACGTCGGTGCGGGAGCCGAAGCGGATCAGGCCGAAGCGCTCGCCCTTGGCCAGCAGCGAGCCGATCGGCGCGCGCTGGACGATGCGGCGGGCGATCAGGCCGGTGCGCTGGACGACCGCGACCGGGCCGTGGGCCGTCTCCAGCAGCGTGTACGCCGCGACGTTGTGCTCCGCCTCCGGCTTCATCGCCGCCGCGTAGCCGCCGTCCTCGACGAAGTAGTCCACGACCTTGCCGGCCACCGGCGCGCGGTTCACGTGCACGTCGAGCACCGACAGGAACACCGCGATGCGCAGGAACTCCATGTCGCCGAAGCGCTTGTCGTGCATCCGCTCCACGCCGAGCACCTTGCCGTCGCTGGCCGCCACGACCGCCTTCGGGTCCTCGGGCACGTCGCGCTGCGGGTCGCGGAAGAACGCCGCCACCGGGGCCGCGGCCAGGGCCGGGACCAGCCACAGCTTCGACTTCGGCCGGGCCGCCTTGGCCAGCGCGGCCAGGCCGAGCGCGATGCCGGCCGCGGCCACGCCGTTGGAGTCGATGTTCATGCCCCGGGTCAGCGGCACGCTCGACGGGCGCAGCGCCGGCAGCAGGTTCGCGGCGACGCTGTGGTGGGCGGGGGTGTGCCGCAGGCGGTGGATGCGCACCGGCGGCACGTTGCGCAGGACCAGGTCGCTTCCGACGCCGTACAGCGCCGCCTGCCGCTCGACCTCGTCGGCCGCGCCGCTGGGCAGGCGGGTCGCGGGCACCACCACGGTGAGCACGCCGCCGTCGGTGACCAGCTTGGCCAGGCCGGCCAGCACCTCGCGGGCGTCCTCGGCGCTGCCGGTCAGCGCCTCGGCGTGGATCACCACGTCGGAGGGCTCGGCGGTGTCGATCGAGTCGATCACGCGGGTGCGCTCGGCGACCCAGCGGCCCTGGCGCTCCACGTGCTCGCGCAGGGCGTCGGCCGCGCCGGGACCGGAGCCGACGAGGGTCAGCCGGTCGTCGGGCAGCAGCGCGTCGATCACCGCGGCCAGCGCCGCGGAGCCGGCGGCCGCGCCGATCACCAGGCCGGTCTTGGGACCGCCGTGGCGGGCGAGCTCGGAGGCGAGGACCCGGGCGGCCCGGTCACCGATCTGGATCGGGCGGCGGGAAGCGCCGGATGTGCCGCCAACGGGAAACTGGGTCATCTCGGAAGGGCTCCTCAAAGGCAGATGATGGTCTGGACCGGCCCAGCCGGAACAGACAGCCGGCCGACGGGGTCACGAACCCCGTCGGCCAGCATATTCCGTGCCGCGATGTACCGGTCCACGTCCTCGCTCGCGAACCCGGGCCCCCCGCCCGGTTCAGTCCGCGTCGAGGTCGTAGCCCAGCCCGTCGCCGTTCGCCCCGGCCTTGCTGCGCTCCGGTTTCTCCTTGTCGGAGCGCAGTGCCCCCAGCAGGCCGAGGCCCCCGAACAGGATCAGGCCCACGGCCACGATCCAGCCGGCGTTCAAATTCACCGAGACGGCCTGGTTGAACAGCCAGACCACCACGATGCCCAGGAAGATCAGGCCGAACGTCAGCGAGACGCCGTCCAGACGGTGTGGCTTCATCGTTCCACCCTCACATCGCCCCACTGCATGTCCAGGTTGAGCTCCAGCTTGCCGCCGCCCGGCCCGTCGGTCCCGTAGTCGGTGACCGTCGTGCTCGTGCGGAAGCCGCCGCAGCCGTTGTTGTCGAAGATGTGGCAGTCGCCGCCCTGGATGTGCACGTTGACGGTGACATCCACGTTCGGCGGGACCTGGATGTCGAGGTTCCCGGCCCCGACGTGGAACTCGACGACCGTCGGCGACACCTCCTGGGCCTTGAAGTTGAGCTGGGTGAGATCGGCGTCGATGTCGCCGATGTCGGTGCTGTACCGACCCTGCAACTCGTCGAACGAACCCGGCTGGATGCTGATGTTCTCGCTGCTGTGCGGCATCGAGGTCTGTGCCGCGGCGGTCGCGATCGCCAGAGCGATGCTCAGCACGGCGCCGAGCAGGATCAGGACCCGCGCCCGGCCGAGCCATGCGCCAGTGATCAGACCAAGGGCGGTGATTGCCAGCGGTACCGCGAAAAATGTGCTCGCCTTGAAATCCGCCACGGTGACCTCGAGCGCCGCGAGGACGCCCAGGGCGAGCAGGATCAGCGAGAACGTGATCCGGCCCAGACGCGACTTCTCCTTGGGCTTCTTCGGCGGCGGCGTAGGGGCCAGGCCCGGGTACGGCGACACCGGCACACCGGGCGGCGGGTAGCCGAGGCTGGCCGCGTACGGGCTGCTGGCCGCGTAGGGCCCGTGCGGCGCGAACGGCGGCCGGTAGCCACCCGGCAGCGGGGCCAGGGGCGGCAGCGGCGGCAGCGGCGGCAACATCGGAGGCCGCGGGCCGGTCATCGCCGGCTTGCCCTCTGCGTACGCCGTGGGCTGCTGCGCCGGGGGAGCGGTGGCCGGCTGGGCGCCGGTCGCGGACTCCTCGGCCGTGCTCACGCCGCCCTGGGATCCGGCCGGGGGCGCGCTCGCCACGGGTGCGCCCGGGGTGACGGGGGCCTGCGGCGGGGTCGGGGCGGAGCCGAACGAGGGCGCCCCGAACGCCATGGGACCGTACGACGGGTTCGGTGCCCCGGCGGCGGGCTGGAACGACGGGCCGCCGAACTGGGGGCCGCCGAAGGACGAGCCGGTCGCCGCGAACGGGCCGGGCGCCGGGTTCGGCACGGCCGGCGGCACGTACGGCCCGGGTGGCGGCCCCTGCTGCTGGTTGCCCTGCCCGCGCACGACCAGGGCGATCACGCCGAAGACCACGGCCAGCCCGACCAGCGCGGCGCCGAAGTTCTGGGACATGACCAGCAGGAACGCGAGCACCGCGCAGACGCCGATGACGATCGCCAGCGGCGCGGAGGTGCCGGAGCGGCCGCGGCCGAGCAGCGCCTCCAGCGGGGAGCCGGTGTCACCCTCGGAGGGCAGCAGGAGCCAGCCGAGCAGGTACGCGACGATGCTCACCCCGCCGGCCAGGGTCAGCACGGCGAAGATGACCCGCCACAGGGTGGGGTCGGTGTTGGTGGCGCGGCCGATGGCGGCGCAGACGCCGGCGACGTACCGCCCCTGCTGGGGGCGTACGAGCAGGTTCCGGTTGAACCCGGCCGAGCCGAAGCCGAACGGCGGTGCCCCGAACGGCGGCGGTGGCGGCATGCCTCCGGGCGGCGGCATGGCCCCGGGGGGCGGCATGCTCCCGGGCGGCGGCATTGCTCCCGACGGCGGCGGGGGTGGCGGCGCGGCCGGCTGGTCCGTGTCCTCGGCGGGCCACTCGAACGGGGCCGCGGGGTCCGGCGAGGCGTACTCGGCCTCGAGGCGGGGAACGTCGTCCTTGAGGGTTTTGTCAGTTTCGTCCGCGTCGAGGTCCTCGGTCACCTCGGCGGAGCTGGGGGTGGGGTCGCCGGCGCCGGATGCGGTGAGCGGCGCGGGGTCGTGGGCGGGCTTGCGTTCGTCCACTGGCTCCGCGGCCCGTTCCGCGGCGGCGTTGGCGGCCGGCTCGTCGGCGGCAGGCGGGTTCGTCATGCCTTCCATGCTCGCGGACGGGTGGGGTGGAACGCCTCAGGCATCGACCCTGACGCCACCCTGATTCTGCGGCTCCGGGGTGCTCGGAGTGGTTTCGCCTGGTGGTTCGTGTGACGATCTGAGGTACCGAATCCGCAGTCGAGCAGAGACGAGCCCGATGAGCAGCCCGTTCCCCGCCCGCCGCCTCTACCGCGAGCCCGCCGACCGGGTCGTGGGAGGCGTGGCCGCCGGCATCGCCGCACACCTGGGTGCGTCGGTCGTGCTGGTGCGGGTGGCGTTCGTGGTGCTGGCCGCCTTCAACGGGCTCGGCGCACTGCTCTACGCCGCGTTCTGGGCCGTCCTGCCGCTACAGCCGCACGGGCGCGGCGGCGGGCGCAACGTCAACCAGCTGTTCTCGTTCCTCGCGCTCGGCGTCGGCATCGTGATCCTGCGCCTCATGGTGCAGCCCGACGGCAGCATCTCCTCCGTGATCGGCTGGCTCGCGGCGATCATCGCGCTGGGCGCCGGCATCATCTGGCACCAGGCCGACCCCAAGCGCCGTGAGCGCTGGTCGGCGACCGTGCCGGGGATGCCGTGGCTGGGCTCCGTGATGGACAACAACCGCAAGTCGTACCTCGTCCGCTTCGTCGGTGGCGGCCTGCTCGTCGTGGCCGGGATCATCGGCGTGTTCGTGGTGGGGGTACCGCTGCGGGGTGTGCCCTTCTCCTCGATCGGCTACGGGCTCGGCTTCGCGGCCGTGGCCCTGGCCGGCGTGGGGCTCGCGCTCGCGCCGCTGCTGTACCGCATGTTCACCCAGCTCAGCACCGAGCGCGAGGCCCGCGTGCGGGAGCAGGAGCGGGCCGAGCTGGCCGCGATGATCCACGACCAGGTGCTGCACACGCTCGCCCTGATCCAGCGCAACGCGGGCGACGTCAAGGAGATACAACGGCTGGCGCGCGGGCAGGAGCGGACCCTGCGCAACTGGCTGTACAAGCCGACGGCCTCGCCCATCGAGAAGCTCAGCGCCGCGCTGGAGGAGGCCTCGGCCGAGGTCGAGGACACCTTCGCGGTCGCCGTGGAGACCGTCGTGGTCGGCGACGTGGACGTCGACGAGAAGGCCGGCGCGATCGTCGCGGCCGCGCGCGAGGCGCTGGTCAACGCCGCGAAGCACGCGAAGGTGCAGACGATCTCGCTGTACGCCGAGGTCGAGCCCGACTGCATCAGCGTCTTCGTACGCGACCGGGGCGCCGGCTTCGACCTGGCCGCGGTGGACGATGATCGCCACGGGGTCCGCGGCTCGATCATCCTGCGCATGCAGCGCCACGGCGGCAAAGCCGAGATCCGCAGCACGCCGGGAGAGGGCACCGAGGTGCGCCTCAGCATGCCGATCGACACCGAGGCCCGGCGCCGCAAGCACCCGGCCACCACCGAAAGCGGAGAGCGATGAGCACCGAAGAGACCCAGCGCCTGCGAGTGTTCCTGGTCGACGACCACGCGATGTTCCGCGCCGGCGTACGCGCCGAGCTAGGCCTGCACGTCGACGTGATCGGCGAGGCGAGCGCCGTGGCCGAGGCGGTCCAGAAGATCTCCGCCCTGGAGCCCGACGTGGTCCTGCTCGACGTCCACATGCCCGACGGCGGCGGCCGAGCGGTCCTGGACGCGATGCGCCGCACCCACCCGCACGTGCGCTTCCTGGCCCTGTCGGTCTCCGACGCGGCCGAAGACGTGATCGGCTTGATCCGAGCGGGCGCCCGCGGCTACGTAACGAAGACCATCTCCCCGGACGAACTCGCCGACGCGATCCGCCGAGTGGCCGACGGCGACGCGGTGTTCTCGCCGCGCCTGGCCGGCTTCGTGCTGGACGCGTTCGCCGCCCGCCCGGACGCGCCGGTGGCCGACCCGGAGCTGGACCAGCTGACGAACCGCGAGCGCGAGGTCCTGCGCCTGCTCGCGCGCGGGTACGCGTACAAGGAGATCGCCAAGGAGCTCTTCATCTCGATCAAGACGGTCGAGACACACGTGTCCAACGTGCTGCGCAAACTGCAGATGTCGAACCGGTACGAATTGTCGCGCTGGGCCGCCGACCGCCGCCTGGTCTGATCGCCCACCGCGGATACCGATTGATTGTTGCGCGTATTGGAGCACCGGCCGAACGGCGCGATAATGGTGCCGATGTGCAGCGGTGCGGACGCGCGACGCCATCCATTGTTCGGCCGTGGCGCGGGATCGCGGTAATTGTCGGCGATGACCGGCTCCACGGGCCGCCCATCCGGCGCGACGGGAGATCCGGTCTCCTCAACGGACGGAATCGACGCGACCGGGCATTCGGCCTGCTCAACGACCGGAGCCGACTCGCCCGGCGCAAGGGCGGCCCGCCGCTCGTAGTTCGCCTTCGCCTCCGCCGCCCGCCGCGCAAAGCTCGCATACCCCGCCTCGGCGCTGCCATATTGCCGCCGAAGCTTCTCCTCGTACCGCCGCTTCAACCCCCAATAGCGACGTTCCTTGCATTCCCGCCGAAACGCATCCCGAGAAGGCGACCAATTCCGCGCCCGAGTCCGATCCCGCATAGAAGCCACTTGCGCCCGACTGAACAACGATATCTGCCCCACCACCCCACAATTATCCCAACCACTCCCGAAACCCGCCGCCCCACTTCATATAGCGCACAAACCCGGGACCACCGAATGACGACCCGCACGAACCCGCCGGCAAACCACGACCAAGAGGAATAACCGCACGCAACAACGAACAGCGACCACGCTTACACATTGCGGGAGCGCAAGCTCCCGCCACCATCGGCCGAGCGTCGTCGGACAGCCCCAAAGTCCAGGTAAGCCGACATAAACCCCGCCAGGCGAAAAATCCGTTATGTCGCGGCGCGCCAGCGCCCGACATGTCGGGGACAGACAGTTCAGCCGGTCGAGAAGACCGAATAGCCCTCAGCGAGCCGACCCTCGGGCAGCCCGCCCGCCCGCGCCACCATCGCGTGCCGCTCGCGCAGCATCTCCTCGAAGCCGTCCAGGTGGGAGGTCTGCGAGGCGTGCGCGCGCAGGGCCGCGAGCTTGCGCGGGAACGTGTCGGTGACGTCGACGAAGTGGTCGGGGCCGGGGCCGCCGCTGTACCAGATCTCGCGCACGGTCCACGCCTCGAGGCCGATGTCCGTGAACGTGAACGGGTTGCGCGCGTCCGGGTACACCGCACACGTCGTGGCCTCGCCCGCCGCCAGGTGGTCCGGGTGGCTCGGGCCGGCGAGGCGTTCCCACCGCCGCAGCGGCGAACTCGTGAGCACGCGGTCGGGCCGGAACCGGCGGATGGCCGCGGTGATGTCCCGGCGCAGCCCGATCGTCGGTTCGAGAATGCCGTCGCGGTACCCGTCGAGGAAATCCACCTGCTTGACGCCCACGGCCGCGGCGGCCGCGCGCTGCTCCGCCTCGCGCAGGACGGGCATCTCCTCGCGCGGCGTGTCGTCGAAGCCGCCCGCGTCGCCCCTCGTCACGAGCAGGTACGCGACCTCGATGCCGGCGTCGACCCAGGTGGCGATCGTGCCGGCCGAGCCGAAGTCGACGTCGTCGGGGTGCGCGAGAACGCACAGCACACGCTCGACGTCCGTCAGGGGCGCGGCCGAGGGAGGGAAGGTCATGTTCCTAGTTGTACCGTCTACAGCGGCCCACGGCCCGCGCGCAGGATCAACAGCGCCAGCTGCGTGCCGTCGGCGCCGAGCTCCTGGGAGAAGCGCTCGAGGATCTCGCGCTCGCGGCTGAGGACGAGACGGGTGCCCCCGGCGGCGACGCGGGTCTTGCCGACCTCCTGCGAGATCGAGGCGCGTTCCTTCCACAATGCCACGAGCGCGGAGTCGATCTCGTCGATGCGGTTGCGCAGGCCGGCGATGTGCTGGTCGGGGGTTGCCGGCTGGGAGTCGGCGGGCTGCTGCTCCATGGTGATGGCGGCCATTTCTCTTCGTTCCTCTGCGTCGGGTGGGCTCCCCGGGAACGCGAACGCCCCGGGCTTTTCGGAGCCCGGGGCGTCGGTAGGTTCTGCGATCAGGCGCGACCTACGGCTGCCGGACTCCGGTAGCCGTAAAAAAAGTAGTAGCGCACCCGCTCGATCACGTAGCCGAGTATGGCACGCCGCCGAGGCCGCCGGAAAGTTGTTCCGCAACTTGGGATACGTCGGTCTTCGGTCAGGCGTACGACCCGCCCGGCCCGGGACGACGGAAACTGTCGGGGGGTCGGCGTAGAGTCGCCCGTGCGATGCATGCTCTCTTCGAAGTACCTCAGTCGCGCCAGCCGCAGCCCGAGGCCCCGGCGGCGCAGTCCAGGCCACCCAAGCGCGAGCTGCTGGACGGGCTCAACGGTCCCCAGCGCGACGCGGTGACGCACGAGGGGCAGCCCCTGCTCATCGTGGCCGGCGCCGGGTCCGGCAAGACCAAGGTGCTCACGAGCCGCATCGCCTACCTGCTCGGCGAGCGCCACGTGCACCCCGGCGAGATCATCGCGATCACGTTCACCAACAAGGCCGCCGGCGAGATGAAGGAGCGCGTCGCCAAGCTGGTCGGCAACCGCGCCCGGCTGATGTGGGTGTCCACGTTCCACTCCGCCTGCGTGCGGATCCTGCGCGCCGAGCACGACCACGCCGGGCTCAAGTCGACGTTCTCGATCTACGACGCCGACGACTCGCGCCGGCTCATGCAGCTCGTCGCGCGCGAGCTCGACCTCGACCCGAAGCGCTACCCGGCCCGCGGCCTGGCCACCCAGGTGTCGAACCTCAAGAACGAGCTGATCGCCCCCGAGACGTTCGCCGGCACCGCCAAGGGCCCGGCCGAGCGGTCGCTGGCCGAGGCCTACACGCTCTACCAGCAGCGGCTCGCCGAGGCGCACGCGCTCGACTTCGACGACCTCATCATGCGCGTCGTCCACCTGCTGCAGAGCCACCCGGAGGTCGCCGAGAGCTACCGCCGGCGCTTCCGCCACGTGCTCGTCGACGAGTACCAGGACACCAACCACGCGCAGTACATGCTGGTGAAGGAGCTGGTCGGGGAGACCGGCGAGCTGTGCGTGGTGGGCGACGCCGACCAGTCGATCTACGCCTTCCGCGGCGCGACGATCCGCAACATCCTGGAGTTCGAGCGCGACTTCCCCAACGCGCACACGATCCTGCTGGAGCAGAACTACCGCTCCACCCAGACCATCCTGTCCGCGGCCAACTCGGTGATCGGGCGCAACACCGAGCGCAAGCCCAAGCGGCTGTGGAGCGACCAGGGCGCCGGCGAGCAGATCGTCGGCTACGTCGCCGACACCGAGCACGCCGAGGCCGACTGGGTCGCCCGCGAGATCGACCGGCTCTCCGACACGCAGGGCGTGCGCCCCGCCGACGTGGCCGTGTTCTACCGCACCAACGCGCAGTCCCGCGTCTTCGAGGAGATGTTCATCCGCTTCGGCCTGCCCTACAAGGTCGTCGGCGGCGTGCGCTTCTACGAGCGCAAGGAGGTCCGCGACGCGCTGGCCTACCTGCGCGCCGTGGCCAACGAGGACGACACGGTGAGCGTCCGCCGGGTGCTCAACACCCCGCGCCGCGGCATCGGCGAGCGCGCCGAGGCCTGCATCGAGGCCCTCGCCAGCCGCGACCGGATCTCGTTCGGCGCCGCCCTGCGCCGCGCCGCCGAGGCCCCCGGCATCTCCAGCCGCGCGGTCAACGCGATCGGCGACTTCGTGGCCCTGCTCGACGAGCTGCGCACGATGGCCGAGACGGCGATGCCCGAGGAGGTGCTGGAGGCCGCCCTGGAGCGCTCCGGCTACCTCGGCGAGATCGAGGAGAGCACCGACCCGCAGGAGGCGGGCCGCGTGGAGAACCTCCAGGAGCTCGTCAGCGTCGCCCGCGAGTACACCGAACGAGCCGAGGCCACCGTCACCGTCGCCGCCGAGCAGGGCGATGCGACGGCCGCCCCGCCCCCGAGCGTCGCCGGCTTCCTCGAGCAGGTCTCGCTCGTCGCCGACGCCGACCAGATCCCGAGCGACGACCCCGACCACACCGGCGTCGTCACGCTCATGACCCTGCACACCGCGAAGGGCCTCGAGTTCCCGGTCGTCTTCCTCACCGGCCTGGAGGACAGCGTCTTTCCGCACCAGCGCGCGATGAGCGACCGCAAGGAGCTGGAGGAGGAGCGCCGCCTGGCCTACGTGGGCATCACCCGCGCCCGCCAGCGCCTCTACATCTCCCGGGCCGTGACCCGCTCGGCGTGGGGCCAGCCGTCCTACAACCCGCCGTCGCGCTTCCTGGAGGAGCTGCCGCCGGAGCTGGTCCGCTGGGAGCGCACGGACGCGGCGTACACGAGCTGGTCCGGCCGCGCGGGCGTCGGCGGCCGCTCCTCGGGCGCGACCCAGTCCCGCACGTCGTCGTTCGTCGGCGGCACCCCGAAGGCCGCCCAGCTGGCCGCGAAGCTGGGCCTGGACGCCTCGAAGCTGTCGACGGCGAGCGAGCTGCAGCGCGACATCCCGTCCCTCGCCGTGGGCGACCGGGTCAACCACCAGCGCTACGGCCTCGGCCGCGTACTGGCGGTCGAGGGCGCCGGCCCACGCGCGCAGGCCCAGATCGACTTCGGCGACCAGGTGATGTGGATCGTCCTGCGCCACGCCGCGGTGGAGAAGATCTAAAGAACGCCGAGCCCGATATGTCGGGCGCTGGCGCGCCGCGACATATCGGATTTATACCCTGCCGGGGGATAAATCCGGCTACTGCGGCGGGCGGGGCCTCGGGCAGTCGCGGGCACGGCCGCAGGCAGTGTCGCGGGCAGGCAGTGTCGCGGGCAGTGTCGCGGGCAGTGTCGCGGGCAGTCGGGGCCGCGGGCAGTCTGGGCCGCGAGCAGTCGCGGGGCGCGGGCTGGGCAGTCGCGGGCACGGCCGCAGGCAGCGCCGTGAGCAGTCGGGCCGCGAGCAGTCGCGGGCCGGGCAGTGCGCAGTCGCGGGCAGGGCCACGAGCGGCCCCGGCCACGAGCGGCCCCGGCCACGAGCGGCCCCGGCCACGAGCGGCCCCGGCCACGAGCGGCCCCGGCCACGAGCGGCCCCGGCCACGAGCGGCCGGGGGCCGCCGCAGCCGCGGGCAGGCCTGCCGGCAGCCGGGACCGCGGACAGTCGCAGGCGGATCCGCGGACAGTCGGGGCCACGAGCAGTCCGGCCGCAGACGGGGCCGCGAGCAGGCGGGGGTCGCGGACAGTCGGGCCACGAGCAGGCGGGGGCCGTGGGCAGTCGGGTCTCGACCAGCCGCAGCCGCAGCCGCGGGCGCAGGCAGGGGTGCCGGCAGCTGGGACCGCGGACAGTCGCAGTCGCGGCCGCGGGCAGTCCGGCCGCAGTCGGAGGCCGCGACCATCGGGTCCGAGGGCGGGCGTTACCGGCGTTCGGCCAGGTCCACGACGTTGGCCAGGAGCATGGCCCGCGTCATCGGCCCGACTCCGCCCGGCATCGGGGCCAGGAACCCGGCCACCTCGGCCACGCCGGGCGCCACGTCGCCCACCAGGCGCGCCTTGCCCGCCTCGTCCACGACCCGGGTCACGCCCACGTCCAGCACCGCCGCCCCCGGCTTGACCATGTCCGGGGTCAGCAGCCCGGCCGAGCCCGCCGCCACGATCACGATGTCCGCGTTGCGTGTGTGCGCGGCGAGGTCGCGGGTTCCCGTGTGGCACAGGGTCACGGTCGCGTTCTCGGTCTTGCGCGTGAAGATGAGCCCGAGCGGCCGGCCCGCCGTCGTCCCGCGGCCGATCGCGGTCACCTCGGCGCCGTTGATCGGCACGTCGTACCGGCGCAGCAGTTGCACGATGCCGTTCGGCGTGCACGGCAGCGGGGCCGGGATGTTCAGGACGAGCCGGCCCAGGTTGGTCGGGTGCAGCCCGTCGGCGTCCTTGTCGGGGTCGATCAGCTGCAGGAGGCGCTGCTCGTCGAGGCCCGCGGGGAGGGGCAGCTGCACGATGTACCCCGTGCACGCCGGATCCTCGTTCAGCTCCCGCACCGCGGTCTCCACCTCGGCCTGGGTCGCGGTCGCCGGCAGGTCGCGGCGGATCGAGGCGATGCCGACCTCGGCGCAGTCGCGGTGCTTGCCCGCCACGTACGCGTGCGAGCCCGGATCGTCGCCGACCAGCACGGTGCCCAGGCCGGGGGTGATGCCCCGGGCCGCCAGGGCCTTCACGCGCACGCGGAGCTCGTCCTTTATGGCGGACGCGGTCGCCTTACCGTCGAGAATCGTTGCCGTCACGGAAGCCGATCCTGCCATTAGAGTGCAGGGCGTGCTGCTCCGGCGCGGCGTTGTCGCCCTCCTCATCCTGTTCGCCCTGACGGCGTGTGGCGATGAGGCCACCCCGCAGCCGCAGCCGGCGGCCGCGGCGAGCCAGGGGCGCCAGGCCGGCGACGGGTCGGCGGGGCTGCAGGGCCAGAGCGCCCCGCCCGCGTCCGGGGCCGTGCAGGGCAAGGCCGCGCAGGCGCTCGCGTTCGTGCAGAAGCAGCCGGGCACCTTCGGGATCATCGTGCGGGACCGGCAGACCGGGCAGGTCTGGCGGGCCGGGGACACCCGGGCCACGACCTGGACCGCGTCGACCATCAAACTGGCGATCGCCGCCGACCTGCTCGAGCGGCAGCAGGCCAAGGCGATCACGCTCGCCGCGGCCGACAAGGCGAACCTGGACAAGGCCCTGATCAACTCCGACAACGACGCCGCCACGGCGTTGTGGAACAAGTTCGACGGGCCGGACATGCTCGATCGGTTCAAGGCGACGTACGGCATGGGCGATCTGGCGGTCATCGACGGGTACGACACCTTCTGGCGCAATTTGCGGTGCAGCGCCGAGGACCTCCAGAACCTGATGACCTACGTGCTGGAGAAGCTCGACGCGACGAGCCGGTCGTATCTGGTGACGACGCTGCGCAAGGTGGCGGGCAACCAGCACTGGGGCGTCTGGGCGGCCGGCTCGGCGCTCAAGCCCGGCAACAAGGACGGCTGGGCCGAGAAGCCGGTCGACGGCAAGAACGTCTGGGTGACCCACACCGTCGGGTTCGCCGGCGACGGGGAGCGTTACGTCGTGGCCGCCATGTACGAGCAGAAGCCCGGCGGCACTCTGGAGAAGGGCGCCCACGCGGTGAGCGACGCGGTCGCGACGTACTTCGGGGCCAAGGTGCCCGCCCCGGTCACGCTGCCGTAACCGGGGCGGTTGCACAAAGCTCAGTGGAAGAAGTGCCGCGTGCCGGTGAAGTACATCGTCACCCCGGCGGCGGAGGCGGCCGCGATGACCTGCTCGTCGCGGATCGAGCCGCCGGGCTGCACGATCGCCTTCACGCCCGCCGCGATCAGGGCCTCCGGGCCGTCCGGGAACGGGAAGAACGCGTCGGAGGCGCAGACCGAGCCGGTGACCCGCTCGCCGGCCCGGCTGATCGCCAGGCGCACCGAGTCGACCCGGTTGACCTGCCCCATGCCGACCCCGACGGTCGCGCCGCCGGCGGCCAGCAGGATGGCGTTGGACTTCACGGACCGCACGGCCCGCCAGGCGAAGGCCAGGTCGGCGAGGGTCTCCTCGTCGGCGGCGGTGCCGGTGACGAGGGTCCAGTTCTTCGTGTAGTCGCCGTCGGCGTCGATGCGGTCCGCCGCCTGTACGAGTACGCCGCCGGAGATCTGGCGCTGCTCGGCCGGGGCCGGCGTCCAGGCCGGGGCCCGCAGCACGCGCAGGTTCTTCTTGGCGGTCAGCAGCTCGGCGGCGCCGTCCTCGTACGCGGGCGCCACCACGACCTCGGTGAAGATCTCGCTGATCTGCTTGGCCAGGTCGACGGAGACCGGGGCGTTGACGGCGATCACGCCGCCGTAGGCGCTGACCGGGTCGCACGCGTGGGCCTTGCGGTGCGCGTCGGCGACGTCCGTGCCGACCGCGATGCCGCACGGGTTGGCGTGCTTGATGATCGCGACGCAGGGCTCGGTGAAGTCGTGCGCGGCGCGCCAGGCGGCGTCGGCGTCGACGTAGTTGTTGTAGGACATCTCCTTGCCGCCCAGCTGCTCGGCCTGGGCCAGGCCCGGGGCGGCGGCGGGGTCGGTGTAGAGCGCGGCGGCCTGGTGCGGGTTCTCGCCGTAGCGCAGGGTCGCCGAGTGGCGCAGGGCCGTGCCCGCGAACCGCTGGTCGTCGCGGGCGAACCAGGCGGCGACGGCGACGTCGTACTCGGCGATGTGCGCGAAGGCCTGCCCGGCCAGCGCCCGGCGCTCGTCCAGCGTGAAGCCGCCGTCGGCGACTGCCTGGAGTACCGAATCATAGGAAGCGGGCGACGTGACCACCGCGACGCTGGGGAAGTTCTTGGCCGCGGCCCGCACCATGGCCGGCCCGCCGATGTCGATCTGCTCGACGCACTCGTCGTCGGAGGCGCCGGAGGCGACCGTGTCGGTGAACGGGTAGAGGTTGGAGACCAGCAGCTCGAACGGCTCGATCCCGAGCTCGCCGAGCTGGGCGGCGTGGGCCTCCAGGCGCAGGTCGGCCAGCAGCCCGGCGTGGACCTTGGGGTGCAGCGTCTTGACCCGCCCGTCCAGCGTCTCCGGGAAGCCGGTCAGCTGCTCGACCCGGGTGACCGGCAGGCCGAGGGCCTCGATGCGGCCCGCGGTCGAGCCGGTGGAGACGAGCTCGACACCGGCGCCGGCGAGGGCGCGCGCGAGCTCCTCGAGACCGGTCTTGTCGTACACGCTGATGAGCGCGCGCCTGATGGGACGGCGGTTAGCCACGGCCCAGCCTGACCTTTCGTTCGTTGACGGTCCAGCCGTCGCGCACCATCCGCCCGACCGTGTCGACCAGCTGGCGGCGCTCGGCCGCTTTGATCCGCTCCAGGAGCGTGTCCTCGGTGTCGTCGTCGAGGACGGGCACCGCGACCTGCGCGATGATCGCCCCGGTGTCGACGCCACTGTCGACGAAGTGCAGCGTGGCCCCGGCGAGCTTCACGCCGTAGGCGAGCGCGTCGCGCGGGCCGTGCGTGCCGGGGAACGCGGGGAGCAGTGCATTGTGGGTGTTGATATAGCGGCCCTCGTACTCGCTCAGGAACCGCGGTCCGACGAGCTTCATGAATCCGGCCGAGACGACCAGGCCGGGCTTGAACCGGGAGCACTCGGCCAGCAGCGCGGCGTCCCATTCGTCCCGAGTGGCGAAATTCCCGACCTGCACGACGAACGTGGGCACGCCGTTACGCTCCGCACGCGCCAGGCCCTCGATCGCGGGGCGGTCGGCGCCGACCGCGACGACCTCGGCGCCGTAGGCCGGGTCGGCGGCCGCATCGAGCAGGGCCTGCAGATTTGACCCGGAACCGGACACGAGCACGACAAGCCGAACTGTCACCACGAAACTCTATCGGCCGGGTTGCCCCTGCTCAGCGCCGGGTCCGCCAGCATTTGCGGATGAATTCTGACAAAGTACCCGCGCGTTACCGACACTCCACCATTTACCACTGCGCAGAGTTGATCGGGGCAAGTAGGCTGCCGTGGTTCCGTATCCCCTCGGGACTACCCTGGTGCGAACCACCACGCAGCCGACAGTCCCCAGCCTTAGGAGCCAGAAGTCATGGGCTACCCACCACCGGGCCAGGATCCGTACGGGCAGCAGCCCAACCAGGATCCCTACGGCCAGCAGCCGCAGCAGCCGCAGTACGGCCAGCCCCAGTACGGGCAGCCGCAGCAGCAGCCGGGCTACCAGGACCCGTACGCGCAGCCGCAGCAGCCCGCGTACCAGGACCCCTACGCCCAGCCGCAGCAGCCCGCGTACCAGGACCCGTACGCGCAGCAGCCCCCGGTCTCCGGCACGCCGTACCCGACCAGCGGTGGCGCCTACCCGACCAGCGGCGGGGCGTACCCGGCCGCCGGCTACCAGGCGCCCTACGGCCAGCCCGGCGGGCAGCCGTCGAACACCCTCGGCCTCGTCGGCATGATCCTGGGCATCGCGTCGATCCCGCTGGTCTGCTGCTTCTACCTCGGCCTGCCGCTCGGCATCGCCGGCGTGGTCGTGAGCTACCTGGGCATGAACAAGGTGAAGCAGGGCCTGGCGAACAACCGGGGGATGGCGCTGGCCGGCATCATCTGCGGTGCCATCGGTGCCGTGCTCGGGCTGCTCCTGCTCATCCTGCGCTTCGCGCTGAACATGAGCTACGGCTACTAGCTTTCCGCGGCAGCTGAGGGGCGCGCGAGCTGCTCGCGCGCCCTCTTCGCGTGCTCTTTTCGCGCGCGGAGGGTCGGCTTGATCGCCGCTAGGCGCGCCACTCGCGGGCCCTTTTCGGTCGCAGGTCCGCTATTCGCGCGTCCTTTTCGGTTGCCGGTCCGCTATTCGCGTGCTCTTTTCGCGCGCAGGGCCAGCTTGGTCGCCGCCGTTGCCAGCAGCGCCCCGATCGCGACCATGAACATGGCGACGAAGCCGACCGCGCCCGCGTGCGGTCCGATGTCGGCCAGGCCGTCGGCGCCCATCGAGCCGCTCGCCGCGGCGCTCGCCAGCGCGAGCAGCACGCCGGCGACGGGCCCGGCCAGGACCGCCGAGCCGAGCAGCGCGAACCAGGAGCGGTCCGGATCGAGGCGCAGCGACCGGCGCGCCAGCAGCCAGCCCGCGACGAGGGCCGCGAGCAGGGGCAGGCCGAGCAGCAGCGGCGCGTAACCGGTCGCGGGGGTTGAAGGCAGACCAGCCAGCAGCGGTACCGCGGGCAGAGACCCCACCGTCACGTGCGCCGCGCTGATGAAGGTCCCCGAGCCGATGGTGAACCCGGGCCCGACGAGGTAGCTGGCGGTCCACGCGGTCACGTCCGGGGCGAAGAACCCGCAGACGACCACGAGGCCGATCTGCCCGGCGATGCCGGTGTGGTAGTCGTCGATGATCTGGCTCGCGTCGCCGCCGCTGAACGCGACCGCCATGCCGGTGGTCGCCGCGCCCGCGCCCAGGATGAGCAGGGCGGCGACGGCCCCGGTGCGGGTCGCGTCGCGCAGCACCCGCGGCGTGCGCACGGCCAGCCGGGCGATGCCGCGGGCCTCGGCGAACGCCCCGAGGGAGCCCGCGACCAGGCCGAAGCCGCCGAAGGTGAACGCGGCGCGCACGATGGGGACGCTGATGCCGTTGTGGCCGGCGATCGTCGCGGCGAGGGCGCCCAGCCCGGCGTACACCACCATGATCCCGGCCCCGGCGCGCGCGGCCGGCCACGGGGACCACGGTGCGCGCTTGTGGTGGGCGCGGGCGCCGATCGCGCGGGCCGTGTGCACGCCCGCGCGGTAGACCCGCCACGCGGCGATGGCGGTGAGCCCGAGCGGGGCGAGGCTGACCGGGCCGATGCCGGTCTGCAGCGGTACCCAGTGCGCCAGGACCCAGCCGGCGAGCCCGAGGCGCAGCACCTGGCCGAGCGGGGCGCCGGAGCTGTCCATCGCGAAGAGGAGCCAGACCACGAGCAGGGTCGGCACCAGGGAGACCAGGGCGGCCCAGAACGAGTTGACGACCGCGGCGAGGGCGAGCGGGGCACGGCGAGCCGGGCGCTTGGCGGGGTCCTTGCCTCGCACCGAGCGCCGCTGGATCGGCAACCGGACGGTCTCGCGGTCGGCGAGCCGGGTCGGCGCCCCCTCTTCCGGGTCTTCAGGGGTGGTGGTCGGCATCGCCTTGTACTTTGCCAAAGTCCGGACGGCCGGTCACTAACCCCGGCCGTCCGAACTGCGTTTAAAGGGCGGTGACGATGTCCCGCATGAGGTTGGCGGTCTCCGTCGGGGTCTTGCCGACCGCGACGCCGGCCGCCTCGAGCGCGAGCTTCTTGGCGTCGGCGGTGCCCGCCGAGCCGGAGATGATCGCACCCGCGTGGCCCATGGTCTTGCCGGGCGGGGCGGTGAAGCCCGCGATGTAGCCGACGACCGGCTTGCGCACGTTGGCCTTGATGAAGTCGGCGGCCCGCTCCTCGGCGTCGCCGCCGATCTCGCCGATCATGACGATCGCCGCAGTCTCCGGGTCGGCCTCGAACGCGGCGAGCGCGTCGATGTGCGTGGTGCCGATGACGGGGTCGCCGCCGATGCCGATGCACGTCGAGAAGCCGATGTCGCGCAGCTCGTACATCATCTGGTAGGTCAGCGTGCCCGACTTGCTCACCAGGCCGATCTTGCCCGGGCCGGTGATGTCGGCCGGGATGATGCCGGCGTTGGACTTGCCGGGGCTGGCGATGCCCGGGCAGTTCGGGCCGATGATCCGCGTCTTGTTCCCGGTCGCCTGGGCGTGGGCCCAGAACGAGGCCGTGTCGTGAACCGGCACGCCCTCGGTGATGACCACCGCGAGCGGGATCTGCGCGTCGATCGCCTCGAGCGTGGCCGACCTGGTGCCGGCCGGCGGGACGAAGATGACGCTGGTGTCGGCGCCGGTCTGCTCCATCGCCTCGCGGACGCTGGCGAACACCGGCAGCTTGGTGCCGTCGAAGTCGACCTGCTGGCCCGCCTTGCGCGGGTTCACGCCGCCGACCACGTCGGTGCCCGCGGCGAGCATGCGCCGGGTGTGCTTGGAGCCCTCGGCGCCGGTCATGCCCTGCACGATGACCTTGCTGGACTCGGTCAGCCATACCGCCATGGTCGTTACACCCCACTCGCTGCGAGCTCGGCGGCCCGGCGGGCCGCGCCGTCCATCGTGTCCACCCGCTCGATCAGCGGGTTGGCGGCCTCGTCGAGGATACGGCGGCCCTCTTCGGCGTTGTTGCCGTCGAGGCGCACCACGAGCGGCTTGGCGACGGCCTCGCCGCGGTCCTTGAGCAGCTGCAGCGCCTGCACGATGCCGTTGGCGACCGCGTCGCAGGCGGTGATGCCGCCGAAGACGTTGACGAAGACGCTCTTCACGTCGGGGTCGCCCAGCACGATCTCCAGGCCGTTGGCCATGACCTGGGCGCTGGCGCCGCCGCCGATGTCGAGGAAGTTGGCCGGCTTGCTGCCGAGGCCCTCGCCCGCGTACGCCACGACGTCCAGGGTCGACATGACCAGGCCCGCGCCGTTGCCGATGATGCCGACGTTGCCGTCGAGCTTCACGTAGTTGAGGTTCTTCTCCTTGGCCGCCTGCTCCAGCGGGTCGGCCGCGGCCTTGTCCTCGAGCTCTTCGTGGTCCGGGTGCCGGAAGTCCGCGTTGGCGTCGAGCGTGACCTTCGCATCGAGGCACAGCACGGTGCCGTCGGTGGTCTTGGCCAGCGGGTTGACCTCGACGAGGGTGGCGTCCTCGGCGACGAACGCGTCCCACAGCTTGACCGCGATCGCCACGACCTGGTCGGCGACGTCGGCCGGGAACTGCGCCTGCTGGACGATCTGCCGCGCGGTCGCCTCGTCGACGCCCTTCACCGCGTCGATGGCGACCTTGGCGACCTTGTCCGGCGCGTCGTGCGCGACGGTCTCGATCTCCATGCCCCCGGCGACGCTGGCGATGCACAGGAACGTGCGGTTCGCACGGTCGAGCAGGTAGGAGAAGTAGTACTCCTCGGCGATGTCGGCCGTGGTGGTGACCATCACCTTGTGGACCGTGTGGCCCTTGATGTCCATGCCGAGGATGTTTGTCGCGTGCGTGGTCGCCTCGTCGGCGCCCTCCGCGAGCTTGACGCCACCGGCCTTGCCGCGGCCGCCGACCTTCACCTGGGCTTTGATGACGACCCGGCCGCCAAGTTGTTCGGCGATCGCCCGGGCCTCGTCAGGGGTCTCGGCGACACCGCCGCCCAGCACGGGCAGCCCGTGCTTGGCGAAGAGGGCGCGCCCCTGGTACTCGTACAGGTCCACAGTTGGTCCCGTTCCGTCAACCGTGCCGCCTGCCCCATCGCGAGGACGGCTCAACGATCGCAGCCTAGTCACGGGTGGGCCGCCGGGCGCGGCGCGGGTTCCCGATGTGCCCCATTCCACTTTCAGTTCCGGGATTCTGCTTTCACTTCCGGGGGACACGGGGTTTCACTTCCGGGGGACACGGGCGAGACCGCGTAACCCCCTCGGCGCATCGTCGTTGAGAGCAGTGTCGGCCCGCCCACGGGAAAACCTGCGGGCGAGGCCGGCACCAGAACGGCCGATGCCCTGTCGGTCGAGGGGTGGCGGCGGGGCATCGTGCGATAGAGGGGCCGGACGTGTGAGGGGTGCGTCCGGCCCCTCCCCCTTTGTCTTTTCGGCTTTGACGCCGGCCTATTCGGCGTTCAGCGTCTTCTGAGCCCATTCCACGATGGACTGCGTGGTCGCGCCCGGCGTGAAGATGGCCGCCACACCCAGCCGCTGCAACTCGGGCAGGTCCTCGTCCGGGATGATCCCGCCGCCGAACACGGTGACGTCGGGGGCGCCCCGCTCGGCCAGCAGCTCGATCACCCGCTTGAACAGCGTCATGTGCGCGCCCGAGAGCACCGACAGCCCCACGGCGTCGGCGTCCTCCTGGATCGCGGTCTCCACGATCTGCTCGGGCGTCTGGTGCAGCCCGGTGTAGATGACCTCCATGCCGGCGTCGCGCAGCGCACGAGCAACGATCTTGACGCCTCGATCGTGTCCGTCGAGGCCAGGCTTGGCGATGACGACGCGGGTCCGCGCGCTCATCCTCACGGTCCTTCCCGGCCGTTCGTGGCGGCCACTGGGTTGGGTCCCGCACCGTCGCGGGGCCTCAGCCGAAGGTACCGCAGCCTTTTCCGCGATGCTTTTCGAGTGGCCTTTTCCGCAGGGCGGGGTGTCGCAACGACCACGGGACATCGCGGTTACGCACAACCAACCCGACGGGCATAATCACGCATCTCCCTCGGCGCGGCGCGCACCACAACTTGTGCGGACGATTCCGGCATGACCACGGTGACGTTCGGTTCAGACCATTTTTGATTCATACTCACGATTTCCCGCCGCTTTATGTTCCGGACGGTTCGCTACTCGGAGGTTCCTGCGTTGCCCACAGCAACCTCGCGCGCCAATTACCGGGCCGCCGCCGGCGGAGCCTCGAAAGCCCGCGCAGCCGGTACCTCGCCGTGCTCACCACCGCGCTTGTCGCCTCGGGGGTGGTGGCCCTCGGTACCGCGACCGCCCTGGGCGAGCCGCACACCGACGACCTGACCATGCAGTCGACGAGCAACTACGACGACATCACCACCCGGTCGGGCGACCGCGCGAGCCGCGGCGACGTGCACAGCACCGTGACGACGGCCAACCAGCCGGCCCCCGGCGTGTGGATCCTGCCGCTGCGCAAGTACACGCTGACCTCGTTCAACGGGGAGCGCTGGGGCCGCCTGCACCCGGGCGTGGACCTGGGCACCCCCTTCGTTGCCGTAGCCGCGGGCAAGGTCATCCTGTGCCGCCCGAACGCCGGCTACGGCTACAACGTCATGATCGACCACGGCGACGGCATCGTGACCGTGTACGGCCACGCCTCCAAGCTCCCGTGCAAGGAGGGCGAGCAGGTCCGCGCGGGGGATCGGCTGGCCCTGGTGGGCAACACGGGCCACTCGTTCGGCTCACACTTGCACTTCGAGGTACGCCAGAACGACAGACCGATCGGGCCGCTGTCTTTCATGCGCAAACACGGCGCGGACGTCCAGAAACACGCGGAAGCGATCTATTCGTCAATAGCTTTCGCGCTTTCGCGCTTTCCCGGGATCATGCGCGCGACGTCGCCCATTGCGGCCGCCCCGGCACACATCATGCGTTTTTCGGCAGCCTGAACCCGGTTGCCGGCCCCGCAGTTCCCACACGCTGCTTTCGGGTTCACGGCGGCCGGTGATTCCTGTCCACGCCCGTACCGCGTCCCCGGGCGCCCGCGGCCCGTCCTCGGTCAAGCGCCGACGGCCGCCGCTCCTGGCCTCACACGACCGGCATTTCCGCTCGGCGCGGACGGCGCCACTCCTGGCCCGATCCTCCGTCCGGCGCCGGCAGGTGCCACTCCCGGCTTCATGCCGCCCGGTCTTCCGTTCGGCGTGGACAGGCGCCGCTCCGGGCCTCACGCGGCGCAGTCCTCCGCCCAGCGCGGACGGACGGCGCGTCAGGCCTCACACGGGCCGGTCTTCCGTTCGGCGTGAACGAGCGTCGCTCCGGGCCTGACACGGCCCAGTCCTCCGCCCAGCGCGGATGGGCGCCGCTCCGGGCATTAACACGGCCTCGTTCTCCGCCCAGCGTGGACGGGTGCCGCTCCCGGCCTCATGCGGCCTGGTCTTCCGTTCGGCGTGGACGGGCGCCGCTCCGGGCCTCGCACGGCCCAGTCCACTGTCCAACGCGGACGGGCGCCGCGCCCCGGCTTCATGCGGCCCGGTCCTCTGCCCAGCGTGGGCTGGTGCCGCGCCCGGCCTTCTGCGGCGCCGCGGTCAGATTGCGCTCAAGTACAGCTGCGTGGCCTTCTCCTCTCGGGTTGCGACCACCGCGTGGCCGTTCGCTGCCTCGACCGTGGCCTCCGGGCAGCGCGTGTTGCAGGCGATCGCCCGCTCTTCGGTCGTCGAACCGTCGTTCGTCGAGGCGGTGAGGAGGCGGAGGGCGCCGGCCGTGTTGCGCCACAGGAGGTACGCGCGGCCGTCCGCCGTCGTGGCCGCCACCGGCTGGTAGCCGCCCAGGCCGGCCAGGCCGACGTTCCACTGCACCTTGCCCGTCGCCGCCTCGACGGAGGCGAGGTGGGCCTGGGCCGAGCCCGGATCGGCGTAGACGATGCTCGCGCCCACCGACAGCGGCAGCGTGCCGGGCGCGTCGTGGCGCGGGCCGACCGAGCCGTTGGCCGCGTCCATGTACGTCGCCCGCTGCGGAGCCGCGCCCGTCAGCGTGACGAACCCGGCGCCGACGGGCAGGACCCGCAGCTCGGCGGTACCGCGCTGGATCGCGTGCCACGACCAGCGCTCGGCCCCGGTCGCGGTGTCGAGCCCGACGGCTACGTCGTCGACGCCCTGGGCCCGGCAGCGCAGCCCCACCGAGACGGTCTGCGGCGAGCCGGCCAGGTCGGTCACGTCGCACGGCGCCCCGCCGCGGGCCGGGGTCCAGCGCCAGCGCTGGGTGCCGTCGTGGGCGTCGATGCCGAGCAGGTCTCCGGCGCCGGTCCCGGCCCCGGACAGCACCGCCGTGCGGCCGGCGGCGTGCACGGTCGCCATCTTCCCGGACTGGTACCGCTTGGAGAACCGCTCCGCCCCGCTCGCCGCGTCGAGGGCGGTGACGAGCACCCCGTCGTCGGTGCCGAACACGACCACGACCGCGCCGTCGACCAGCCCCGCGGCCTGGCTGGGCAGGTCGGAGCGCAGGTACTGCCAGGCCGTGCTGCCGCTGCTGAGCCAGACCGCCCGGATGCCGTCGCTCGCGCGGACGACGGCCAGGTCTTTGTGCACGCCCACGAGCTGCGTCCCGGTGAACGCCAGCGGCCAAGTCTGCGTCTGCGAGGCCGAGGGAGCCGCGCCGGCGGTGGTCGAGTCGACGAACCTTCCCTCGCGCGCCCAGGAGATGGCGTATCCGGCGGCTACAGCGAGTACAACTGCGAAAATCCCGACGGGAGTCCATCGTCGCCAGTTCGCGCCGGGCAGGCGGCCCACGCCGGTGACGACCAGCGTCGCCCAGCCGAGGACCAGCGCCGCGGTGCCCACGACGGTTACGGGGCCGCCGAGGCCGATGCCCGCGCTCGGCTCGACCAGGCGGGCGAGCGCCACCGCGATCACGGTCGCGGCCGCGGCCGCGACTCCGGCCACGACCGAGATCAGGCGGGAGCGGCGGGGTTCCGTTCGCCCGTACACGACGCAGAGCCCGCTCAGGAGCGGCCCCAGGAAGGCGATGCCGGCGATGGTGACCAGGTCGGGATGCCGGCCGCCGGCCATCGTCCACGGCAGCGCCAGGCCGGCGACGGTGGCTACCACGCCGAGCCCGATTACTACGACGCCTGCTGCGCGAGCGATGAGGTTCACGGAGACAGGATGACGGGTGGGTACGACAGTTTCTATCCGGGCTGGTCGCGGCGCTTCTGGCGGTAGGCGGCCGATTTGGCCCGGTTCTGGCAGGCGAGCGAGCAGAAGCGGCGGGACGCGTTCTTCGTCGAGTCGAGGTAGTACGCGTCGCAGGTGTCGGCCGAGCACTGGCCGAGCCGATGGGTCTGGCGCGTACCGATGAGAAAGGCCAGCGCGGTCGCGGACTCGGCCGCCCAGGCGTCCACGATCGGCGCGTCCGCCCCGTGGAAGGCCAGGTGCGGCACTCCTCCGGGAGCGGCATGCAGATTTGGTACCGCTCCGAACTCCGCCAGCACCGTGTTCAGCGCGAACGCGGCGGTCAGCAGGTCGCCGGCGATGCACGTGTCGATCGCGATGTGCAGGCGCCGTGCCGCCGAGCCCAGGTCGTCGACGTCGGCCGATGACACCTCGAAGTCCTTGGTCAGCGGGTTGGCCGCCAGGTGCGCGAACGCGTCGGCGAGCCCGGCGTCGGCCGGCACCTGCCGACCCTGTCGCACCTCGATCGCGAGGTCGTTGACGATCGCCAGACACAGATCGACCCAGGTCGCGACGTAACTGTCTATCGCCGCTTGACCAGTGATGCCTCCTCCGACTATCGTCACTGCCATAGCCTAACAAGGCAGTGACGGGGAGGCCCGAAAATGCAGTTCGAGTTCACCGACGCCGGCCGCATCCTGGCCGGGATCGCCCTGCTCTCAATCGTGACCATCGAGTTCGGCGGCTACTTTCTCACCAAGATCGTGCGCGGCTCGGTGCCAATGACGCCCTTCCAGCAGGCCTTCGCGCGGGCCGGGCACGCGCACGCCGGGGTTCTCGTCACGCTGGGGCTGGTCGGTGTCCTCTACGCGGACCTCGCCCGGCTCGACGGTGTCATCGGATGGCTCGGGCGGGTCGGGATCCTGGCCGCGGCGATTCTGATGCCGGGCGGGTTCTTCGCCTCGTCGGCCGGGAAGGGGCGGACGGCGCCGAATGGGGCGATCGTCATGGTGTGGCTGGGGGCGGTCTGCCTGGCGGCGGGGGCGTTGAGCCTGGGGATCGGGGTCCTGACGTCCTGAGGGCGAGGCCGGTCGGAGGCGGCTACGGCTCGGATCGGCGGCTTGGGCATCGACCTGCGGTGAGGTCACGCGCGTGGGCTGCGGTCGGCGGCGAACCAGTCGGCGGTGAGGTCGGCGGCGGGGTTGTCTATCGAGCACGGTGGACGGGTTGTCGCTGCTTGTGGTTGTCGGGCTTGGCGCCGTCGGTGTGGACAAGCGGGCCCTTGGGGTTGGGGTTGCACAAGCGCTGTGGGCGGGTGTCGCTGCTCGTGGTTGTGGTCGGCGGGCCTTGGCGCCCCTGGTTGTAGGCGTGCGCGCCCTTGCCGGTTGGGCCCGGCGGGCCCTGATCATCGAGACCGCCGGTGCGACCCACTGCGCCGTCATCGGCGGGTCGGGTAGAGCGCTGCCCGCGGGCCGAGTCCGAGCACGCCCTGCGGGTTCGGGTTAAGCGAGCCCGGGGCGGGGGTTTAGCGAGCCCCGGTGGCCGAGCTCGAGGGCGCCCTGCGGGCTCGGGTTCAAGCGAACCCGGGCGCGGGGTTCGGCGTGCCCTTGCGGGTGGGGGTTCAGCACGTGCCCAAACGGGCCGAGTTCGAGCGCTCCCCAATGGGTCGGGCTCACGCGCACCCTGCTGGGTTGGGTTCAGCGCGCCCTTGCGGGTTCGAGTTCGAGCGCGCCTGCAGGTTGCGTTAAGGCGCGTCCCGCAGTTTCGGTTCAGCTTGTCCATCGGGCTGGGGTGGGGCCCGGTCTTGCGTTCGGGTTCGACTCGGGCGCCGGACGAGGGGCCCGCCGTCCGATTTCGCAGGGCGGTGTGATGTCGGCTCGTCAGGCGTCCGGCTGGCCGCTAGAGGGCGCCGGCGGCGTTGGCTCTCCATTGAAGCGACTTACCGGCCTGGTATGGGCCGAGCCTGTTTTCGGCTCGGGCGGATGCCTCCCCGAAAAGGGGCCGGCCCCGCTGCCCCTTTCGGGGTGGCGGGGCCGGTGTTGGGCTGTGCGTCAGGCGCTCAGGCGCTTCGCAAGGTTCTGGTCCAGCGCGTTCATGAACTCGTCCGTGGTCAGCCAGGGGGCGTCACGCGAGATCAGGAGGGCCAGGTCCTTCGTCATCTGGCCGCCCTCGACGGTGTCGACGCAGACCTGCTCCAGGACGTTGGCGAAGTTCGTGACCTCGGGGGTGCCGTCGACCTTGCCGCGGTGGGCGAGGCCACGCGTCCAGGCGAAGATGGACGCGATCGGGTTCGTCGAGGTCTTCTCGCCCTTCTGCCACTGGCGGTAGTGCCGGGTGACGGTGCCGTGCGCGGCCTCGGCCTCGACGGTCTTGCCGTCCGGGGTCATGAGGACGCTCGTCATGAGGCCGAGCGAGCCGAAGCCCTGCGCCACGGTGTCGGACTGCACGTCGCCGTCGTAGTTCTTGGCGGCCCACACGAAGCCGCCCTCCCACTTCAGGGCCGCGGCGACCATGTCGTCGATGAGGCGGTGCTCGTACGTGAGGCCGGCCTCGGCGAACGCGTCCTTGAACTCGGCCTCGAAGACCTCGGCGAAGAGGTCCTTGAAGCGGCCGTCGTACGCCTTGAGGATCGTGTTCTTCGTCGACAGGTACACCGGGTAGCCGCGGTCGAGGCCGTAGCGGAACGACGCGCGGGCGAAGTCGCGGATCGAGTCGTCGTAGTTGTACATGCCCATGGCGACGCCGCCGCCCGGGAAGTCGGCGATCTCGAACTCCATCGGGGCGCTGCCGTCGGCCGGGGTGTAGGTGACCGTGACCTTGCCCGGGCCGGGGACCACGAAGTCGGTCGCCTTGTACTGGTCGCCGTGGGCGTGGCGGCCGATGATGATCGGCTTGGTCCAGCCGGGGACCAGGCGCGGCACGTTGGCCATGATGATCGGCTCGCGGAAGACCACGCCGCCAAGGATGTTGCGGATGGTGCCGTTCGGGGAGCGCCACATCTTCTTGAGCGAGAACTCCTCCACGCGCGCCTCGTCCGGCGTGATCGTGGCGCACTTGACGCCGACGCCGTACTGCTTGATGGCGTTCGCGGCGTCGACCGTGACCTGGTCGTCGGTCTGGTCGCGGTACTCGATCGAAAGGTCGTAGTACTTCAGATCGACGTCGAGGTACGGCAGGATCAGCTGCTCGCGGATCTGCTTCCAGATGATCCGGGTCATCTCGTCGCCGTCGAGCTCGACGACAGGGTTGTTTACCTTGATCTTCGCCATCGGCCGGGCGCTCCTCTCGCGCTGCCCTCCCGCCCGGGGAGGTTCTCCTCCGCCATGGGAGGGCTGATTCCTCGCTTAGCAGTACGAGCGTACTGCATGGGCGGCCCAACACCCGAGCCGACCCCTGAGCCCGCGAGCATACTCAAAAATCGTGAATTGTCCGATAAGTCGCGGTGCGGAGCGCCCGACTTATCGCATCGCTCGGAGCGCCGCTACTGAGCCGACCAGGAGGGGCCCGCCGGAGTGTCCTGAATCGTCACGTTCGCCGAGGCCAGCACGTCGCGCAGCGAGTCGCTCAAGGCCCAGTCCCGCCCCGCCCGCGCCTCCGTGCGCAGGTCGACCAGGGCCGAAACCAGCGGCGTGAACCGATCCGGCCCGGCGAAGGAGCCGAGCCGCACCAGCATGCCGCGCAGTGCCGCCCGGGCCTGCTCGCGCTCGTCCGAGACATCGGTGTCCGCGATCCAGTCCTGCAGCGCCTGCTCCAGGTCGAGGGCCGCGGCGACGCAGCCGTCCGGGTCGCGGGCCTCCAGGCACGCGTCGAAGCGGGCCGTCGTCTCCTGGGTCGAGGCGGCCAGCGACGTGAGCGGCGGCGGATCGGCCGGGGCCGGGGCCGGGGTCGGTTCAAGATCGTTACCCGGAACGAAAACAGTGCCGGTGAAGACGGAGAAGGGCAGCGTCGTACCGGCCGGCCAGCACTGCGAGTTGCCGCCGCGCCGCAGGGTCAGGCCGCCGTTGCCCACGACGGTGACGGTGCGCGCGGCCAGGTCGAACAGCCCCGCGGTGTGCTCGTCGACACCGATGATGAACGCCTCCGGCGGCAGCAGTGGCTCCAGCATGGCCAGGCGCCGCTCGCCGAGGTAGCAGTAGCGGGTGTCGTGGTGCCCGCCCTCGGCGTTGTCGTAGTGCGGGATGATCACCGCGGGCAGGCCGGTGACCTGGTGGAACAGGTCGAGCCCGGGCACCCAGTGGGGGTCGGTGCCGGCCTTGTATATCTCGTACACCGGGATCGTGTGCGATCCGAGCGTGAGCGCCGCCGCGGAGGCGAAGCAGACGACGCCGTCGGATTCGAGCACCTCAACGAGTACCGATGGGAAAGGCGTTTCGGCCCATTGCCGGAGGGCGTAGGTCGGACTGCCCGGGCCCGCGAACAGCCAGCCGGCTTCCCGCAGGCCCGTCAGCGCGCGCTCGAGCGGCAGGCCCGGCGCGGGCGCGGTGCGCCAGGTGACGACCGAGAGGCCGCGGCCGGTGCTGTCGGCGAAGTACTTCACCGCCTTGGCCGAGATGTCGTCGGCGTTCTCCTGGAAGCCGTACGGGGTGTCGAGCAGCACCGCCGGGCGGTCCCCGCAGCGCTGGAAGATCTCGCGGTGCGGCTTGACCATCGTCGGCGCGGTCTCGCCCGAGCCCATGATCACCAGGAGGCCCGTCATGCGAGGCTCAGCAGGTCGGCCGCGATCGACGCGGGGTGCTGGGCGTGCAGGTCGTGGTCGCCGCCCGGGTACGGCCGGACCTTCACGTCGCGCAGGCCGTCCAGGTCGGGCGTGTGCGGGCCGGCCGGGATCGCGAGCACGGGGACGTCGATGCGCGGGAAGTACGGCTGCGGCGGGTCGTCCCACATGCTGCGCACGATCTCCATGTGCTGGGGGATGGGCAGGCGGCGGGTCAGCGAGTCGTCGGGGTGAATGGCCAGGTTGAACACCGTCGCCTCGATCGCCCACGGCTCCCAGTCCGGGTGCGCCGACCGCAGCCGCTCCCGCAGCCGCGTCGCGGTCAGCCCGCTCACGTCCGCGGGCCGCAGTCGCGCCTGGCACGCCGCCCAGCTGGGGAACTGCGCCGCGAGGTTGATCCACCCGCCGTCGACGAGGGCCAGGGCGCGCACGCGTTCCGGATGACGAGCCGCCAGTTGTACCACCACGTTGCCGCCCCACGACTGCCCGGCCACGATCGCCGGCGGCAGGCCGAGCCGGTCGAGATCGTCGGCGGCGGTCACGGTGTCGTACCCGTCCGGCGGGCTCGGCGACTCCCCGTGCGAGCGCAGGTCGGCCGCGTGCACGGGATGGCCCGCGGCCACCAGGTGCTCGGCCACCCCGTCCCACAGCCGGGCGTTCGAGGACAGCCCGTGGACCAGCAGGTACGGCATTCCGGCAAGGCCGTCCCCGTGTACGCGAACGTGAAGCCGCATGGATATGCAGCCTAGATGCCGCGGCCCCTCCGGTGGAGGGCCCCGAGCACGCTTTCGACCTTCACGACTCCGGCTGCGGCAGGTGGCGCGCGACGCCGCCTTGCGAGCGCAGCTCAGCGCGGCCGACCTGGTGGTGGCGGACGGCGCCGCTCGTGTGGGCCGCGCGCCTCGCGGGCCGCGCGTTGCCGGCGCGGGTGGCCGGCTCGGACCTGATCTGGTCCTTGTCGCGGGCCTTGGCCGAGCACGGCGGCAGCGTGTTCGTGCTGGGCGGCACCCCGGCCGAGGCCGACCCGCCCGGCCTCGCGCTCACCCACCGCGACGGCGCTCACGGCGCGGCCGCGCGCCCGGCGGGCGGATTCACCCACTGCGACGGCGCAGATCGTGCGGCCGCGCGCCTGGCAGACGGGTTGACCCACCGCGACGGCGCAGACCGTGCGGCCGCGCGCCTGGCAGACGGGTTGACCCACCGCGACGGCGCAGACCGTGCGGCCGCGCGCCTGGCAGACGGGTTGACCCACTGCGACGGCGCAGATCGTGCGGCCGCGCGCCTGGCAGACGGGTTGACCCACCGCGACGGCGCAGATCGTGCGGCCGCGCGCCTGGCAGACGGATCCACCCACCGCGACGGCGCAGACCGTGCGGCCGCACGCCTAGCGGGCGGATCCACCCACCGCGACGGCGCTCACGGCGCGGCCGCGCGCCCGGCGGGCGGGTTCACCCACCTCGACGGTGCACACCGCGCGGCCGCGCGCCTGGCGGAGGACTGCCCCGGCCTGCGCATCGCCGGCGCGTACTGTCCGCCGTTCGGGTTCGATCGCGACCCGCGACTGTTACGGGCCGTCTGCGCGAGGGTCATCAAGGCTCAACCGCAGATGGTGTACGTCGGGATCGGCTTCCCCGGGCAAGAGCACTTGATCGCGTCACTGCGGGAGGCGCTGCCCGCGACGTGGTTCCTCGGCTGCGGCGCCGCCGTCAACTTCGTGGCCGGCGACATCCAGCGCGCCCGGCCGGTGTTGCAGAAGGCCGGCCTCGAATGGCTGGACCGGCTGGCCCGGGAACCGCGAAGGCTGGCTCGGCGGTACCTGCGGGAAGACGCCCCGTTCGCCGCCGCGCTACTGGCCCGGTCCCTCCATCAACGTCTGACTCGCAGGCCCGCGCACCGAGCGTGAACTGCCTGAGGGCGTGAAGTCCCGGAAGGCCTGAACGCCGTGAGGCCGCGAACGCCCTGAGGCCGAGAGCCGCCTGAGGGCGTGATGTCCCGGAAGACCCGAACTCCTTGAGGGCGGAAACTCCCCGCGGGCGCGAGCTACCTGAAAAACAGCTACCTGAAAAACAGCTACCTGAAATGCCCAGAGGGAGAACGCGAACCAAACGCCCCAACTGCGACATCCCCCACGTGGCCCGAGGCGAATTCCACCGCGGTGGCGGGCCGTCCTATTTACCCCTCTAGCTTAACCGATCCGTCCTAATCGACCTTGCGACAAGAATTCGCTCGGTAATCAGGCCGTCTCAACCGCGCGTACTGAATTCATATAGTGCAAGGCCGCTTGACGCAGGGCGGCCTCGGCGTCCTCTTCCGAGGTTGCCACCGCCTCGAACAGGCGGGCGCCCAGGGTCGACGGTGGGGGGAGGGGCACGTCCAGGCCCGCGCGCGCCACCCGTTGCAGGAGCTTGGCCGCCAGGGCCAGGGCCGGCTGGGAGAGGGCCACGCCGTCCATGACCGAGCCCCGGGACTTCTCGGCCTTCTTGATCTGCTCCCAGTTGGCGATGATCTCGTCCAGGCCGCCCACCTCGGTGTCCGCGAACACGTGCGGGTTGCGGCGGATCAGCTTGGCCACGAGGTCGCCGGCCACGTCGTCGATCGTGAAGTCCGACGTCTCCTCGGCCAGGCGGGCGTGCAGGACCACCTGCAGCAGGACGTCGCCCAGCTCCTCGCGCACGGCGTCCGCGTCCTCGTCGCGGATGGCGTCGTAGAGCTCGTAGGACTCCTCGAGCAGGAACGGCGCCAGCGAGGCGTGGGTCTGGGCGCGTTTCCAGGGGTCGCCGGCCTCCGGGTGCATGAGCCGGTCCATCACGGTCACCACGTCGAGGAGCCGCGCGCCGGCCGGGTCCCATGAGCCGTACACCAGCTCAAGGGTGGCCCGCCCGGGCTCGCGGGCCAGGCGCAGACCCAGTTCGCGGGCCAGATCCTCGTCGCCGTCCGGAGCGGCCAGCCAGACCACGGTGCCGTGCGCGTCCAGAGCCGCAAGCAGCGAGTCCAGAGCCGAAGGACGTGGCGAGTCCAAGACCGGAGCAAGCGGCGAATCCAGCAGCGGCAGCGGCAGCGGCAACGGCGAGCCCGAGGCGGCGGGCGGAGACGGGAGAACGGTGACCTCAGCGCCCGCGGCGCGCAGGGCGGCGGTCTGCGAAGACTCCGCCGCCGTCAGCACCGGGTGCGCGCGCACCAGGTCCCAGGCCTGCGCGGTCAGCACCCCCGCCGGCAGACGAGGTGACGTCACCAGCAGGATCACGCTGCCCGACACCGCCGTCAGCCCTCCTCGAAAAGTACTCCGCCCTCGTTCGGGAACCCTACGTCAAGGTGCCGCCCGTCGAGGACGACGGGCAGCACCACCGGGCCGTACTGCGGGTTCACCGACACGTCCGCGCCCTCCATCGCCGCGGCGAGCCGGCGGCGCGCGCCGAAGAGCGGGGCCAGGTTGACCTGGGTCTTGAAGCGGTAAACGGCGGCGTCGTAGTCGGCGTCGGGGTCGGCCGCGCCCGCGTCGTAGAGCAGGTCCGCCTCGTCGTCGGTGAGCGGGCGGGCCTGCTCGGCGGCGGCGACGGACTGCAGGCCGGTGAGGTAGTCGGCCCACAGCAGCACGTACGGGTCGGTCGGCGGCATGCCGAACGTCTCCGCGATCGTGCCGGCCGGCGCCGTGCGCTCGCTCAGGCCGCGCTCGGCGATGACGCGGTGGCCCAGGTCGGCCAGCACGATCAGGGACACGACCTCGGTGCCGGTGGTGCGCACGATCGGCGGCGGGAGGGTGCCTGGGTCCGTGGCGCGGGCCCGGGCGAACGCGGCGAGGCGCCGGTCGGCCTCGGCGTTGACGCCCTGCACGATCGCGTCGACCTCGGCCGTGGTCACCCTGCGGTCGCCGAGGTACGCGGCCACGTCCGGCTGCGAGCGGCAGGCGGTCAGGGCGGAGCCGGCCAGCAGTACGGCGACCAGCCCGGCGAGGCGACGAACACGCATAGTGCAGGACCTTCTCACGGCGTGCTGGTCGCGGGCCGGAGCGACGCGGGCTCGCCCAGGACCGTTTTGAGTAGTTCCGCCGCCCACTCCAGCAGCTGCGTGTCGCGCATCGGCTCGCCGCCGACGCGCCGGGTCGAGGGCCGGGGCAGCGAGACCGTGTCGGCCGCCGTCTTGTACACCGACTCCGGGTAGAGCCGCTTGAGCCGCATCTGCTTGGAGTCGGGCAGCGGCAGCGGACCGAACCGTACGTGCTTGCCCTGCAGCGACACGTCCGTGAGCCCGTAGGCGCGGGCCAGGAACCGGAAGCGCGCGACGGCCAGGAGGTTCGCGACGGGCAGCGGCGGCTCACCGTAGCGGTCGCGCATCTCCGCCACGATCTCGTCGAGCGCCGTGTCGTCCTTGGCCCCGGCGATCTTGCGGTAGATCTCCAGGCGGAGCCGCTCGGCCCCGATGTATTCCAGCGGCAGGTGGGCGTCGACCGGCAGATCGATCTTGACGTCGGGCTCCTCCTCCTCGGGCCGCTCGCCCTTGAACTGCTGCACCGCCTCGCCGACCATCCGCACGTAGAGGTCGAAGCCCACGCCCTCGATGTGCCCGGACTGCTCGCCGCCGAGCAGGTTGCCCGCGCCGCGGATCTCGAGGTCCTTCATCGCCACGTACATGCCCGCGCCGAGCTCCGTGTGCTGCGCGATGGTGGCGAGCCGCTCGTGCGCGTGCTCGGTCAGCGGCTTTTCGGGCGGGTAGAGGAAGTAGGCGTAGGCGCGCTCGCGGCCCCGGCCCACCCGGCCGCGGATCTGGTGCAGCTGGGCGAGGCCGAGCAGGTCGGCGCGCTCGACGATCAGGGTGTTGGCGTTGGGGATGTCGATGCCGCTCTCCACGATCGTGGTGCAGACCAGGACGTCGTACTCCTTCTCCCAGAACCCCACCATGATCTTCTCGAGGGCCTCCTCGCCCATCTGGCCGTGCGCGACCGCGACCCGCGCCTCGGGCACCAGCTCCCGCAGCCGCCGCGCCGCCCGCTCGATCGACTCGACCCGGTTGTGCAGGTAGAAGACCTGCCCGTCGCGCAGCAGCTCGCGGTGGATGGCCGCGGAGACCTGCTTGTCGTCCTGGGCGCCGACGAAGGTGAGCACCGGGTGGCGCTCCTCCGGCGGGGTGGCGATCGTGGACATCTCGCGGATGCCGGTGATCGCCATCTCCAGGGTGCGCGGGATCGGCGTGGCCGACATGGTCAGCACGTCGACGGAGGCGCGCAGCTGCTTGAGGAACTCCTTGTGTTCAACGCCGAAGCGCTGCTCCTCGTCGACGATCACGAGGCCGAGTTGCTTGAACCGGGTCGCGGTCTGCAGCAGCCGGTGGGTGCCGATGACGATGTCGACGGTGCCGTCGGTGACCTTCTCCATGGTCAGCTTCGTCTCGGTCGGCGTCTGGAACCGCGACAGCTGCCGCACCTCGACCGGGAACTGCGCGACCCGGTCCGAGAACGTGTTGAAGTGCTGCTGGGCCAGCAGCGTGGTCGGCACGAGCACGGCGACCTGCTTGCCGTCCTGCACCGCCTTGAACGCCGCCCGCACCGCGATCTCGGTCTTGCCGTAGCCGACGTCGCCGCAGATGAGCCGGTCCATCGGCACCGGCTTCTCCATGTCGCCCTTGACCTCCTCGATCGCGGCGAGCTGGTCGGGGGTCTCGTGGTAGGGGAACGCGTCCTCGAGCTCGCGCTGCCACGGCGTGTCGGGCCCGAACGCGTGGCCCTGCGAGTTCTGCCGTACCGCATAGAGCTGGATGAGCTGCGCGGCGATCTCCCGCACCGCCTTGCGCGCCCGCGACTTGGCCTTCTGCCACTCCGAGCCGCCCATCTTGTGCAGCGTGGGCGCCTCGCCGCCGACGTAGCGGGAGAGCTGGTCGAGCTGGTCGGTCGGCACGAAGAGCCGGTCGCCGGGCTGGCCGCGCTTTGACGGCGCGTACTCGATGACGAGGTACTCCCGGTCGGCCCCGTTCACCGTGCGCTGGACCATCTCCACGTAGCGGCCGATGCCGTGCTGCTCGTGCACCACGAAGTCGCCGGCGCGCAGCTCCAGCGGGTCGATCTGGTTGCGCCGCCGGCTGGGCATCTTGCGCATGTCCTTGGTGGACGCGCCCCGGCCGCCGGAGATGTCGGTGCCGGTGATGACCGCGAGCTTGGCGTCGGCGTCGAGGAAGCCGAGCTCGAGCGAGCCCGTGGTGACCGTGACGAGCCCAGCCGCGGGCTCGTCCGCGATCCCCTCCCAGGCGAGCGAGACCCCGAGGTCGGAGCCGCGCAGCACCTCGGCCGCGCGCTGGGCCGGCCCGGAGCCCTCGAAGACGATCGCGACCCGCCAGCCGTCGCCGGTCAGCCGCTTGAGGTCGTCGACGACCCGGGCCGTCTCGCCGTGGTAGAGCGGCACGGCCTGCGCGGCAAGGGTGATCGCGACGGCGTCGTCCGAGACGGTGACCGCGGGAGCCGGGTCCTCCCAAGGCTCGGCGGAAGGAGAGTCAGGAGTCGCGGCGAAGGGGCTCAGCGACCACCAGGGCTGCCCCAGCGAGGCGGCCGCCGCCCGGACGTCGCCCAGGTGGCGGAAGGCCGCCGCGCCGAGGTCGATCGGGGCCTTGCCGCCGACCGCCGCCGCGGCCCAGCTGGCCTCCAGGAACTCGTCGCTGGTGCGGACCAGGTCGTGGGCGCGGGTGCGGATGCGCTCCGGGTCGCACAGCAGCACATGGGTGCCCGCGGGCATGCAGTGCAGCACGAGCTCGAGCGCCCCGGTGTCGCCGAGCAGGGCCGGGGCCAGCGATTCCATGCCCTCGACGGGGATGCCCCCGGCGAGCTTGTCGAGCATCTCGGCCAGCTGCGGGTGGTCGGTGGACAGGGCCGCGGCCCGGGCCCGCACCTCGTCGGTGAGCAACAGCTCCCGGCACGGCGGGGCCCACAGCCGGTCGGCCTTCTCGATGGTGCGCTGGTCGGCGACGGCGAACGAGCGGATCTCCTCGACCTCGTCGCCCCAGAACTCCACCCGCAGCGGGTGCTCCTCGGTCGGCGGGAAGACGTCGAGGATGCCGCCGCGCACGGCGAACTCGCCGCGCTTGGTGACCAGGTCGACGCGCGCGTAGGCCAGTTCGGCCAGCCGCACCGTGAGCGCGTCGAGGTCGGCCGATCCGCCCGGGTGCAGCTCGATCGGCTCCAGGTCGCCCAGCCCCTTGAGCTGCGGCTGGAGCACCGAGCGGACCGGTGCGACCACGACCCGGGGCCGGGGCGCCTCCGCGGTCGGGTGGGCCAGGCGGCGCAGCACCGACAGCCGCCGCCCGACCGTGTCGGAGCGCGGGGAGAGCCGCTCGTGCGGCAGCGTCTCCCAGGACGGGTAGACGGCGACCGCGTCCGGCTCCAGCAGGCAGGCCAGGGCCGCGGCGAGGTCCTCGGCCTCGCGGCCGGTCGCGGTGACGGCCAGCAGCGGGCGCTCGGCGGCGATCGTGGCGGCGAGGAACGCGCGCACGGCCGGCGGCCCGGTCAGGTCGACCTGGTCGGTGTGTCCGGCGCGGGCGAGGTCACGCGCCCGGGCGAGGGCGGGGTCGGCGAGGGCGGCGGCGGTTAGACCGGCGAGCTTCATGGTGATTTGCACCCAATCTGCACGGCAAACAGCCCCGCGCCCAGATTCGGGCGGGGGTGGTCGATGCGGGTTCAAGCGTATACAGAGGGTATGGCAAGCGTGGGTATGACAGAAACCGAGACATGGCTCACCGGAACGCCACGGGCCGCGGACAGAGCCGATACGATGCCGAAGAAATCGGACAGCGCCGTCCCCCGCCCGAGCTGACCGCAACTTGGAGGGGACACATGTCCGACGACGCCGCTGACGCCGCTCTGCGTGCCGATATCCGCCGGCTCGGCTCGCTGCTCGGCCAGAGCCTCGTGCGCCAGGACGGCCAGCAGCTCCTCGACCTCGTCGAGGAGGTGCGCGCGCTGGTGCGCTCCGACCCCGAGGCGGCCGCCGAGCGGCTGCACGGGCTCGACGTGGTCACCGGCACCCAGCTGGCGCGGGCCTTCTCGACGTACTTCCACCTCGCCAACATCACCGAGCAGGTCCACCGCTCGCGCGAGCTGCGCCGGATCCGTGTCCGCGAGGGCGGCTGGCTCGAGCGTGCCGCGAAGCTCATCGCCGACCGCGGCGTGGGCGTGCGCGAGATCGGCCAGATCGCCTCGAAGCTCGCCGTGCGCCCGGTCTTCACCGCGCACCCGACCGAGGCCTCCCGCCGCTCGGTGCTGACCAAGCTGCGCGCCGTCGGCGACGAGCTCGACGCCGAGGCCGTGGCCACCGCGCTGGACGGCTCGCTGGAGCCGGACAAGACCCGCACCGCGCGCACCGACCGGCGCCTGGCCGAGCTGCTCGACCTGCTGTGGCAGACCGACGAGCTGCGCCTGGAGCGGCCCGAGCCCAGCGACGAGGCCCGCAACGCGGTGTACTACCTCGCCGACCTGGCCGAGGGCGCGGCCCCGCAGGTGCTCGACGACCTCTACGAGACGCTGCGCGACCTCGGGGTACAGCTGCCGCCGACCGCCCGCCCGCTCACCTTCGGCTCGTGGATCGGCGGCGACCGCGACGGCAACCCGTTCGTCACCCCGGCGGTGACCCGCGACGTGCTGCTCATCCAGCACGAGTACGGCATCCGGATGGCCGAGGGCGTCATCGACGCACTCATCGACGAGGTCTCGGTCTCCAAGCGGCTGCGCGGCGTCTCGCTGGACCTCTCCGCGAGCCTCGCGGCCGACCTCGACAACCTCCCCGAGCTGCCGGCCCGCTACCGCCGGGTCAACATGGAGGAGTCGTACCGCCTCAAGCTGCGCTGCATCCGCCTGAAGCTCGAGCACACCCGGCAGCGCCTGGCCACGGGCACGCCGCACAAGCCCGGACGCGACTACCTCGGCACGGGCGGGCTCATCGCCGACCTCGAGCTCATGCGCGCGTCGCTGGCCCGCAACGGCGGCCAGCTCGCCGCGACCGGCAAGCTCGCCTCGGCGATCCGCACCCTGTCGGCATTCGGGCTGCAGCTGGCCACGCTGGACGTGCGCGAGCACGCCGACGCCCACCACGAGGTGCTGGCCCAGCTGTACCGCCGCGTCGGCGAGGTCGACTACTCCTCGCTGTCCCGCGACGCCCGCCGCCAGCTGCTCGTCGACGAGCTCAACGGCCGCCGTCCGCTGGCCACCCGCGACACCGGGCTGACCGACTCGGCGCGAAAGACGTTCGACGTGTTCGCCGCGATCCGCGAGGTGCAGGAGCGCTTCGGGCCGGAGGTCGTAGAGACATACATCATCTCGATGACCCAGGGCATCGACGACGTCCTCGCCGCCGTGGTCCTGGCCCGCGAGTGGGGCCTGGTCGAGGTGAGCGCCGGGGCCGGCTTCGGCGGCGCCTCGATCGAGTCGGCCCGGGCCCGCGTCGGCTTCGCCCCGCTGCTGGAGCAGGCCCGCGAGCTCGAGATGGCCGGGGAGATGCTCGACGAGCTGCTGTCGATCCCGGTGTACCGCGCGATCGTGCGCGCCCGCGGCGACGTGCAGGAGGTCATGCTCGGCTACAGCGACTCCAACAAGGACGCCGGCATCACGACCTCGCAGTGGATGATCCACAAGGCCCAGCGGCAGCTGCGCGACGTCGCGGCCCGTCATGGGGTGCGCCTGCGGCTGTTCCACGGCCGGGGCGGCACCGTCGGGCGCGGCGGCGGCCCGACCCACGAGGCGATCCTGGCCCAGCCGTGGGGCACGCTGGACGGCGCGATCAAGGTGACCGAGCAGGGCGAGGTCATCTCGGACAAGTACACGCTGCCCTCCCTGGCCCGCGAGAACCTCGAGCTGACGCTGGCCGCGGTGCTGCAGAGCGCGCTGTTGCACACCGAGCCCCGCCAGCCCGCCGACGCGCTGGCCCGCTGGGACTCGGCGATGGAGACCGTGTCCTCCGCCGCCTTCGCCGAGTACCGGGCGCTGGTGGAGAACCCGGACCTGCCGGCGTACTTCTGGGCGGCCACCCCGACCGAGCTGCTGGGCGCGCTGAACATCGGCTCGCGCCCGGCCAAGCGCCCCAACGCCGACGCGGGCCTGTCCGGCCTGCGGGCCATCCCGTGGGTGTTCGGCTGGACGCAGTCGCGCCAGATCGTGCCGGGCTGGTTCGGCGTGGGCCGCGGCCTGAAGGCGGCCCGCGAGGCCGGCCTCGGCGACGTGCTGCGCGAGATGCACGAGAAGTGGCACTTCTTCGCCACGTTCCTGTCCAATGTGGAGATGATGCTGGTCAAGACCGACCTGGAGATCGCCTCCCGGTACGTCGACACGCTCGTGCCCGCCCCGCTGCGCCCGATCTTCGAGGTGATCAGCGCCGAGTACGAGCAGACGGTCGCCGAGGTACTGGCGATCACCGGCGAGTCGAAGCTGCTCGACCGCCAGCCGGTCCTGCAGCGCACGCTCGGGGTCCGCGACAGCTACCTCCAGCCGCTGCACCACCTGCAGGTGACGCTGCTGGGGCAGTACCGCGACAGCAAGTCGGCCGACAGCGGCAACTGGCCCACCGGCCGCCGCTCGTCGCCCGACCCGGCCCTGGAGCGCGCGCTGCTCACCACGATCAACGGCATCGCGGCGGGCATGCGCAACACCGGCTGAGCCCTGGAGTCGCTTCTATGGCAGGCTTGCGAGGTGTCTGTGAACGGCTGGGGTGTCGATGGGTCGGGCCCGGAGGGTTCGGACCCAGATGGTTCGGGCCCGAATAGTTGGACCCTGCCGGATGACGTGCTGCGCGACGCGCCGACCTACACGCCGAAACCGTCCGAGCTCGCCGACCTGGAGCTGCTGGTGTCGGGGGCGTACGCGCCCCTGACCGGGTTCCTCGGCTCGGCGGACCTCATCGCGCTGCGCCGCACCGGCCGCCTCGCCGACGGCACCGCCTGGCCCGTGCCGGTCACCCTCGAGCTGCCCCGCGCCGTCGCCGAGCAGCTCGAGGTGGCCGACCCGCGCAAGCGGGTGCTGATCCTCGCCGACCTCGAGGGCGCCCCGGTCGCGGCCCTGGACGCGACCGAGATCTACCCGGCCCGCAAGACCACGGTCGGCGTGGCCGGCCGCGTCCGGCGCCTCGGCGACGGCGGGCACGGGGCGTTCCGGCGGATGCGCCGTACCCCCGCGGAGGTGCGCGGAACCCTCCCGTCCGGCCGGATCCTCGGGGTCATCGCCGACCGGCCGCTGCACCGCCCGCAGCTGGCCCAGATCGCGCGCGCCGCCCGCACCCTGGCCGCGCACCTCGTGGTGCTCGTCCCGGTCGACGGCCCCGGCCCCGACGGTCTGGCCCCGGAGGCGCTGGTGCGCTGCGTGCTGGCCGCCCGCGACCGCATGCCGGCCTCCACGATCGTGGCCCTGCCGCTGCCCAACCACGACGGCGACGACATCCGCGACGCGATGCTGCGCACCCGGGTCGCGGCCGCCTACGGCGTGACCCACCTGCTGGCCTCCAGCGAGTCGATGCTCTCCGGCGGCGGCCTGCGCGTGCTGGTGCCGCGCGAGCTGGCCTACGACGGCCGCGACGGCCAGTGGCGCTCCCGGGACGACATCCCGCCCCGCCACCGCCGCCTGCCGCTGACCTTCGCCGAGATCGACGACCACCTCGACCGCGGCACTATCCTGCCGGAGTGGCACACCCCGCCGGCCGTGGCCCGCGAGCTGGCCCGCGCCCGCCCGCCCCGCCGGCAGCGCGGCCTTGTCGTCTTCTTCACCGGCCTCTCCGGCAGCGGCAAGTCCACGATGGCCACCGGCCTGGCCGACGTGCTGCTGGAGACCGGCGAGCGCACGATCACGCTGCTGGACGGCGACATCGTCCGCCGCCACCTCTCCGCCGGGCTGGGCTTCAGCGCCGAGGATCGCGACACGAACATCCGCCGTATCGGCTGGGTGGCCGCGGAGACGGCCCGCCACGGCGGCGTGGCCATCTGCTGCCCGATCGCGCCGTACCGCGACGCCCGCGCGGCCGCGCGCCAGTTCGCGCACAACACGGGTGCGGGCTTCGTGCTGGTCCACGTCGCGACCCCGCTGGCCGAGTGCGAGCGGCGGGACCGCAAGGGCCTCTACGCGAAGGCTCGGGCCGGGATCATCAAGGGCATGACGGGCATCGACGACCCGTACGAGGAGCCCCTCGACGCCGAGCTCAAGATCGACACGACGAACCTGTCCCAGGGCGAGGCCGTGACGACGGTCCTGCGGTACCTCGGCAGCAACGGCTGGCTCGACCCGCGCCCGATTCCGTAGGGTCACTCGGGCGAAACGCCCATTACGAACACAGCGGTCACGACGTTAGGGCTGGAGAGCCTGACGCCGAAGGGGCCGCCGCTCAATGGACGCCAACCGCCTGCACTCCGCCGAAGCCGCAACCGACCCCTCCGGCGTCGATCTGCTCGGCATGGCCCGACGCCATTGGTGGCTGGCGCTGGTGTTCGTCCTGGTCGGGCTGGCCGGTGCGATGCGCAGTTCACATCGATGCAGACCAAGGTGTTCGAGTCGGCCACGTCAGTGCTCGTCTCGCCGATCGGCAACGGGCAGGACGCGAACTCGACAAGCGGGCGCACCAAGGGCGACATCAACCTCGACAACGAGGCCCAGCTCGTCGCCAGCACCACGGTCGCCACCGACGCCGCGGCCCTCGTGCGCTCCACCACCCCGCCCGACACGCTCGCCGCCCGGGTGCGCGTCGAGGTGTGGTGTACGCGCCGGAGACGTACGCGACGGCGGTGAGCGGGCGGCAGCGGGCCGGTGCAGCACGACTTCGCCTGCGGCACCGGGCGGGCCATCAAGCTGTTGCACGGCGTGGTGCGGGCCGCGCACGGGTACGACTCCTCGGAGCAGATGCTCGCCAAGGCCCGGGAGGCGGGCGTCTACGCGAAGCTGCACCAGGTCTCGGAGGACGGGCCGGTGCCGGAGCCGGCCACTGTGGACGGACCGGCGCTCGTGACCGTGTTCCGGCTGCTGCTCAACGCCCCGAAGGACGTGCGGGACCGGGCGATCGCGTTCGCCGCCCGGATCCTGCAAGCCGGTGATGATCGGCGAGTTCGGCATCGCCCGCAGCTGGGGCAGCGCCCAGCGGGCCGCGTGGCTGCAGGCCGCCTCGGCCACGTTCAAGGTGAACCCGCAGATCCGCGCGGTGCTCTACTTCGAGACGCGTACTACAGGCCGATGACCGCCTCACGGCCCTGACGCTCGGCCGCGGCCAGCACGGGGATCCAGCGCCCGGCGTCGAAGACGTTGCCGCCGATCGCGTCCGTCGCCGCGTCGTCGGGCTCGATGAGCGTGAACGCCGGGTCGAGCGCCTCGCGCTGCAGCAGCGGCATGCGGGGCGCGAGCACGTAGACCCGGTCGTAGCCGGCGGCCAGGTCGGCGTTGGTCCGCGAGCGCACGCCGCCGTCCATGAAGCGCGAGCCGTCGACGGGGACGGGCGGGAAGATGCACGGTACCGCGCAGCTGGCGGCCACGGCGGGCACCAGCGGTACACCCGAATCGGCATCCCAGGCGACGGGCTCTCCGGTGGCGGCGTCCACCGCGGTGACGGTGAGCCGGTCGGGCCACTGCTCGATCGGCAGCCGCCGCCCGAATGCGGCCAGCCACGGGCCGGGCGGCCCGACCTCGGCTTCCAGCGCGATCGCGCCGATCCGCCGGCGCATCTCGGCCGGCTCCAGCGAGGCGTCCTGCAGCAGCTGGAACGCGACGGCGCCGCGGTTCCAGTCGGCGACGATCGGCGGGTCGCCGGGGCCGAGCGGGGCCTCGATCGCCGCGGCGGTGCGCGGGTCGCCGAACGCGGCGACGAGGGCCCCGGTCATGGCACCGGCGGAGGTGCCGAGGATCAGGTCGGCGCGGCCGAGGTCGATGCCCCGGTCGTGCAGGCCGACGAGGATGCCGAGTTGCCAGGCGACGCCGGTGATGCCGCCGCCGCCGAGGACGAGCGCGGTGCGTTCCATCCATCTTGCTTAACACGCGGCGCTGAACGCAGGGACGCCGCCAGGAGGCCGAGCCCCACCAGCAGCACGCCGATGACCTTCGGCAGGCTCGGGAGCGCGCGGTCGACCACGGCCGTGGTGAGCAGGGCGAACACCGGCACGAGGCCGACGAAGACGCCCGCGCGGTCGACGCCGAGCCCGGCGACGCCGGTGTACCAGCACACGAACGCGACAACGGTCAGCACCAGCCCGAGGAACGCCAGCGCGGCCGCCTCCGACGGGTCGGGAAGGCGCGGCCGCTCGCCGGCGAAGGGCAACAGCAACAGCAGCAGTGGTACCGCCAGAGCCGTGCTCCAGGCCGAGACGCGCACGGGCCCCAGCCGGGGCAGCAGCGGCGCGGCCAGCAGCGAGAAGGCCGCCTCGCAGCCGAGTACGCCGGCCGCGGCGACGAGCCCGGCGGCGTCGTGCGCGCCGAAGCCGGAGACCAGCGCCGCGCCGCCGACGACCAGGGCCGCGGCCCCGAGCAGGCGCGGGGCGGGGCGGCGGCCCTCCTGCAGCGGGCCCAACAGGGCCAGCAGCAGCGGGCTGACGCCGACGATGGTGGCGATGACGGCCGGGTCGGCGTGCCGCAGCGCGTACAGCAGCAGGATGTTGAACGCGACCAGCCCGGTCGCCGCGACCAGCGCGAGCCGGACGAGCTCTCGCCCGGTCGGGTGAATCCGTTCCCTCGCGCGCCGGACCAGTGCGAACAGGGCGAGCGCGGCCAGCGCGTAACGGAGAGCCTGGCCGGTGAGGATCGGATAGCCGACGATCGAGCGGCTCACGACGAACGAGCCGCCGAGAATCGCGCAGGTCAGCACGCAGTAGGCGGAGTGGCGCCGAGTCATGCGCATGAACTTACGAGCGCGAGTGGTACCCGCTACAGTGCCACCGAGAGACGGTTTAGCAGGGCCACTTTCCGCCGATCCGGTGCTTTTGGGCCGGTCGGACGCGGTTTTCGGGTGGAGGTGCTGATCGATTTGTCTGTCTGGGAGGCGCTGGTCGAGCTCGACCGCACCCGGCCGCGGGTCGGTGAACAGCTCGTCGGCGCGCTGCGGGAGGCGATCACGCGCGGCCGCCTCGCCCCTGGGACGCGGCTGCCCTCGACCCGCGACCTCGCCGCCGACCTGGGCGTCTCGCGCGGCCTGGTGGTCGGCGCCTACGAGCAGCTCGCGGCCGAGGGCCGCCTGGTCAGCCGGCGCGGCTCCGGCACCGTGGTGGCCGAGGTGGTCGCGGCCGTGCCCCGCCGCCGCGCCGACGTCCTGGAACGGCGGACCGCGGTCGCCCCGCTGCGCCCGGGCGTGCCGGACCTCGGCGCCTTCCCGCGCACGGCCTGGCGGCGGGCCTACGAGACGGCCCTCACCAGCGCGCTCGACGCGGACTTCGACTACGGCGACGCGACCGGCGTGCCGCGGCTGCGGGCCGAGCTCGCGGGGTACCTCGGGCGCGTCCGCGCGGCGCTGGTACCGGCCGACGGGCTGATCGTCACCGCCGGCGTCACCCAGGGCCTGGCGCTGCTGGCCCGGGTGCTGCTCGCCCGGGGCGCCCGCCGTATCGCGCTGGAGGACCCGGGCCCGGCCGCGCTGCGCGAGCACCTGAGCCGGCTCGGCCTCGACGTGGTGGCGGTGCCCGTCGATGCCGACGGCCTCGACGTCGCCGCCCTGGCCCGCACCCGCGTCCGCGCGGTGGTGCTGACCCCGGCGCACCAGTTCCCGACCGGCGTGGTGCTCGCGCCCGGGCGGCGGGCCGAGGTGGTCGCCTGGGCGCGGCGCGTGGACGGGCTGGTGGTGGAGGACGACTACGACGCGGAGTACCGCTACGATCGCGAGCCCGTGGCCTGCCTGCAGGGCCTCGCGCCCGACCGGGTGGCGCTGGTCGGCTCGGTGAGCAAGGTCCTCGCGCCCGGGCTGCGGCTGGGCTGGCTGGCTGCGCCGCCGGAGTGGCTGCCCGAGCTGTGTGCGGCCAAGCACGACGCCGACAACGGCGGGCCCGCCCTGCAGCAGCTCGCCTTCGCCGAGTTCCTGGCCGGCGGGGCGTACGACCGGCACCTGCGCCGCGCCCGCCGCCTGCACCGCGAGCGCCGCGACGCGGTGGTCGCCGCGGTGCGCCGCCACCTGCCCCGCGCGCGGATCGGCGGCATCGCGGCCGGCCTGCACCTGGTCATCGAGCTCCCGCCCGGCGTGGACGACCTGGCCCTCGCGGAGCGCGCGGCCGACGCCGGCCTGGGCCCGCTGGCGCTGTCGACGCTGCGCATGCGCAAGAGCGGCCCGTGCGGGCTGGTGCTGGGCTACGCCGCGCACACGCCGCACGAGCTGGCGGCCGCGGTCCGGAAACTCGCCACGCTGGTGTGAGCGTCCGCGGGGTCGACCCGATACGGTCGGGGCATGTCCCAGCACTTTGTTCCACTCGCCGAGCACATCGCCGACGCGTTGCTCGAGTGTGCGCCCGCGCTGGCCGCCGGCGCCGGGGATCACCGCTTCGACGACCGGCTGCCCGACTACTCCGCCGAGGGGGTGGCCGGCGACGTCGACATGCTGCGCGACGCCTCCGCCGCGCTGAGCCAGATCGACGTCGACGAGCTCGACGGGCAGGACCAGGTCGACCACGCGGTGCTGCTGGCCCGGGTGGAGCGGATGCTGTTCGAGCGCACCGAGATCCGCGAGCACGAGTGGAACCCGCTCGTGCACAACCCCGGCGGCCTGCTGCACGGCCTGATCTCGCGGCCCTTCGCCCCGGCCGAGGAGCGGCTGATGTCCATCGCCGCCCGGCTGAGCGCGGTCCCCGACGCCCTGGCGACCGCCCGCGAGGTGCTCGGCGACTCGCCCCGCGTGCACGTCGAGACCGCGATCGGGCAGTTCGCGGGCACGGCCCGGCTGGTGCGCGAGGAGCTCGGCGAGCTGCTCAAGGAGGAGCCGGGCCTGGCCGCGGTGATCGCGCCGTCCCAGGAGCGGGCCGCGGCCGAGCTCGACGCGTTCGCCGAGTGGCTGCGCGGGCGCCTGGACTCTTCCGACCGCGACCCGCGCCAGGGCCGGCGGCTGTGGGAGGCGCGCCTCTGGCACACGCTGGACACCGAGCTGGGCGCCCGGACGGTGCTTGAGCGGGCCGAGGCCAACCTCGACCGGGTGAGCGCGGAGCTCTCGGCGGTGGCGGCCGAGCTGACCGGCGGCGCGCCGGGCCCCGGCACCGTGCGCGAGGCCCTGGGCCGGGCCGCCGCCGACGGGCCCGACAACGACACCATCGTCGAGCTGGCCAAGGTGTCCCTGGACGAGGCGACCGCCTTCGTGCGCGACCACGACCTGGTCACCCTGATCGACGACCCGCTGGTGATCATGGAGATGCCCGAGTTCGCCCGCGGGGTGGCCGTGGCCTACTGCGACCCGCCGGGCCTGCTGGAGCCCGCGGAGCTGCCGACGTTCTTCTGCATCTCCCCGACGCCCGCGGACTGGTCCGACGAGCGGGTAGCGTCGTTCTACCGCGAGTACAACAGCCACATGCTGCGCGACCTGACCGTCCACGAGGCGACGCCGGGCCACTTCCTGCAGCTGGCCCACGCCCGCCGCTTCCGGGGCCGGACCCGCGCGCGGGCCATCGGCTGGAGCGGCCCGTTCGTCGAGGGCTGGGCCGTCTACGCCGAGGAGTTCATGGCCGACCGCGGCTTCGGCGGCCCGGCGGTGCGCCTGCAGCAGCTGAAGATGCAGCTGCGGATGAGCATCAACGCGATAATCGACCAGCGCGTGCACTGCGACGGCATGACCGAGGCCGAGGCGATGGACCTCATGATGGAGCGCGGCTTCCAGGAGGAGGGCGAGGCGGCCGGCAAGTGGCGGCGCGCCCTGCTGAGCTCGACGCAGCTGTCGACCTACTTCGTGGGCTACACCGAGATCCGGCAGATCGCGGATGAACGCCCGGCGAACGTCACCCTCCGCGACTGGCACGACCGGATGCTCGCCCACGGCTCCCCGCCCCCGCGCCACCTGCGCACGCTCCTGGATCTCTGACGGCCCCGGTAGGCCCGGAGCGCTGAGGTGCGGTCGGTGGAGGCCGTGCGCACAACGCTCCCGGCCCCTTCCCCACGGACGGTGACCAACCTGTGGGAGGGGGTTTGGGTGGAGCGGAGCTCCCCCAATGGGAAGCGACCGAAGGGAGCGCGGGATACTACAAGGGCCGCACCGTGGCGGCCGACCAATCTTTTTCGGCAAGGAGTGACACGACAGTGGCCACTATCGAAGCAATCGGCGCGCGGGAGATCCTCGACTCGCGGGGCAACCCGACGGTCGAGGTCGAGGTCGTCCTCGACGACGGCACCCTGGCCCGGGCGGCGGTCCCCTCGGGCGCCTCCACCGGCGCGTTCGAGGCCAACGAGCTGCGCGACGGCGACAGCAAGCGCTACCTCGGCAAGGGCGTCGAGAAGGCGGTCGAGAACGTCAACGAGCGCATCGCCGAGGCCGTGCGCGGCTTCGACGCCACCGAGCAGCGCCTCGTCGACCAGGCGATGCTCGACCTCGACGGCACGCCGGAGAAGTCCGAGCTGGGCGCCAACGCCATCCTCGGCGTCTCGCTCGCCGTGGCCAAGGCCGCGGCCGACTCGGCCGGCCTGAGCCTGTTCAAGTACCTCGGCGGCCCGAACGCGCACCTGCTGCCGGTGCCGATGATGAACATCCTCAACGGTGGCTCCCACGCCGACTCCAACGTCGACGTGCAGGAGTTCATGATCGCGCCGATCGGCGCCCCGACCTTCCGCGAGGCCCTGCGCACCGGCGCCGAGGTCTACCACACGCTCAAGTCGGTGTTGAAGAAGAAGGGCCTGTCGACCGGCCTCGGCGACGAGGGCGGCTTCGCGCCGAACCTGCCGACCAACGCGGCCGCGCTCGACCTGATCGCCGAGGCCGTCGAGAAGGCCGGCTACTCGCTGGGCAGCGACATCGTGCTCGCGCTCGACGTGGCCGCGACCGAGTTCTTCAAGGACGGCGCGTACGGCTTCGAGGGCGCCAGCAAGTCGTCCGCCGAGATGATCGCGTACTACACGCAGCTCGTCGACGCCTACCCGATCGTGTCCATCGAGGACCCGCTGTCGGAGGAGGACTGGGACGGCTGGAAGGCGATGACCGACGCGCTCGGCTCGCGCATCCAGATCGTCGGCGACGACCTGTTCGTCACCAACCCGCAGCGCATCGCCCGGGGCATCGCCACCGACACGGCCAACGCGGTCCTGGTCAAGGTCAACCAGATCGGCTCGCTCACCGAGACGCTCGACGCCGTGGACCTCGCGCACCGCGCGGGCTTCCGCACGATGATGAGCCACCGCTCGGGCGAGACCGAGGACACCACCATCGCCGACCTCGCCGTCGCCGTGGGCAGCGGCCAGATCAAGACCGGCGCGCCGGCCCGCTCCGAGCGGGTCGCGAAGTACAACCAGCTGCTGCGCATCGAGGACGAGCTCGACGACGCGGCGCGCTACGCCGGCCGTGGCGCCTTCCCGCGCTACCGTTGAACATTTCTTGAGTGCGTGGGTGCGGTCTGCGAAGGCCGCGCCCACGACGAACCCGGCTCCCTGCCCGCAACGGCGACCGAAGTGTGGCAGGGGGTATGGGTGGGCGGAGCCCTCCACCGGGGAGGGAGCGAAGCGACCGCGAAACACAGGGGGTGGAATGCAGCAGCGCACCAGGCCCGGCGGGCGTTCGACTCCACGCAGCCCGAACCGGACCAACGCGCAGCGGGCCGGGCGGGCGCCCTCCCGCCCCATGGTCGCGCGCCGGGCCGTGGCCACCGGCGGCGCCGCGCTGCGCACCCGGGCCCCCCAGCCGCGCCGGTTCACCAGCCGCGCCGTCGTGCTCAGCCTGGTGCTCCTCGTGCTGCTGCTCGCCTACGCGTACCCGGTGCGGGTGTACCTGGCCCAGCAGGCCGAGATCGAGGCGATGGAGCAGAGCCAGCAGCGGCAGACCGCCAAGGTCGCCGAGATGCAGGCGCGCGCGAAGAAGTGGGACGACCCCGAGTACGTGATCTCCCAGGCCCGCCAGCGGCTGCACATGGTGCTGCCCGGCGAGAAGCCGTACGTGGTGGTCGACCCGGCCAACAACCAGCAGACCGACCCCGCCGAGCGGCCCGGCGCGCCCAAGCCGCCCCGGCCCTGGTACGGCAAGCTCTGGTCGAGCGTCGAGGCGGCGGACAAGCAGTGAGTGACTATGAGAAGGCCACCGACGAGGACCTCGCGGTGGTCGCGGCGCAGCTCGGCCGCACGCCCCGCGGCACGCGAGCCGTCGCCCACCGCTGCCCGTGCGGGCTGCCCGACGTCGTCGAGACCACCCCGCGGCTGCCCGACGGCACGCCCTTCCCGACGCTGTTCTACCTGACCTGCCCCCGCGCGGTGCACGAGTGCAGCCGGCTCGAGTCGTCGGGCCTGATGCGCGAGATGGGCGCCCGCCTCGCCGCGGACCCCGAGCTCGCCGCGCAGTACCAGCGCGCCCACGAGGACTACCTGCGCCGCCGCGAGACCGTCGGGCACGTCGAGGAGATCGACGGCGTCTCCGCGGGCGGCATGCCCACCCGCGTGAAGTGCCTGCACGTCCACCTCGGCCACGCCCTGGCGGTCGGGCCCGGCGTCAACCCGTTCGGCGACGAGACGCTGCGGAAGGCCGGCGAGTGGTGGGCCCAGGGCCCGTGTGTGTCACTCGATGCTGGTGACGACTGAGCGCAGGATCTCGTAGCCCTCGGCGTCGTCCTGCGTGCCCGTGTGCGGCCGGCGGAAACGGCGCACCTCGACCGCGATGTCCGACAGCGCCCACCGCAGCTGGAACAGCATGATCGTGGACGGCCGGACCAGGACGCCGGTGGCCTCGGCGTAGGCCGCGAAGATCGACCCGTCGCCCGGCTCGATCAGCCACAGGTCCCGCTCCGGCGGGGAGACGAGCACCGTGTCCCAGTCGATGAGCCGCCACCCGGTCGGGGTACGCATGGTGTTGCCCGAGTGCGGCTCGCCGTGGGTGAGCACCGCCCGCACCGGCTCGGCCCGGCTCTGCAGCACGAGCTCGTCGTAGCGGGCCAGCACCCGCTCCAGGGGGCGGCGGTGCTCCTCGAGCAGGTCGGCGGCGGGCACGGCGTAGGGGCCGCAGGCGGAGTCCTCCCCGGGGCCGCGCAGCGCGGTCTCGACCTCGTCGCGGTGTGGCACCGCGAAGTCGTCGACCCGGGCGTGCCGGCGCGCGATCGGCGGGGCCGTGTGCAGCCGGATGATCATGTCCAGGGTGGCCTGGCGGTGCGTGGGGCCGGTGAACGCGTTCCACTCGAAGCTGGCGCCCTCGACGAACGGGTACACGGCGATCGTGAAGGGCCCCTGGTGCTCGCTCACGGCGCCGTTCAGCGCCGGGACCGGGGCGACCACGAAGGAGTGCCCGGTGGCGTGCAGGTCTGCGGCGACCCGCAGGGAGGCGTCGAGCCGCGTCGCGTCGGCCGGCTCGTCGACGGTCACGAACCAGCGCGCGCCCGCGGTGTCGATGAGCTCCCAGTGGTGGCTGCCGAAGCCGACGGGCCGATAGGCGAGCGACTTGACCGGAATACCCCACTTTCGCAGGAGCACCTCGCCGAGCGTTTCCTCGGGGAGCCCGGCCGGTGGGGTCAGCACCCCAAGACGGTACGTCAGACTTCACCCCGGGGCAGAACCGGAGTCCGTTCACATCCAAACAGTCGGATTTTTGACGTTAGCAGGGTGCCCCATTGACGGAGCAGCTCTTCGGTGGTCCGGCCGGCCCTTTCGCCTCGAACCCCATCCGGATCGCCCCGCCGGCCTCCAGGTAGGTGTTGTAGGCCTGGGAGCGCAGCACGAGCCGCCCGGGCAGCTGCTCGGCGGTGGCGCCCCACGTCGAGGTGACGTCGACGTCCTTGGGCAGCTCGAGCTGGACGATCCAGCCCATGAGCGGCTGGCTGCTGATGTTGGTCACGGTGACCTCCGCGTTGAAGCCGTCCTTCCACTTGCTCCGCACCGCATAGGCCGCCTTGATCGTTCCGGGCGCGGCGGTACCGTGAACGCTCGGGCTCTGGTGCGGGGCGCCGCTCGTGCGCGCCACCGGTGCCATGGGCCGCTGTGCGGGCCCGTCCTTGGTCACGTACAGGACCGTCATGGTGCCGGCCACCACCGTCATCAGTGCCGTCGTGACCATCAGCACTCGATCGCGTGTCAGGTGCCACATCCGCGCGCCACTACCCTTGCGGCATGGAGGTAACCGTCCGGCGGGCACGAACCGCCGACGTGCGGGGGATTCGGCGCCTGGTCGCGATGTACGTCGCGGACCGGCGGCTGCTCTCCAAGCCCATCGTCGCGCTGTACGAGGCCGTGCCCGAGTTCTGGGTGGCCGAGCGCACGAGCGACGGCGCGATCGTCGGCTGCGGCGCGCTGCACGTGATGTGGGAGGACCTCGCCGAGGTCCGCACGGTCGCGGTCGACCCGCTCCTGCGCGGGCACAAGATCGGCCACCGGATCGTCGCCGAGCTGCTGCAGGCGGCCCGCGAGATCGGCGTGCGCCGGGTGTTCGTGCTGACCTTCGAGACCCGCTTCTTCGCCTCGTTCGGCTTCGCGCCGATCGACGGCACCCCGGTCACCCACCAGATCTACGAGGAGCTCCTGCGCTCCTACGACGAAGGCGTCGCGGAGTTCCTCGACCTGGAGCGGGTCAAGCCGAACACCCTGGGCAACCACCGGATGCTGCTGCATTTGTAGGCTTCACACGTGAAGCGAGTGGCGGCCATCGACTGCGGTACCAACTCCGTGCGACTGCTGATCGCGGAGGTCGGCTCCGATCTGCGCGACGTGTCGCGGCAGATGCGGATCGTCCGCCTCGGCGAGGGCGTGGACCGGACGGGCCGGCTGTCCCCGGCGGCGATCGAGCGGACCCGGCTCGCGCTCGTCGACTACGCCGCGGACATCGCCGCGGCCGGCGTCGACGCGGCCCGCATGGTGGCCACCAGCGCCTCCCGCGACGCCGGGAACGCCGCCGACTTCCGCGCCATGGTGCTCGACACGCTCGGCTTCGCCCCCGAGGTCATCGCCGGCGACGAGGAGGCCCGGCTGTCGTTCACCGGCGCCGTGCGCGGGCTCACCGCCGAGACCCCGTTCCTGGTGGTCGACATCGGCGGCGGCTCCACCGAGTTCGTGGTGGGGGACCGGGACGTGGACGCGGCCATCAGCGTCGACATCGGCTGCGTGCGGATGACCGAGCGCCACCTGCGCGCCGACCCGCCGACCCCGGAGCAGGTCGCGGCGGCCGAGGAGGACATCGCGGCGGCCGTGGACCGGGCCCTGGCCGCGGTCGACGGCTCCCGGGCGCGCACGCTGGTCGGGCTGGCCGGCTCGGTGACGACGGTGGCCGCGCTGGCGCTGGAGCTGCCGGAGTACGACCCCCGGCGCATTCACCGCGCGCGGATCGCGGCCGCCGACGTGGCCAAGGTGACCGCGGACCTGCTGGGCCGCAGCGCCGCCCAGCGCCTCGAGCACCCGGTCATGCACCCCGGCCGCGCCGACGTGATCGGCGCGGGGGCGCTCATCCTGCGGGTGATCGTCGAGCGGGCCGGATTCGACGCGGTGATCGCCTCCGAGTCGGACATTCTCGACGGAATCGCCCTGTCGCTCGCGTAAGTTACTCAGATTTTGCGTGTCGGATTTGTGTCAGCGCAGCTCAGCAGCCCTGCACGCAGCGTCACCCGGTCCGGCGGACCTCGGCCCTCGACTGCTCGCGGGGCTCCGCGTCGTCGCGGGACCACCACCAGCCGTACGTGAGGACGCCGTCGCTGGGCATCGTCATGATGATCTTCGCGAGGAGGGCGCCCTCGTAGGCGTTGAACACGCCCGGCTCGCTCTGCACGAACCGGGTCACGCCAGGCAGCTCCAGGCAGGTGACGTGCAGTTCCAGCCGGCCGGCCTCGCTCGCGGTGAGGATCGTGTGCTCGACGTGCTGCAGTCCCTTGCTGTCGCTGACCGCCTCGTAGTCAAGTGTTATGGCGTTGCCCCGTACCACCGAGGTCACCTTGATCCGGGCGACGAAGGGTCCGGACTCCAGTCCGTCACCGCGTCCGCGGTAAACCCCGGGCGCCGCGGCGAGCCGTTTCAACAGATCGGTCACGGCGGACACCGTAATACGAGCACGCTCGGTAGTGCGCGCATTGGTGCTCAAACGCTATCGTGAGCCGTCTCCAGTGGGTCAGAGGCCGGTTTTCCAAGCTCAACCGTCTTTTTGCCCGTTAGGGTGATCTTTGCGGCATACCCCGGAAGGAAACGCATGTCTGATCAGTACCCGCCGCCCGGCAGCTACCCGCCACCCGGTGGCGGGGGTTACGGCGGTGACCAGCAGCCGCCGTACGGGCAGTCGTCCGGCGCGCCCTACGGCCAGCAGCCGCCCGGCGGCCCCTACGGCCAGCAGCCCCCGGCCGGCTCGCCTTACGGTCAGCAGCCGTCGTCCGGCTCGCCCTACGGCCAGCCCTCGTCCGGCGCTCCGTACGACCAGTCGTACGGCCAGCCCCCGGCGTCCGGCTCCCCGTACGACCAGCAGCCGGCCTATGGTGCCCCGGCCGCGCCCGGTGGCGCCCCCTACGGCGCCCCGCCGCCCCCGAAGAAGAGCAGCGCCGGCAAGATCATTCTGATCATCCTCGGTGTGGTCCTGGTGCTCGCGCTCGTCTGCTGCGGCGGCATCTTCCTCTTCGCCCGCAGCACCTGGAACAACATCGTCGACAGTGTGAACTCCGACGCGTCGAACGCCAAGGTGGGCGACTGCCTCGCCGGCGACTCGATCAGCGACAACACGTCGAAGAACGTCAGCGTGAAGATCGTCAAGTGCGACGACTCGACCGCGAAGTACAAGGTCGTGGGCATCAAGAACGGCGTGTCCCAGACCGAGGCGCTGAAGGACGAGGCCACCGTCTGCGACGCGTTCTCCGACGCGAAGTACGTGCTGTGGCAGGGTACCGACGTGAGCAGTGGCGACGCCCTCTGCCTCGACGACTCCAAGTAACGCACGACCGCAGTCCTCGCGAGGCGGTCCGCTCCGGGCGGGCCGCCTTTTGCGTGCCCGCGGTGCTGCGTTCTTGATACTACTGTGCATTGCGTACTACTCTGCTTGCCGTGGACACCACCCAGCTGCTCAAGGGGGTGCTCGACCTGGCCGTTCTCGCCGTGCTGCGGGACGAGGACGGCTACGGGTACGACATCCTGCGCCGGCTCCGCGCGGCCGGCCTCGACGACGTCGGCGATGCCTCCGTCTACGGCACCCTCCGCCGCCTCTTCCAGGCCGGCACGCTTACCACCTACGTGGTGCCGAGCGAGTCCGGGCCGCACCGCAAGTACTACGCACTCAACGCCGCCGGCCACGCCCAGCTCGCCCAGTCCGGCAAGGTCTGGCACGGCTTCGCACAGACCATGGAACGGCTCATCGGGGAGAGGGCATGAGCGGTACGGAGCGAAGCGGAGGGGGCGGCATGAACGCGCCCAGTGGAAGCAGCCTGGAGATCGACTACTACCTGGAGCGGGTCGCGGCCGCGCTCGCCGACCTGCCCCCGGAGGTGCGCGACGACCTCATGGAGGACCTGCCCGCGCACTTCGCCGAGGTCCTCGAGGAGCAGGGCGGCTCGCTTGTCGACCGGCTCGGCCCGCCCGCGGCCTACGCCGCCGAGCTGCGCGCCGCGGCCGGGGTCGAGTCCGGTAGCCGGACGGTCCGGGCCGGCATCGACCTGGACCAGCTGCGGTCCCGGCTGCGCACGCTCGACGAGCGGTCCGGCCGGATCATCGGCTACGAGCGCACCAGCGACTTCCTGCGCCTGCTCCGCCCGGCCTGGTGGGTCGCGCGCGGCGTCGCCGTCGTGGTGCTGGTCTTCGCGCTGGACATCCTCCCGGCCGACCGCCTCGTCGAACCGATCGGCCTGGTGCTCATGGCCGCGGCCGCGGTCGTCTCGGTGCGCATCGGGACCACCGGCCGCCCGCACATGCACCGCCTCGTCGCCGTCGGGGTCAACGCCGTGGCGATCATCGGCCTGCTGGTCGTCGCGGCGAACCTGGACCGGCTCGGGATGAACCACACGTACACCCCGGAGTCCTACAACCCGTACGGCGGCGTCGTGGACGTCTACCCCGTCGACGAGGAGGGGCGCCCGCTCCAGCACGTCACGCTGTACGACCAGGACGGCAACCCGATCTCGCTGGGCGACGCCTGGCGCTGCCACGACGGCCAGGGCCCGGAGCCGGGGTCCACGCCCACCTACCCGCTGTGCCCGATCGGCCGCGCCGCCCCGTCGCCGAGTTCGTCCCCGTCGCCGAGCACCGCCCCGTCGGGGTCTGCGAGCGCGAGCCCGTCGGCGAGCCCCTCGCCGTCCCGCTAACGTTCGACTGGTGGTAGACGCGCTGGACGAGCTCGACCGGGAGATCTCCGACTGCCGCCGCTGCCCGCGGCTTGTCGCGTGGCGGGAGGAGGTCGCCGTCACCAAGCGGGCGGCGTTCCGCGACGAGGAGTACTGGGGGCGCCCGGTGCCCGGCTTCGGCCCGCACCGGGCGCCCATCGCCATCCTCGGGCTCGCCCCGGCCGCCCACGGGGGCAACCGCACCGGCCGGATGTTCACCGGCGACCGTTCCGGCGACGTGCTCTTCGCGGCGATGCACCGCGCGGGCCTGGCCAACCAGCCCACCAGCACGTCGCGTGACGACGGGCTCACGCTGATCGGCACCCGGATCTTCTCCGCCGTGCGCTGCGCACCGCCGGACAACAAGCCGACCCCGCAGGAGCGCGACACCTGCGCCCCTTTCCTGCACCGCGAGCTGCGCGAGATCGCGCCTGACCTGCGCGTGGTCATCGCGCTGGGCGCGTTCGCGTGGGCCGCCTTCTGGCCGGCGCTGCGAGCGGTCTACGGTGTAGCACCGGCACGGAAGGTACCGTTCGGCCACGGCACCCTGTGGCAGGCCGAACGCGCCCCCGCGTTGCTCGGTTGTTACCACGTGAGCCAGCAGAACACCTTTACCGGTCGGCTCACGCCAGGAATGCTTGACGAGGTTCTCGCCCGGGCGAAGCAGCTCGCCGGGGCGCCAATATAAGACCGACGGGATGCCATGGACCGCACCTTCAGCCGCTGGTTGCCGGTGCTGGGCGTCATCGCCGTCCTGCTCATCGGGGGCCTGGCCGCGTCCATGTCCTCGCCCGAGATCACCAACGTGCCGGTGCCGACGCCCGCGGCGGACGCGCCGACGCCCAGCGCGCTCGCCCCGCAGCAGGAGGAGCCGCCGGTGCCCGGGGCCGACGGCAACCGCGGCGACGAGTTCGAGATCCCGGACTGGCTTCTCACGGGCGCGATGCTGCTGTGCGGACTGCTCGTCCTCGTGCTCGTCGGCAGCCTGCTGTACTACCTGATGAGCAACCGCGCCGCCCGGCCCAAGCCGCGGGTCTTCGTCGAGCCCGAGGCGCCGCGCCCGATGGCCCAGGCCGCCGCCGACGAGGTCATGGCGGCCGTCGAGGCCGGGCTGGTCGAGCTCAGCGACACCGACACCGACCCGCGCCGGGCCGTCATCGCCTGCTGGGTGCGCCTGGAGCGCGCCGCGGCGGCCGCCGGCACCCCGCGCCTGGTCGGCGACAGCCCGACCGAGCTCGTCACCCGCCTGCTGTCCGCCCACCAGGTGAGCCGCCCGACGCTGGAGGGCTTTGCCGAGGTGTACCGCGAGGCCCGCTACGCCACCCACCCCGTCGGCGAGCGCAACCGCCAGGACGCGATCACCGCCCTGCGCCAGATCCGCGCCGAGCTGTCCGGGATCGGCGCGAGCCGGTCCGCGGCGGGGGGTGCCACCGGTGCCCCGTGAGGAGATGGTCGGCCTCGACGAGCTGTTCGACGGCGGCCCCGCGGTCCCGCGCCGCGAGCAGCCGCCGCGCCCGGGCCGGCCGCCGTCGCGCCCGTTCGACTGGCGCTGGTGGGTGCGCCGGCTCTTCGTGGCGTTCGCGCTGACCACGGTCGGTTTCGGGATCCTGTACTTCGTCGGCTACGAGGTGTCGTACCCCCTCGTCCTGCTCACCATCGTGGCCATCCAGGTGATGCGCGAGATGCTGCAGCAGGTGCACGCCGACGACCTGCCCGCCACCGTCACCGGCGCCGGCCTCGAGCCGGTCGCCCGGCCCGACGAGAACGCCCGCCCCGACCGGCCCCCGGGCCGCCGCGAGCTGCGCGACTCGATCCCGACCGGCGACGGCATCCTGGTGGCCGTGGCCAAGTGGGACGACCGCTTCGTGTGGGGCGAGCGCGACCCGAACCGCTTCGCGGCCGTCGTCGTGCCCCGCTTCACGGACCTGGTCGACGCCCGGCTGCGCCAGCGCCACGGCATTACCCTGGCCGGCAATCCCGAACAGGCGCGCCGGCTCGTCGGCGAGGACCTCTGGCAGCTGTTGCACTACACGCCGTCCCGCGTGCCCAGCCCGCAGGACATAGCATCGATCGTTGCAAAGGTGGAGGCGCTATGAAGACGCTCGCACCGGCCGAGGTGGGCCGGATCGCCAAGGTGGTCCTGGACCAGGTCGGCACGGTGGTCGTCGGCAAGCGCGACTCGCTGGAGCTGGTCCTCGCCGGGATCCTCGCCGGCGGCCACGTGCTGCTCGAAGACCTGCCGGGCCTGGGCAAGACGCTTACCGCGCGCTCGTTCGCCCAGGCGCTCGGCATCGGCTTCCGCCGCCTGCAGTTCACCCCCGACCTGCTGCCCGCCGACGTGACCGGCTCGTTCCTCTACGACCAGCGCAACCACGAGTTCTCGTTCCGCGCCGGCCCGGTCTTCACCAACCTGCTGCTCGCCGACGAGATCAACCGCACGCCGCCGAAGACGCAGTCGGCGCTGCTGGAGGCGATGCAGGAGCGGCAGGTCTCGGTCGAGGGCGCGACCTACCGCCTCGACGCGCCGTTCCACGTGCTCGCCACGGCCAACCCGATCGAGTACGAGGGCACCTACCCGCTGCCCGAGGCCCAGCTCGACCGGTTCCTGCTGCGGGTGTCGTTCGGCTACCCGGAGGCCGACGAGGAGTGGGACGTGCTGCGGCGGCGGATGTCGCGGCGCAAGGAGGAGGCCGTCCTCGAGCCGGTGGTCGACTCCGAGACGCTGCTGGCCATGCAGAACGCGCTCGAGGACGTCATGCTGGAGGACTCGATCGGGCGGTACATCGTCGCCTTGACCGCCGCCACCCGCGTCCACCCGCACGTGCTCGTCGGCGCCTCCCCCCGTGGCTCCCTGGCCCTGCTGCTGCTCTCGCGCGCCTCCGCGGCGCTGAGCGGGCGCGACTACGTGGTGCCCGAGGACGTCAAGGCGGTGGCCATCCCGGCCCTGGCCCACCGCATCTCGCTGCGGCCGGAGATGTGGCTCAAGCGCATCGACCCGCGCTCCGTGGTCACCGAGGTGCTGGCCCAGACGCCGGCCCCGGCGAGCGGGGCGCTGCCGACCTACGGCGGAAGGCGTGGCTGACCAGGGGGTACCCCGGTCGCACGCGCGGGCGTTCGAGCCGACCCGCGCCCTCGGCCGGGCCGTGCTCGTCGCCGGCGTGCTCGTGCTGATCGCCGTGCTCACCGGCCGCTTCGACCTCGTGGTCATCGCCGTGCCGTTCGCCATCGGCACCGCGGTGTCGCTGGTGCGCCGGCCGCGCCGGGGGCCCACCGTCGAGGCCATCGCGGCCGAGCCGTTCCTGGTCGAGGGGGCCGACCTCGGCGTCACGATCAACGTCGGCAACCCCAACCCGGCCGGCTTCGACCTGGTCGTGGTCCGCTCGGTCGTGCCCCGCTGGGTCCGCCTCAAGCACACCGACCGCCCGTACGCGGTGAACGTCGACGGCGGCACCATCTCCGGCGTCGAGCTGGAGGGGCGCATCCTGCGCTGGGGCCGCCACCCGCTCGGCCCGGTGACCGCGCACGCCATCGCCTCCGACGGCCTGCTCGTCGGCCGCGCCGTGCAGACCCCGCCGCTGCCGCTGAAGGCGTACCCGGCGACCGAGCACTTCGACGCGGCCGAGGCGATGCCCCGCGCGGCCGGGCACGTCGGCGGCCACCGCTCCCGGCGCACCGGCGAGGGCGGCGAGCTCGCGGGCGTGCGCCGCTTCGGCCCCGGCGACCGCCTGCGCCGCATCGACTGGCGGGTGTCGCTGCGCACCGGCGAGATCCACGTCGTGAGCACCCTCTCCGACCGCGACGCCGAGGTCGTCGTGCTGCTCGACGCGCTGCACGAGGCCGGGCGCTCCGGCGGGATCGACGGGCGGGCCTCGGTGCTCGACATCACCGTGCGTGCCGCGGCCGGCATCGCCGAGCACTACCTGCACCGGGGCGACCGGGTGGCGCTGCTGCAGTACGGCGGCACGGTCCGCCACCTGCGCGCCGCCAGCGGCCGGCGGCACTACATGACCGCGCTGGAGTTCCTGCTCGACGTCGCCGCCGGCGAGGAGGCCGACGAGCCGCCGCCGTCGTCGTTCGGGCCGCACATGATTCAGGGCAACGCGCTGGTGATGGTGCTCACCCCGCTGCTCGACGTGCGCAGCGCGGCCATGCTGGCCAACCTGGCCCGCGCCGGGCGGTTCGTGGTCGCCGTGGACACCCTGGCCGACCCGGTGCTGCGGGTGCGCGCGACGGGCCGCTGGGGCGACGTGGCGTGGCGCATGTGGCGCCTGGAGCGCGAGGCGATCATCGGCCAGCTGCGCGAGCACGGCGTGCCGGTCGTCGCATGGGGCGGGGCGGGCAGCCTCGACGAGGTCCTCCAGGGCGTGGCCCGGGTGGCGGTCGGGCGGACGGTGACGACGTAATGCTGGACGAGCTGGCGGGCTACTTCTCCGATCGCATCGGCCGGATGCGCGACAAGGCCGAGCGGGCCGCGGCCGCGCCGCTGCTGGTCCGCGGCGCCGTCACGGTCTTCGCCGCCCTGAGCCTGGTGCTGGCCTTCCCGCCCGAGGTCATGCGCAACTTCGCGGCGATCGTGCTGGCCGGCATCGTGGCGCTGCTGCCGGCGGTGTTCCCGCGCTCGCGCCTGGTCGGGCTCGCGGTCTTCGCGTGCGCCTTCGGCTGGGTGCTGGGGACGCTGGTGTACGGCGAGAGCGTCTCCGTGCCCCGGCTCATCGGGCTGTCGACGGCGCTGTACCTCATGCACTCCCTGGCCGCCCTGGCCGCGGTGCTGCCCTACGACGCCATCGTCTCGCCGGGCGTGCTCAGCGGCTGGCTGCTGCGGGCCGGCGCCATCGTGGCCGTGAGCGCGGTCGTCAGCGTGGCGATGCTGCTGCTGGTCAAGGTCACGCTCGGCCCTGTGTTCCTCGTCGCATCGCTCGTGGGCGTGCTCGCGGCCGGCGCGCTCGCCTATCTCGTGGCCCGGCGCGCCTCGAACTGACCTGCGACGATGGCCGCGTGCACGCTGTGGCCGCCGTTACACCGCTGGTAACGGTCATTACATTGTCCGGCTCCAGGCCGAAGCCGGCCCCCTCCCGTGCCTAGCGTTGAGGACGTGGCTGCCAAGCGAATCCTGATCGTCGGTGCCGGGCACGTCGGGCTCTACGCCGCCCTGCGCCTGTCCAAGAAGCTCAACCTGCACGAGGCTGAGGTCACCGTGGTCGACCCCCAGCCCCACATGACGTACCAGCCGTTCCTGCCGGAGTCGGCGGCCGGCAACATCTCGCCCCGCCACAGCGTCGTCCCGCTGCGCCGCGAGCTCAAGCGCTGTCACGTGCTCTCCGGCACGGTGACGAGCATCGAGCACGCGCGGAAGGTGGCGATCGTCCAGCCGATCATCGGCCCGGCGCGCGAGGTGCCCTACGACCACATCGTCGTCGCGCCCGGCTCGGTGTCGCGCACCCTGCCGATCCCCGGCCTGCGCGAGCAGGCGGTCGGCTTCAAGACCATCGGCGAGGCCGTGTTCCTGCGCAACAGCGTGCTCGACCGGCTCGACGTCGCGGCGACCACCGACGACGAGGCCACCCGGCGGCGCGCGCTCGCGTTCGTCTTCGTCGGCGGCGGCTACGCGGGCGTCGAGGCGCTGGCCGAGATGGAGGACATGGTCCGCGGCGCGCTGCGGTACTACCCCGAGATCCCGCGCGACGACGTCCGCTTCATGCTCGTGGAGGCGGCCAACCGCATCCTGCCCGAGGTCGGTCCGGAGATGGGGGCCTACACCGCGGTACAGCTGACGCGGCGTGGCATCGACATCCGCCTCGGCACGCGGCTCGAGTCGTGCGTCGACGGCCTCGTGAAGCTCTCCGACGGCGATGCCTTCGAGGCCGACACGATCGTGTGGACCGCGGGCGTCAAGCCGCACCCGATGCTCGAGGACACCGACCTGCCGAAGAGCCCGCGCGGGGCGATCACCTGCAAGCCGACGCTGCAGGTCGTGGACGCCGACGGCAACGTGGTCGAGGGCGCGTGGAGCGCCGGCGACTGCGCCGCGGTGCCGGACCTCACCGCCGAGGACCCGAACGCCCTGTGCTCGCCCAGCGCCCAGCACGCCGTGCGGCAGGCCTCCCGCCTCGCCGACAACATCGCGGCCGTGGTGCGGGGCCGCGTGCCCGTCGACTACCGGCACAAGCACGTGGGCTCGGTGGCCGGGCTCGGGCTCTACAAGGGGGCCGCGCGGGTGTACGGCATCAAGGTCCGGGGCGTTCCGGCGTGGTTCATGCACCGGACGTACCACCTCAGCCGCATCCCCACCCTGAACCGCAAGATCCGGGTGCTGGTCGACTGGACCCTGCAGCTCGTCCTGCGCCGCGAGGTCGTGGCGCTGGGCTCGCTGCACGAGCCGCGCGAGGCGTTCACCGAGGTGGCGGTGCCGATCCCGCTCCCGGTCCGGTCGTCCGCCGCGCCCGGGCAGAAGGCCGCCTAGCCCCGGGCCCGCCGGACCCACACGTCTTCGACGCGTTCGCCCGGGCCCAGCAGGGCGTCGAGGGTGCCCCTGAGCGCCCCGGCGCCGGCTGGCCGAGCGGCCGCCGTCGCCGTACGGCCCGATGAACCAGCCCTGCGGCGTGGCGAAGGTCACGTCGGTCGCCGCGGCCCAGCGCATCGCCTGCGGATCGTGCCAGTCCGGCAGCGGCACCGGAACACCGTGCCGGCGCGCTCTGCGCGCCCTGGAACTGGGTCCAGGTCGGGAAGGCGAGCAGCGCCAGCGACGCCAGCTCGAACACGCACCACGCGATCGGCGGCACCGGCCATGCGGCCGTCATGCGCAGGTGCCCGTTGGACTGGCTCACCGTGCCCGGCGCGAAGCCGCAGAAGGCGCCGCCGATGAGCGCGGCCAGGCGGTGCAGGCCCGCGGTGCGGGCGAAGAGGACGTACCACCCGGCGCGCCGTTGGCCGCGAGGTTGCCCGCGGTCGCCACCGCGAACGTGACCGGCGCGCCGAACGCGAGGGTCAGCGGGGCGAGGAGCACGCCGAGCCCGACGAGCGAGGCGTTGCCGAGGACGTTGATGCCGTCGGGGGCGTTCAGCGCTCCGGTCACGAGATGGAAGTCGCCGCGATAGGCCCGGGTGGCGTACGCGAGGAACCACTCGTCGAGCGCCTGGTCATTGGCGTTCAGGCCGAGCGCACGGCCCGCCGGATCGGCCCAGAATCCCTTGGTGACGAGGGCCGCGGCGAGCACCATGAAGAGACAAGCGACGGCATCGCTAATCCATGGACGACGAATGCGCAATGGCTGCGCGGCCGGTGTTGCATAGTCAACCGGAGCAGTGCCCGCCTCGTCGGTCTGTGGGGCGATGGTCACCCGGTCGACAGTAACCGCCAACCCGTTGTCGGTGTTGGCAGTTCATCGGACGGGCTACCGTGAGATCGCGTTCATCGCCCGGGTGGTGGAACGGCAGACACGGCCGCCTTAAAAGCGGCTGCCGCGAGGCGTGCGGGTTCGAACCCCGCCCCGGGCACAGCTGTATTTCGCGCTTCCTTCGGTCGCTCCCCATTGGGGGAGCTCCGCTCCACCCAAACCCCTCCCACACGTTGGTCGCCGTTTTCGGTAATGGAGCGGATTCGTTCCGTGTGCGGCCCTCACAAACCACACCAAGTTACCGCTTTTAACGAATCGCCTAAAGCACGCTTTCTGGCACGGTAACGCGGCACTGTACGGTGGGCGTTTCCATCGCGCGCGTTCGCGGTACCCTGGGGGTACACGTGAATGAGAGCCCATGGAGGCCGATCGTGCAGAGTTCCAACCCGGTGCTCACCCGCCTTGGCGAGGCGGCGCGGGCTTCGCGTTACGAGACCGGGTCCGCGCCCGGCTATCCGGGCGCGCCCGCGCGCGCCATGACCATGGACGACGTCGTCGTCCGCACCGTCGCCCTGCTCGCCGTGACCGGCGTGGTCGGCGCCGGGGCCTGGATCCTGCTTCCCCCGAACAGCGGCCTGACCTACTTCGCGGCCTTCATGTCCAGCATCGCCGGGCTGGTCCTGGGCCTCGTCATCTCGTTCCGGCGGGTCACCAGCCCCGCCGTCATCGTCCCCTACGCCGTGCTCCAGGGCGTGGCGCTCGGCGTGTTCAGCCGCGCGTTCGAGAGCTGGTACTCCGGCATCGTCCTGCAGGCCATCGTGGCGACGTTCGGCATCTTCGCCGTCATGGCGGTGCTGTACAAGCTCAAGGTGCTGCGCGCGACGCCCCGCTTCACCAAGTTCGTCATCGGCGCCCTCATCGGCGTCATGGTGCTGGCCTTCGCCAACTGGCTGTTCTACCTGTTCGGCGTGAACCTGGGCCTGCGCGAGTACAGCATGAACGGCCAGGTCAGCTGGCTGCCGATCGTCTTCAGCCTGGTGATCATCGGCGTCGGGGCGCTGACCTTCATCCTGGACTTCGACGCGATCGAGCAGGGCACCCGCTACGGGCTGCCGGAGAAGTACGCCTGGTACTGCGCCTTCGGCATCCTCGTGGGCCTGATCTTCCTGTACTACGAGATCCTGCGCCTGCTGAGCTACCTGCGACGCTGATGACCGACGACGACCGGCTCGGCGCCGCGGTGCGCAAGCTGGTCGGCCAGGTCTCACACTGGACGCCGCCCCGATGGGCGGCGTCCAGTCTGTCTGGGGCCAGCCGGGCCGACCTGATGCACGACCTCGTCCAGTGGATGGCCGACCGCGGCGCGGAGGCCGAGGGCCGGCCGCCGATCCCCGTGCCCCGGCTGGAGAACGACCTGGCCCTGCCGGACCAGCTCCAGGTGGTGGCGGCCGACCTGCACCGCCACGCGCCGGAGGCGGTCCAGCAGGCCGCCGCCGAACGGGTGGACGCCCTGCGCGGGGCGTTCTGAGTTTCGCGCTCCGCTCCCCACCGGGGGAGCTCCGCTCCACCCGAACCCCCTCCCACACGTGGGTCACCGTCCGGGGCGGAAGGGGGCGGGTTCGTCGTGCTTGCGGCCTTCACGGACCGCACCTGGGTTCGAGCCGGGTGCGGCCGGGCGGCCCAGGTCAGGTCAGGTGGGTCAGCAGGTCCTGGCGGGTGATGACCCCGGCCGGCTTGCCGTCGATCAGTACGACGGCGGCGTCGGTCTTCTCCAGCATGGCCACCGCCTCGCTCACCGGCTGGCCGCCGCCGATCATCGGCAGGGGGTCGGACATGTGCCGCTCCACCATGTCGTGCAGGTGCGCCTGGCCCGAGAAGAGCGCGTCGAGCAGGTCCCGCTCCGCGAGCGAGCCCGCGACCTCGCCCGTCACGACGGGCGGCTCGGCCTTGAGCACCGGCAGCTGCGAGACGCCGTACTCGCGCATGTAGTCGATCGCGTCGCGAACGGTCTCGTTGGGGTGGATGTGCACCATTCCGGGCACGCGGCCGTCCTTGCCGATCAGGACGTCGGCGACGGTCGGGGTCTGGTCGGCGGTACGCAGGAAGCCGTACCGGGCCATCCAGTCGTCGTTGAAGATCTTGGAGAGGTAGCCACGGCCGCCGTCGGGGAGCAGGACGACCACCACGTCGTCGGGGCCGGCCTCGCGCGCGACCTTCAGCGCGGCGGCCACGGCCATGCCGCAGGAGCCGCCGACGAGCAGGCCCTCCTCGCGGGCCAGGCGGCGGGTGAGGTCGAACGAGTCCTTGTCCGACACCTCGACGATCTCGTCGCAGATGGTGCGGTCGTAGGTCGTGGGCCAGAAGTCCTCGCCGACCCCCTCGACCAGGTACGGGCGGCCGGTGCCGCCCGAGTACACCGAGCCCTCGGGGTCCGCGCCGACGACGCGTACACGACCCTCGGAGATCTCCTTGAGGTAGCGCCCGGCGCCCGAGATCGTGCCGCCGGTGCCGACGCCGGCCACGAAATGGGTGATGCGGCCCTCGGTCTGGTCCCAGAGCTCAGGGCCGGTGGTCTCGTAGTGCGAGCGGGGGTTGGCCGGGTTCGCGTACTGGTCGGGCTTCCACGCGCCGGGAACCTCCCGGGCGAGGCGGTCGGAGACGTTGTAGTACGACCGCGGGTCCTCCGGCGCGACGGCGGTCGGGCAGACCACGACCTCGGCCCCGTAGGCGCGCATGACGTTCTGCTTGTCCTCGCTCACCTTGTCGGGGCAGACGAAGATGCAGCGGTACCCCTTGAGCTGAGCGACAAGCGCGAGCCCGACGCCGGTGTTGCCGGACGTGGGCTCGACGATCGTGCCGCCCGGCCCGAGCAGCCCGGCCTTCTCGGCCTCCTCGACCATCCGCAGCGCGATGCGGTCCTTCACGCTGCCGCCCGGGTTGAGGTACTCGACCTTGGCCAGGACGGTGGCGGAGATGCCGGAGGTGACGTTGCGGAGCCGGACCAGGGGCGTGTTGCCCACCAACTCGACGACGTTGTCGTAGTAGCGCACGCCGCCAGCGTAACGGGCGGGCCGGGACTACCTGACGACGTGTCCGGGAATGACGTGGTCGCGCTGCTTCTCCCACTCCAGGAAGCGCTCGAGCTCGTCCATGAGGGCGCCGGCGAAGTACCCGGCCACGGCCAGGTCGTCGACGAGCCCGAACACCAGCAGGAAGGCCTCGGGGACGGCGTCGATGGGGGAGACGATGTACACCCCGGCGACGGCCAGCATCGCCAGGCGGGTGCCCCCGTCGTACTGCCCCTTCATCGTCGCCCTGATCATGCGCGGGATCGCGGCGAGCCGCTTGCCGATCCCGGGGGTGTCGCTGCGGAACACGCGCGCGAGCGCCGTCCACGCCATTCGCCGTCGCAGCCCACTGTCCGCCATGGTGACCGCCCTCTCTGCCTTGCATTGAATGTAACGGGGTCTGTCACCAAGCGCCGGAGTCAGTGTCGGGTCCCGGTCAGGCTCGCCTGCGCGAAGCCACGCCGAGCTTGACTGAGTGACAATATGGACATGGATCTCGATGAGGCTCGGGCCGTGCTCGCGGAGCAGCACCAGGCCGTGCTCGCCACCCGCCGCGCCGACGGCGGAGTGCAGATGTCCCCGGTCGTGGTCGCCGTCGACGCCGAGGGCCGCGTGGTGATCAGCAGCCGCGTGCCGGCCTTCAAGGTGCGCAACCTGCGCCGCGACCCGCGGGCGGCGGTCTGCGTGCTGCCCGACGGCTTTTACGGCCGCTGGATCCAGGTCGAGGGGGAGGCTGAGATCATTCCGCCGCCGGAAAGCGTTGAAGGTCTTGTCGACTATTACCGGCGGGCATCGGGACGGGAACACGACAACTGGGATGAGTACCGCGCGGCGATGATTGCGGAACAGCGGGTGTTGATCCGGATCACCCTGCACCGGGCGGGACCGGACCGATCCGGATGAGCGACGTTTACTTGGAGGGCGGGCGTTAACCTCGGGTTCGCGAGGACCACGGGGATGGGAAGGCGGGGGCGGTGAAACTGCAGTCGGAGCGGGTGAAGCGGATAGCCACCGCGGCGGTGGTCGGTGGCGGGGGCGTGGCCGGGGCGGGTGCGTTGTTCTACGGGCTGGTGCTGGGTCAGGCGCTGCTGGCCCGAAAGACGATTCCGCAGGTGGTCAGCCCCCCGCCGCGCGCGGACGGGACCTACGGCACACACTTCGGCGGCGAGCCGGTGCGCCTGGTGGTGCTCGGGGACTCCTCGGCGGCCGGGTACGGCGCGGAGAGCTCCAGCGAGACGTTCGCCGCCGCCGTGGCGGCCGGGCTGGCCGAGCAGCTGCACCGGCCGGTGCGCATGCGCTGCCTGGCCGTGGTCGGCGCCGAGTCCAAGGGCCTCCCGCCGCAGGTGGAGGTGGCCCTGCGCCAGCACCCGGAGGTCGCCGTCATCTGCATCGGCGGCAACGACGTCACCCACCGGGTAAGCATCCAGACCGCCGTGCAGCACCTGGTGCGCTCGGTGCGCACGCTGCGCGACGCGGGCGTCGAGGTCGTCGTGGGCACCTGCCCCGACCTCGGCACCATCCGCCCGATCCAGCCGCCGCTGCGCTGGCTGGCCCGGCGCTGGAGCCGGCAGATGGCCACCGCGCAGACCATCGCGGTGGTCGAGGCGGGTGGTCGTACCGTCTCGCTGGGCGACCTGCTCGGCGAGCTCTTCTACGCCGAGCCCGACCGCATGTTCAGCCTCGACCGGTTCCACCCGTCCGGCGCCGGGTACCTCGCCGCCGCCCAGGCCGTCCTGCCCACCGTCGTCGCCGCGCTCACCGAGCCGGGCCCGGTCGCGGGCGTGCCGGTGGGCCGGGAGCCGGCCCTGGCGGCGGGCGAGGGCGTGCGTTCACTGCCGCAGGCCGCGGCGGAGGCCGCGCACCGGCCCGGCACCGAGGTCAGCGCGGCCCAGGTGGCCGGGCACGACCGCGGACCGGCGGGCCGCTGGGCCCAGCTGCGCCGGCGCGTCTGGCCGCGGCTGCCGCAGCAGGCCGAGCGAACCCCGGACCGGACCACGGAGCCGGCATGAACCCACCGCCGGCCGGCCGTGGTGTTCCCGTTCACCGGCGGTTTCGCAATTCGTCCGGATTTGCCCCTTGTTTGCGTCACCTGGCCCGTGATTCGATGGACTCGCCCGGAACGGAGGTGACGGCGTGAGTGTCGTCAAACGCCTCGCCAAGCTCGCGACCGTGACGGTGATCGCGGGAACGGTCGGCGGGGCCGCCGTGCTCGCCGCGCAGGCGGTCGCCGCCCGCGCCCGCAACTACGCCAAGCCCGACATGCGCCTCGCGATGCGCTCGTCGATCGGCGGCGCCGGCCGGCCCCCGATGCGCCTGGTCCTGCTGGGCGACGCGACCGCCCTCGGCGTGGGGGTCGAACGGGTCGCCGACACCGTGGGCGGCCAGCTCGCGGCCCTGCTCGCCGACGGCCCCGCGGGCCGCCGTGTGGAGCTGTCCAGCGTGGCCGTGGCCGGCTCCCGCTCCTCCGACCTCGCCACCCAGGTCGCACGCGCCCTGGTCGGGCCGGTCCCGGACGTGGCCCTCGTCCTCGTCGGCACCGACGACGTCACCCACGCGGGCAGCGCCGCCGACGCCGCCGAGCACCTGGGCGCGGCCTGCCGCCGCCTGCACGACGCCGGCATCCCCGTGGTCGTCGGCACCTGCCCCGACTTCGGCGCCCTGCGTGCCTTCGCCCCGCCGCTGCGCCAGCTCCTGGGCCTGCGCAGCCGCCGGATGGCCCGCCTGCAGGCGGCCATGGCCGGCGCCGCGGGCGCGGTGGTGGTCGACCTCGGCGCGCGCACCGGCCCAGTCTTCCGCGCGGACGCGGGCACGCTGTGCCACGACGGCTTCCACCCCTCGGCGGACGGGTACCGGGTCTGGGCCCACGCCCTGCTCCCGGCGGTCGAGGAGGCCGCGGCGGTACGCCCGGCCGCGTAACGGGGTTTGCGCACTGCGTGTGACAATTTTGGCTCGGCGTAGGCGGCGGGTGCGGGGTTACCTCGCAGTAGCATCCGAGGTATGCCGGAAGCTGTCATCGTTGCCACCGCCAGGTCCCCGATCGGCCGTGCCGTCAAGGGATCGCTGCGCGACCTCCGCCCCGACGATCTTGCCGCCACCATCGTGCGCGCCGCGCTCGACAAGGTGCCGCAGCTCGATCCGCGCGCGATCGAGGACCTCTACCTGGGTTGCGGCCTGCCCGGCGGCGAACAGGGCTTCAACATGGCCCGCGTGGTGAGCACCCTGCTCGGGTTCGACCACCTGCCGGGCGCCACGACCACGCGGTACTGCGCCTCGTCGCTGCAGACCACGCGCATGGCCTTCCACGCGATCAAGGCCGGCGAGGGCGACGTGTTCATCTCGGCCGGTGTGGAGTGCGTCTCGCGGTACGCCCGCGGCAACTCCGACGGCCTCCCGCCCGACGCGCAGGCGGCCGTCGGCGGCCCCTGGCAGAACCCGGCGTTCGCCGACGCTTACGCGCGCACCAACAAGCGCGCCGAGGGCGGCGCCGAGGCGTGGCACGACCCGCGCGAGGACGGCGAGCTGCCCGACATCTACGTCGCGATGGGGCAGACCGCCGAGAACCTGGCCGAGCTCGAGGGCGTGACCCGGCAGGACATGGACGAGTTCGGCGTACGGTCGCAGAACCTCGCCGAGGTGGCCATCAAGAACGGCTTCTGGGCCCGCGAGATCACCCCCGTCACCACCCCCTCCGGCGAGGTCGTGTCCAACGACGACGGGCCGCGCGCGGGCGTGACACTGGAGGGCGTCGCCGGGCTCAAGCCGGTGTTCCGGCCCGACGGGCGCGTGACGGCCGGCAACTGCTGCCCGCTCAACGACGGCGCCGCCGCGGTCGTCATCATGAGTGACACCAAGGCCCGCGAGCTCGGCATCACGCCGCTGGCCCGGATCGTCTCCACCGGCGTGACCGCGATGTCGCCGGAGATCATGGGCATCGGCCCGGTCGAGGCCTCCCGCGCCGCGCTGCGGCGGGCCGGCATGACCATCGACGACGTCGACCTCGTGGAGATCAACGAGGCCTTCGCGGCCCAGGTCATCCCGTCGTACCGCCAGCTGGGCATCCCGCTGGAGAAGCTGAACGTGAACGGCGGCGCGATCGCGGTCGGGCACCCGTTCGGCATGACCGGCGCGCGCATCACGGGCACGCTGCTGAACTCGCTCGACTGGCACGACAAGTCCATCGGCCTCGAGACGATGTGCGTCGGCGGCGGCCAGGGCATGGCCATGGTCCTGGAGCGTCTGAGCTGATTCGTAGCCGTCCGTGAGCAAAGGGCCGGAAGCGTCGAGGGTGCGGCCTTCACCGACCGCACCCGGTCGCGCTAATCCAGCTGGGCCGGCACCGCGACCACGTCCACCAGGGCGTCCTTGCGGAGCACGGTGATCTGGAGGCGGGCGCCGATCGCCGGCCCCAGCATCAGGCGCAGGACGTCCTGGACGCCCGTGATCGGCCTCCCGCCGGCGGAGAGCACCACGTCGCCCACGTAGAGCCCGGCCAGCCCGGCCGGGCTCCCGGGTACCACCTCGGCCAGCCGCAGGCCCTTCGACTGCCCGAGGCGCTCGGCCAGGGGCGGCGGCAGCGGCACCGTCGCCCCCGCGACGCCGAGCCAGGCGCGGCGCACGTGGCCGCTGGACATGAGCTCGGACATGATCAGGCGGGTCGTGTTGTTGACGGGCACCGCCAGGCCGAGCCCGATCCCGGCCACCGCGGTGTTGATCCCTACGACCCGGGACGCCGAGTCGGCCAGGGCGCCGCCCGAGTTGCCCGGGTTCAGGGCCGCGTCGGTCTGGATGACGTCGTCGACGAGGCGGGTGTGCCGGCCGTCGCGGACCGGCAGCGAGCGGCCCAGCGCCGAGACCACGCCCGCGGTGACCGAGCCGGCCAGCCCCAGCGGGTTGCCCACGGCCACGACGAGCTGGCCGATGCGCAGGTCGTCAGCGTTGCCCAGCGTCGCGGGCGGCACGCCGGCCTCGCGGATGCGCAGCACCGCCAGGTCGGAGAGCGGGTCGGCGCCGACCACGTCGAAGCGGGTCTGGGTGCCGTTGGTGAACTCGGCGACGCCCCCGTCGGCGCCGGCGACGACGTGTGCGGAGGTCAGGGTGAAGCCGTCCGGGGTGTAGACGACGGCCGAGCCGGCCCCCTCGCCGCGGCGGCTGCGCACGGTCAGGCTGGCCACGCTCGGCAGCAGGGTGGCCGCCACGGTGGAGACGACCCGGCTGTACGCGTCCAGCGCATCAATCTCAGGGTCCATGCTCGGACGAACACCGAACGCGGCCCGTCAATGCCGCATTACGCCAACAGCGATACCGCCGGCAGGTCGAACCAGCGCAGAGCCTCGAAATTGGCGGACACGACGCCGTCGGACTCCACCGCTGCCGGCAGTGATTCGCACAATTCACGTGCATATCGCAAATATCCGGACAAGTCGGATTCAGGCGCCCGCTCGTGTCGCGAAGGCCACGTCAGCTCGCCCTCCTCCGAGTAGGACAACTCCGACAACCGCAGCGGCGGCTCCACGACCCCGTCACGATGCTTCCAGAGGCCCGTGTACGGGTCGAAGCGGTACTGCGGCAGCAGCGCCCACCCGTGTGTGGCCACGAGGTGCACGGCCTCGACGATGTACCGGAAGACCGTCTCGGAGATGAAGTAGTTGAAGCTGACCCGCACCCAGCCGGGCTTGATGCCCTCGCAGCCGGCGATGATCTCCTGCTCGAAGCGGTGGGAGCGCTCGATGTCGATGCCCAGCAGCCGGTGGCCGTAGGGGCCCGCGCAGGAGCAGCCGCCCCGCGACTGGATGCCGAAGAGGTCGTTGAGCAGCGAGACGACGAAGTTGTGGTGCAGGTACCGGCCACCCGGCTTTTTGATCACGAACGACACGATCGACAGCCGGGGCGCGTCCAGGTTGCCCAGGATCTCGATGTTGGGGTTGGTCTGCCAGGAGGCGATGGCCTCGCGCAGGAAGCCCTCCTCCAGGGCGCGGATCGTGTCCGTGCCGACCGCCCGCTTGAGCTGGAACACCAGGCCGGCCCGGATCGACTCGACGATGGCCGGGGTGCCGCCCTCCTCGCGGTGCGCGGGGTCGGCGATGTAGTGGTGGTCGGTCGGGTTGACGTAGTCCACCGTGCCGCCGCCGGGCACGGTCGGCACCCGGTTGGTGAGCAGTTCGCGGCGCACGACCAGCACGCCCGGGGTACCGGGGCCGCCGACGAACTTGTGCGGCGACAGGAAGATCGCGTCCTTGTCGTGCATCTCGATCTCGACGTAGGGCGCCGCGGCCGCGAAGTCCCAGAACGACAGCGCCCCGTGCTCGTGCAGCAGCGCCGAGACCGCGTGCGAGTCGGTGACGATCCCGGTCACGTTGGAGGCCGCCGAGAACGATCCGATCTTCAGTGGGCGGTCGGCGTACCGCACGAGCTCCGCGCGGAGCCGTTCGAGGTCGATGTGGCCGTTGTGATCCTCGGGGATCACGACGACGTCCGCGATCGACTCCCGCCACGGCAACTCGTTGGAGTGATGCTCGAAGGGCCCGATGAACACGACCGGGCGATCCGCGGCCGGGATCCGCTCCGAGAGCGCATAGCGGTCCTCCAGCGCGGCCGGCACCCGCAGGCCGAGGATGTGCACCATCTTGTCGATCGCCGCGGTGGAGCCGGACCCGGTGAAGATCACGACGGTGCCGGCGTCGCCGCCCACGGCCTCGTTGACGATCTGGCGCGCGTCCTCCCGCAGGCGGGTCGTCTGCAGGCCGGTGCCGGACGATTCCGTGTGCGTGTTGGCGTACCGCGGAAGGACCTCGTCGCGGATGAAGCGCTCGATGAAGTCCAGCGCGCGACCCGAGGCGGTGTAGTCCGCATAGGTCACGCGGCGCGCGCCGAACGGCCCCCACATGACCTGGTCGTCGCCGATGACCGCGGCCCGAATGCGCTGCAAGAGGGGGGTCTCCATGGCGCCATCATTACAGGCGCCACGCCGTCCCCTTTCGTGTGGTCGGGAGAATGTCGCACTCGTTGTCCGGCCCGCCGGACGGTCCGATTGTTTAACGTTTCGTCCGGAGGTGCTCAGGAAGCCTCATGAGACTGGGGGTAGGGAAGTTGGTCAGTGTTGACCAGTCCGAGCCAACAGACGTCGTCGACCGTCTGCTGTGGCGGGATGCCAAGCAGATCCTGACTCGGCACAGCGAGTCCGACGGCGAGGGCCAGTGCCTGTGGTGCGGGCGTGAGTGGCCCTGCGCGCCGCGCCGGCTGGCGGAGAACGCCGCCGAGGCGAGCCGCCGCCCGTGGAACGAGGCGTGGACCGCCCGTCACGACCTGTACAGCCTGCGGACGATGCCCGACTGGCGCGTCGACCTGGGCCGGCCGAGCGCGTCGCGCGGCGGCTGGCACCGAGCCGGCGGAAACCGGGGAACCTTCCTGTAACACGATCGTTGATACCAGCGGAGACTTCGGCGCGGCCCGCCAGTGCTACGCAGTCCCGCGACACAAAGACCCGCTCGGACACGGTTGCCGGCATGCCTCCGCCGGCTCCGAACGCCTCCGGCCAGGCGTCCTCCCCAGGGATCGAGCGGGTCTACCAGGCAGGCGAGGGCACCACTCGTGGTTCCCCCGCATATATCGCGAATTGTGCCCTCGCCTGCCAAAACCCCATATGTGGTACCTCGAGCGCCCCGGCTGCGGCCGGGGCTCTTCTTGGCTGTGGAACCCACCGGAGGAGACCACACATGAAACACCCGAAGACTCGTCTTCGTCCCTGGCGGGCACGGGCCGCCGTCATCGGCACCACCGTTGCGGCCGCCGTCATCGGCTCGGTGGCCCCGGCCTGTGCGGCGGCCGTACCGCTCACCTTGAGCGCGGCGACCGGCCCGAGTGGCGGCACCAACACGATCACCGCCACGGCGACGACAAACATCTTCACGACGGCCGTCACGCCGGCGGCGGAGTTCCAGTACGTCGGCACCGGCACGGCGGCGGCCTGCTCGCCGACCTAACTGGGCGCGGCGGCAATCGCCCCGATCACGGCCCCGGGCGGCACCACGCCCTACGCGCAGACCGCCGGGGTCGTCGTCGTGCCGGCCGCGAACGTGAAGAAGCTGGGCGGCACCACCACCAAACAAGATCTCCGTCACCGTGCCCGCCGGGCTCGCGCTGGCGGCGACGGCCGCCGCCCGTACTGCTGCAGTCGACGGCGAAGTACAACCTCTGTGTCTACTCCGGCGGCCGGCAAGCCGACCCTCACCTCCGTGACGCCGGGTAACGGTCCCGCGCTCGGCGGCAACACCATCTCGGTGGTCTGGGTGCACAGCGCGTCGCCCACGGCGTGGCCGGCGTCGGCGACCCAGGCCAGCTGCCGCTGCCCGGTGGGGTCGGCGTGCGCGCTCACGATGCGCAGCGTGGTCCCGCCCGGCCCGGTGGTCTCGTTCGCCGACGCCGAGGCCGAGGCCCCGCCGGGCGGCGGCGGGAGCGGCGGACGCACGTTGTTGCTGGCCCGCGCCGCGGCCGAGCGCGCCGCCTCGATCCGCTGCTCGCTCGTCATCGGGCTCGGGCTCGGCACCTCCGTGGTGCTCAGGACCGAGGCGCCCGGCGTGCTCGCGTCAGCACTCGCCGCCGGGGCGGCGGCACTGTCACTGGCCGCGGCGTCGGATGTGTCGCTCGCCGCGACGCTCTCGGTCATCACGTGCCTCGATCCGCGGGTTGACCCGGCATTCATCTTCGATCTGTCCTTCGGGGACGCCATCGTCTCCCGGTCATTGGGCGGTCGGGTCACTCCCGCCGCGATCCTGGACCTGGCGTGGATCAGTTATCTGCACGAGATCAAGGCGCCCGACGCGGACTGGTTCGACATCGCTGTCGTGCATCACACGGACTGCGGGATGGGGTTCGCCGATGCCGCGCTGCGGAAAGGGTTCCGCGAGCGAGGCCTTGATGACGCCGCCCTGGCTGACAACGCGGTCTTCGACCCGACCCAGACCGTGCCGGGAGATGTGGAGAAGCTCATCAACACGCCGCAGGTGTCGCCGAGGATCAAGGTCTCCGGATACGCGTACGACGTGAAGACCGGCAAACTGACCACCGTGGTACCGCCGCGCAGTCGCGATGACGGATAGCTCTGGCGCGGATCCGTGACCCGCGCCAGACATTTGGGGGTCACGCCGTCTTCGCCGCGCCCACTGGGCAGGTCATGCCGCATGCCGTTCGGGCCGTGGTTGCAATAGCCGCCCGGATTTTTCAACCCTGGCGAACAGTGTGGTGCCCCGGGCTCAGCGGTTGTCGCCGCTGCCACCGAGCACGCCACGGCTCTGGCGGCTTGCCAGCTTGGCCAGGTTGTTCGTCGCGATGTCGTCCAGCGAAAGATCGAGGTAGTCGGCGAGCACCGCCAAATACCAGAGCACGTCACCGAGTTCCTTGGCGATGTCGGCTCGGTCGATCCGCGACTCTTCGCTGTCGTGGTCCCGGACCCACTTCTTGAACTTCTCGGCGATCTCCCCCGACTCACCGACCAGGCCGAGAACCAGGTGGAGCAGCTCATTCCTCTTGTCGCGGGGAGCGGCAGTACGCAGGGCGGCGCGCTGATACTCGTCCAGGTCCATGGCGGATCAGTATGGTCGAACCCCGTCCCACGCGGCCGTGCGGTGCGACAGGTCTGGCGCGGGTCCGCGGACCCGCGCCAGTGTTACGGCGAGATCAGGCGGGCAGGGTGCCGACGCCGATCGGGCAGGTCATGCCGTTCGGGCCGTGGTTGCAGTACCCGCCCGGGTTCTTGGCGTCGGACAGGTACTGCTGGTGGTAGTCCTCCGCGTAGTAGAACGCCCCCGCCGGCGCGATCTCGGTCGTGATCTCGCCGTGGCCCGCCTGGCGCACGACCGGCGCGAACGCCTGGCGCGACGCCTCCGCGGTGGCCGCCTGGGCCGGCGTGGTGGTGTAGATCGCCGAGCGGTACTGGGTGCCGACGTCGTTGCCCTGGCGCATGCCCTGGCTCGGGTCGTGGTTCTCCCAGAACGCCTTCAGCAGTGTCTCGTACGACACCTCGGCCGGGTCGTAGACGACCTGCACGGCCTCTGTGTGCCCGGTGCGGCCGGAGCAGGTCTCCTCGTAGGTCGGGTTCGCCGTGAATCCGCCCTGGTAGCCCACCGCGGTGGAGTACACCCCGGGAATCTCCCAGAAGATGCGCTCGGCGCCCCAGAAGCAGCCCATGCCGAAGTAGGCGACCTCCAGCCCGGCGGCCCACGGGCCGCGCAGCGGGGTGCCGAGGACGGTGTGCTTCGCGGCGACCGGCATCTCGGTGTCGCGTCCGGGGATGGCCGACTCGGCGGTCGGCAGGTCAAGCTGCTTGGTGTACCGCAGGAACACGATTCGCTCCTTAAAACTTGAGGCTCTCGGACTCAAGTTTGCCGCAGAAATCGCCGCGAGGCCTTATGAGCCCATTACGGCGGAGACCTTCTCCGCGAAGGACAACGCCTCGTCGTCCGACGCGTATTTCGTCCGCGGCCAGAAGAAGCCCTTGAGGCCGTCGCCCTTGGTGCGCGGTACGACGTGGGTGTGCAGGTGGGCGACGCTCTGGGACACGCGGTTGTTGATGGCGACGAAGGTGCCGCCCGCGGACAGCCCGGTCTCGACGGCCGCCGCGATCTGCCGGACGAAGCCGAAGTAATCCGGAATGTCCGCCGGGTCGAGATCGGTCAGCGTGACCACGTGCGTCTTCGGTACCACGAGCACGTGGCCCTTGAACACCGGGCGGACGTCGAGGAACGCGGCGGCGGTGTCCGTGGACGCCACCAGGAAGCCGGGCGCGGCGCCCGACGCGATCGAGCAGAACAGGCAGTCCGACACGAGCGCCAGCGTAGTCGCCGCTAGGTTGGAGCCCATGACCCACGGCTTCGAGACGCTCGCCATCCACGCGGGCCAGGAACCAGACCCCGTCACCGGCGCGGTCGTGCTCCCGATCTTCCAGACGAGCACGTACGCCCAGGACGCCGTCGGCAGCCCGCGGCTCGGATACGAGTACAGCCGCACCACCAACCCGACGCGCGACTCGCTGCAGGAGTGCCTGGCCGCGCTCGAGGGCGGACGCCGGGCCCTGACCTTCGCCTCGGGCCTCGCCGCCGAGGACACGCTGCTGCGCACGGCGTGCCGGCCCGGCGACCACGTGATCATCCCGGACGACGCCTACGGCGGCACCTTCCGGCTCTTCTCGAAGGTCGCCGAGCGCTGGGGCCTGACCTGGACCGCCGCCTCGATCCACAGCGTCGAGTCGGTCCGCGCCGCGATGACCGACCGCACGAAGATCGTGTGGGTGGAGACGCCGACCAACCCGCTGCTCGGCATCGCCGACATCGCGGCGCTGGCCCAGGTCGCCCACGACCGCGGGGCGCTGCTCGTGGTCGACAACACGTTCGCCTCGCCGTACCTGCAGCAGCCCCTGCACCTGGGCGCCGACGTGGTCGTGCACTCGACCACGAAGTACCTCGGCGGGCACTCCGACGTCGTCGGCGGTGCGCTCATCGGCACCGACGAGCAGCTCATGGGCGAGCTGGCGTTCCATCAGAACGCGATGGGCGCGATCAACGGCCCGTTCGACGCCTGGCTGACGCTGCGCGGCATCAAGACGCTCGGCGTGCGGATGGACCGGCACTGCGACAACGCCGAGAAGGTCGTCGAGTTCCTCTCGCGCAACCAGGCCGTCTCCCAGGTGTTGTACCCGGGCCTGCCCGACCACCCCGGCCACGAGACGGCGGCCAAGCAGATGCGGCGCTTCGGCGGCATGGTGAGCTTCCGCGCGCAGAGCGAGGAGCACGCCGTCGAGATCTGCAACCGAGCGCGCCTGTTCGTGCTGGGCGAGTCGCTCGGCGGCGTCGAGTCGCTGATCGAGCACCCCGGGCGAATGACCCACGCGAGCGCGGCCGGCAGTCCGCTGGAGGTGCCGGGGGACCTCGTCCGGTTGTCTGTCGGAATCGAGACGATCGACGATCTTCTGGCCGATCTGGAGTACGCGCTCGCTCGTTGACACACTTGACCGCACCGCTGCGCGGAGCCTTCGGCGACGGCCGCGGCGCCGACGGGTACGGAGAGGTGTTTCGATGCTGGACCGCGCAACCACCTGGGTAGGGGCCACGGCCAGGGAGATCGCCCGTGCGGTGCGCCGCGGCGACACCTCCGCGACCGCCGTCGTCGCCGATCATCTGGACTCGATCCGGGCCTACGACCGGATCATCGGCGCGTTCCGCGAGGTGCGCGGGGGTGCGGCGATCGCCGAGGCGGAGATCGTCGACGACCAGCCGGACCTGGCCAACCTGGCCCTGGCCGGGGTGCCGGTCGCGGTCAAGGAGAACCTCCCGGTCGCGGGGCTGCCGACGTGGAACGGCTCGTCCGCCGCGCGCGGCCCCGTGGCCGAGCGCGACCACGAGGTCGTCCGGCGGCTGCGCGGGGCCGGCGCGGTCGTCGTCGGCGCGACCCGGATGCCGGAGCTGGGCATCTGGGCCACCACCGACGACGCGGGCACCGTGACCCGCAACCCGTGGCGGACCGACCGCACCCCCGGCGGCTCGTCGGGCGGCGCGGCCGCGGCGGTCGCGGCCGGCCTGGTGCCGATCGCGCACGGCAACGACGGGCTCGGCTCGATCCGCATCCCGGCCGCCTGCTGCGGCATCGTCGGGCTCAAGCCCGGATCGGGCGCGGTGCCGGCCGGGATCGGGGCCAACGACTGGTTCGGGCTGGCCGAGAACGGCATCCTGGCCACCACCGTCGCCGACGCGCACCTGGGCTTCGCGGTGCTGGCCGGCCGCGCCCCCCGCGCGCTCAGCGAGCCGGGCCGGCTGCGGGTCGCGGTGTCCCTGCGCAGCCCGGTCGCCGGCGTGTTCCCCGACGCCGGGGCGAAGAAGGGCGTCAGCGATGCGGTACGCCTCCTGCTCGCCCACGGCCACGGCGCCGTCAAGGCCGACCCGACGTATCCGCCCGCCCTCGCCGCCCGCGTCCTCGCCACCTGGTTCGCCGGGGCGAGCGCCGACGCCGCCGAGCTCGACCGGGCCGCGCTGCAGCCGCGGACCCGCCGGCACGTCGCCCTCGGCGAGCGGGCGCTGCGACAGGGCCTCGTGCGCGACGCGGACCGCGCGGCGTGGCGCGAGCGCTGCCGCACCTGGTTCGCCGACGGCGGCTTCGACGTGCTCGTGACCCCGGCCCTCGCCTCCGCGCCCCCGGCCGCGGTCCGCTGGTCGGCGCGCTCCTGGGCCGCGAACATGCTGGTCAACACCCGCTACGCGCCCTATGCGGCGCCGTGGAACTTCGCCGGCTTCCCCGGCCTCGTGATCCCGGTCGGGGTGCGCGCCGACGGGCTGCCGGCCGCGATCCAGCTGGTCGGCCCGCCCGGCTCGGAGCTGCTGCTGCTCGCCCTCGCCGGCCAGCTGGAGCAGGCCGCGCCCTGGCGCCGGCACGCGCCCGGCTGGCCCCGCGAGGCGGCGCGGCGCCGATGATCAGGGCGATCTCGGGGCACGCGAGCGCCGCGATGCTCCTCGTCGCGGCGGCCGCGCTGGTCAACCTGGGGATCGCGTTCCTGCCCCTGGCGGATCTGTACGCGCTGCACCACCCCGGCCCCGGGTCCGCGGCGCTCGCGATCACCCTGCGGGCCGGCGGCTGGATGCTGCTGGCCGGTTGTTGCCTGGGCGCCGCCGCGGCCTGGGCGGGCTGGCTCGTCCGGGCCCGCGCCAACCTGGTCGCCTTCGGGGTGCGCTCCCGCCGGGTCGTCGACAGCGTCGGGCGCGTCCCCGAGGTGCGCCTGCGCATGACGGTCTTCACCTGGGCGTTCCGGGGCACGCTCCTGGCCGGGGCGGCGACGCTGCCGGTGGCGTGGCTGGCCGGGCGGGAGACCGCGGCCGAGATGGGCGGCGTGCGCGCGCGGGCGCGGGCCGGGCAACCGGTCGACGACGCGCTCGCCGCGCACCTGTTCGGCCGGGAGCTGGTGCTGTACCTGCCGGCGGCCGCGCTGTTCGTGCTCGCCGCCGCGTTCGCCCTCCTGCTGATCGCGCACATCACCAGCGCGCAGTACGGGCGGGTGGCCCGCCTGCGGGCCCGAGACTCGGCCGTAGCGTCCGCCGCCGTTGATGGCACCATCAGGGCATGACCGTCTCCTCGGATCTCGTAACCCTGGCCGAGATCGAAGCGGCGCGGCAACTCCTGGCCGGCGTGACCCGCCTGACCCCGGTGGAGCCCTGCCGGCCACTGACCGCCAAGCTCGGCGGCCCGACGTGGCTCAAGTGCGAGAACCTGCAGCGCGCCGGCTCGTTCAAGGTGCGCGGCGCCTACGTGCGCCTGGCCCGCCTCTCCGCCGACGAGCGCGGCCGCGGCGTCGTGGCCGCCAGCGCCGGCAACCACGCGCAGGGTGTCGCGCTGGCCGCGAGCCTGCTGGGCATCAACAGCACCGTCTACATGCCGTTCGGCGCCCCGCTGCCGAAGATCGCCGCGACCAAGGGCTACGGCGCGGCGGTCGAGTTCGCCGGCAGCACCGTCGACGAGGCGCTGGTCGCGGCCCAGGAGTTCGCGGAGCGCACCGGCGCCGTGTTCATTCACCCCTTCGATCACCCCGACGTCATCGCCGGGCAGGGGACCGTCGCCCTGGAGATCCTCGAGCAGGTGCCCGAGGTCAAGACCGTGATCACCGGGATCGGGGGCGGCGGGCTGGTCTCCGGCCTGGCCGTGGCGATCAAGGCGCTGCGCCCCGACGTGCGGGTGATCGGCGTGCAGGCCGCGGAGGCCGCCGCGTTCCCGCGCTCGCTGCGCGCGGGCCGGCCGGTGCGGCTGGAGAACTTCGGGACCATCGCCGACGGCATCGCGGTCGGCCGGCCCGGTGACATCACCTTCGAGCACGTGGCCAAGCTCGTGGACGAGGTTGTGACGGTCACTGAGGAGGACATCTCCCGGGCGCTGCTCATGCTCCTGGAGCGCGGGAAGATGGTGGTCGAGCCGGCCGGGAGCGTGGGCGTCGCGGCCCTGCTCGCGGGCGTCGTGCCGGTCGAGACGCCGGCCGTGGCGGTGCTCTCCGGCGGCAACATCGACCCGATGCTCATGGTGCGGGTGATCGAGCACGGGCTGGCGGCGGCCGGGCGGTACCTCACCTTCACCGTGCGCTGCGGGGACCGGCCCGGCCACCTGGCGAAGCTGCTGACGTACATCGCGGAGCAGGGGGCCAACGTCGTCGACGTGGCCCACCGGCGGCAGGACCCGCGGCTGCAGCTGGGGGAGGTCGAGCTGGCGCTGTCGGTCGAGACGCGCGGGTCCGAGCACTCGGACCGGCTGGTCACCGCGCTGCGCTCGGCGGGCTACACGGTGACGTTCGGGTGAGTGGACATGCCTCCGCCCCGGTCGCGGCGCGTCGAACGGCCACGACCGGGGCGGTCGGCAGGGTTGCCGGTCAGCCGGCGAAGGGCTCGAACGCGATGATCTTCACCTTGATCGCGGCGCCGTTGGGCGCGGTGTAGGTGACGGTGTCGCCCTGCTTCGCGCCGAGAATCGCCTTGCCCAGGGCGGACTCGGGGCTGTACACGGTCAGGTCGGTGGTCGCGGCGATCTCACGCGAGCCGAGCAGGAACTGCTCCGTGTCATCCTCGTCGTCGTCGAACTGGATGGTGACGACGGTGCCGGGCGCCACCGCGTCCGAGTTGGGCGCGTCGCCCACGACCGCCTTGCGGAGGAACTCCTTGAGGTACAGGATGCGGCCCTCGGCCTTGCCCTGCTCCTCGCGGGCGGCGTGGTAGCCGCCGTTCTCGCGCAGGTCGCCCTCTTCACGGCGCGCGTTGATCTCGGCGGCTATTGCCGGGCGGTTGGCGATGAGCTCGTCGAGCTCGGCCTGCAGCCGGTCAAAGGCGTCCTGCGACAGCCAGGTGGTGGCCTGGTTGCCGTCGGTGGTCGACACTGAAGATCTCCTTCGGGCACGCTCGGTCAAACCACCAAAGTACCAGTGACTCGCATCACCGCGGCCACTTGAATTTCCCGAGCCGTTACTTCCCCGTCGTCTGCCCCTTGAACGGGCCGCAGGCGGGCACCTCCACCGTGACGGGCCGATCGCTCGTGGCGAGCCGGTATGTGACGAACGCCTCGGCCCCGTCGGGCACGTCGACCTGGGCCAGGCCGACCTCCTCGCCGCTGGCCGAGCGGGCCCGGACGCTGCAGGTGGCCCGCTCGTCCGCGTCCTTGCGCACCACGAAGTCGACGGTGATGCCGTCGTCGGTGACGTTGTAGAAGCGCTGGACCTGCGGTTCGTACTCCTGCGGGCCGTACTGCCGGTACAACTGCCAGGTCACCGCGAGGCCGGCCACGGCGACGACCGCGGCCAGCACGAACACCAGCCAGGTGCGCCGCGGTTGCGGCTCCCGGCGGCGGCCGTAGCGGCCGGGCGGGTACTTGGCTGTGGCGTGCGTCTCTTCGGCAGCGTTCACGGGAGTGCGTCCTCGTCGTTTTTTGTCGGAGGTACCGACCACAATAGGGTCGTTACGTTCCAGCGCCCCGCGGTGGGTCTCTATGGAGGGGAAGCTCGTGACCGAGCAGTTGCGGTTGATGGCGGTGCACGCACATCCCGACGACGAGTCGAGCAAGGGCGCGGCCGCCATGGCGAAGTACTCCGCCGACGGCGTCGACGTCCTCGTCGTCACGTGTACCGGCGGCGAGCGCGGCAGCGTGCTCAATCCCAAGCTCGACCGGCCCGAGATCTGGGAGAACATCGCCGAGATCCGCCGCGCCGAGATGGACCGGGCCCGCGAGATCCTCGGTGTGCGGCAGGCGTGGCTCGGCTTCGTCGACTCGGGCTTCCCCGAGGGCGACCCGCTGCCGCCGCTGCCCGAGGGCTGCTTCGGGCTCGTCGACCCCGAGATCGGCGCGGAGCCACTGGTCAAGCTGATCCGCAGCTTCAAGCCGCACGTCATCACGACCTACGACGAGCGCGGCGGCTACCCGCACCCCGACCACGTCATGACCCACAAGGTCAGCATGGTCGCCTTCGACGCGGCCAACGACCCGGAGCGCTACCCGGACGCCGGCGAGCCGTGGCAGCCGCTGAAGCTGTACTACAACATGGGCTGGTCGCGGAAGCGCATGACGCTGCTGCACGAGGCCATGCTGGAGGCGACGGGGGAGTCGCCCTACACGGAGTGGCTGAAGGAGTGGGAGGAGCGCCGCGACGGGCAGGACTGGCCCGACCCCGACCAGCGCGTCACCACCAAGGTCCCGTGCGGCGAGTTCTTCGAGGTCCGCGACGACGCCCTGCGCGCCCACGCCACCCAGGTCGACCCGGACGGCTTCTGGTTCGCGGTGCCGATGCCGATCCAGCAGAAGATCTGGCCCACCGAGGACTTCGAGCTGGTCAAGTCCTTCGTCGAGACCACCACGCCGGAAGACGATCTCTTCACCGGCGTAGGCTGAGGTTATGGGCGTGTTGGACGTTCTGGCCGAGAACAACTTCGGCGACACCCGCTCCGGGGGCCTGGCCGGCCCCATGGGGCTGCTCATCATCGTGCTCCTGGGCATCGCGACGGTGTTCCTGATCCGCAACATGACCGCGCGGATCCGCCGCCTGCCGGCCGAGTTCCCCGATCCCGATGCGCCGAAGCCGGCGGACCGCGACGACCCGGCCCCACCGTCTGAGTAGTCATCGCCCTTCATCTGAGTTAGAAACGCATCGCTGGCCACTGTTGCCCCAATCCCGCGTGGCTTAGCCTTCACGAGGTGCGCGTTCCATCACGCTCTGCGCGCATCCCTGTGGGGCAGGGAAGGGGGCACCGGTGATCGCCTTGGCGCGCGCCCAACGATCCCTGCCGACCCGCCTCGTCACCGTCATGGTCATCGCCGCCGGGCTGGGCGTCGCCGCCGCTCTGGTGGCCGCCCGGCGCCTGCCCGAGGGCACGGTCGCCGCGGCGCTGAATCGGTTCAATGTTCAGGGGCTGCCGGCGGTACCCGCGGTGCCCGTGGCCCTGCTCACCGGCGGCGCCGTGGCGATGGTCTCGCAGCTCGCCCGCCTGCGCGTGCGGGCCGGCGGCGGCCTGGCCCGGCTCGCCTGGGGCGAGGCCGCGATCGTCGTCCTGCTCGCCAGCCTTCCGCCCGAGGTCGTCCCCGTCGTCGGCCTCCTCGGCTTCGCGGCCGCCCACGCCGCCCTGCACATGGTCGACGCGCACGCGAGCCGGGCCCGCCCGGTGCGCGAGAGCATCTACGGCGTGGCCGCCCTCACGGTCGGCGCCGTCCTGGCCACGGTCGTGATGGTGCTCGTGTGGGGCAGCGGCCCCGAGCGCGAGGGCCTGCCGCCGCGCTTCGTGGTCGCGCTGTGCGCCGCCGCCGTGGTGTACTTCGTGGCCACGTTCGCCCTGGTCGTCCTGCGCATCGTGGCCGCCGGCGGCGACCTGCGGGACACCGTGTCGTCGATGGTGACCAGCACGCCGCTGATGCTCGTCGGCAACGTGACGGTGGGCCTGGTGATCGTCTGGGCCTGCGCCACGAGCGGCTTCCTGCTGCTCCTGCTGCCCCCCGTCCTCTGGCTGATGCACCAGTTCTACGCGAACCGCATCGGCGAGGACGACGAGCGCCGGACGTGGGCCGAGTTCGCCGAGGTGGCCCGCGACCTGAACCGCCTGAACGAGCGGGACGCGGCGCGGGCCGGCATCGCCGGTGCCGTCCGCCTCTTCCACGTGCCGGCGGCCCGGATCGTCCTGTCGGGCGGCCGCTCCCACGGCGAGCTGCCCCCGGGCCCGTACACCAGCCGCGCCCTGACCGTCGGCTCCGTGCCGGTGGGCGAGCTGCAGCTCGCGGGGGCCGAGCCCCGTCGCGCCCGGGACCGCCTGATGCTCGCGACCTTCGGCGACGCCCTGGCCGCGGCCCTGCACGACGCGATCACCCACGGCGAGCTGCGGGCCATGAGCGAGCGCACGACCTACGACGCCGTGCGCGACCCGCTGACGGGCCTGCTGAACCGGGCGGCGCTGCTGGCCCGGGGCAACGTGCAGCTCTCCGCGAAGTCCCCGGGCGCCCCGGTGGCCCTGCTCCTGCTGGACGTGAACGACTTCAAAGAGGTAAACAACGCGCTGGGCCACACCGCGGGCGACGAGGTCCTGAAGGTGATCGCGCGCCGGGTCCAGGCCCCGCTCGCCACCGCCGACCCGGCCGCCCCGCTCATTCCGCGCCCCCGCTCGGGCGACTTCTTCTTCACCGCCGCGCATCCGAACCCCAACGGCGCCTCCGCGGCCCCGGGGCCGGAGAGCACGCCCGCCGACCTGCACGCCCGCCTCGGCGGCGACGAGTTCGCGATCCTCATCACCGACCTGGCCGCCGGCGCCGACGACCTGGCCCTGGCCGCGGCCGTGGAGCGGGCCCGCCGGCTGGGCGCCGAGATCGCGGCGCCCATGGAGATCGACGGCGTGGTGCTGTCCAAGGAGACGTCCATCGGCGTGGTGGTGGCCCCGGCGGGCTCGGCCGACCTCACCGAGCTCCTGCGGCGCGCCGACATCGCGATGTACCAGGCCAAGAACGGCGGGCAGCCGGTCGCCTGGTACGACCCGGCCCGCGACGACGCCAGCACCGACCGCCTGGCCCTGCTGGCCGAGCTGCGCGAGGCCCTGAACACCGGCGCGGGCGACGAGCAGCTGATCCTGGACCTCCAGCCGGCCATCGCGCTGACCCCGGCCTCGGTCCCCGGCGGCGCCGCCCCGGTCACCAGCGTCGAGGCCCTGATCCGCTGGCGCCACCCGCGCCGCGGCCGCCTGACGCCCGCCCAGTTCCTGCCGGCCGTCGAGGCCAGCGAGCTCATCGGCCCCCTGACCCACTGGGTCCTGGAGCGGGCCATCTTCCTGGCCGCGGGCTGGCGCCGGTCGGGCCTGGCCGTGCCGGTAGCGGTCAACATCTCGGCCCGCAGCCTCGCCGAGCGCCAGCTCCCCGAGACGATCAAGGAGCTCCTGGGCCGCTACCGCCTCCCCGCCGAGCTCCTGATCCTCGAGATCACCGAGACCGTCATGCTCTCCAGCTCACCGGTGATCGACGACGTGCTGTCCCGCGTCCGGCGCCTGGGCGTACAGCTCACGGTGGACGACTTCGGCACCGGCTACTCCGCCTTCACGCTCCTGACCCGGGTCCCGGTCCAGGAGGTCAAGATCGACCGTGAGTTCGTGGCCCAGATGCTCGACTCGCCGAAGGCCGGCGCGATCGTGCAGACCACGGTGGACCTCGCCCGCCGCATGGGCCTGCGGGTCGTGGCCGAGGGCGTGGAGCACCCGGAGCAGCGGGCCCGCCTGACCGAGCTTGGCTGCACGTCGGCCCAGGGCTTCCTGTTCTACCCGCCGCTGTCGCCCGAGGGCCTGCAGTCCGTCCTGCGCGAGCGCCGGCAGGTGCAGCGCCGCCACCTGAGGGCCGAAGGCGCCGGCTGAACCGACCGCACCACCGCCCGAAGACTCTTGCGCCCTCCTATTGGAATGGAGTATTCCGTTCTGATAGAGTGGTGACATCGCAAGACGGCGACACCCGATGGGAGCGGCAACCATGACCGAGCAGCTGACGAGCACCTGGACCGTGCTGGACGAGGCCCACCGCGCGCTGCGCACCGTCGTCGCCGGCATCCGGCCCGCCGACTGGACCCGCCCGACCCCGTGCGCCAAATGGAACGTCGCCCAGGTCCTCCAGCACGCGGCCGGCGACCAGCTCGGCTACGCCGCCTCGATCACCGGCACCGGCTGGCCGGCCTTCGATCCCTTTGCCCCGACGGGTCACCTGTCCGACCACACCTCGGCCGCCGTCGAGCCCGGAAGCGGCCTGGCGGCCTTCACCGAGGAGGCCATGCGGGCCTCCGCCGCGACGTGGTCGACCATCCCGCAGGACGCCACCGAGGTCGCCAGCCCGCTCCCGCAGGGCAAGCTCCCCGGCTGGCTCGGCGCGGGCGCCTGCGCGCTCGACGCCGCCGTGCACGCCTGGGACATCGCGCTGGCCACCGGCCAGGCCTCCCCGCTCGGCAACGCCCTGGCCCGCGACCTGCTCAAGGTCGCGCGGGAGCTCGTGGAGCCGCTGCGCGCCTGGGGTGCGTACGCCGCGGTCCGGCCGGCCGATCCCGCCGACGACGACACGGCCGCCCTCCTGCGCTACCTCGGCCGCGATCCGCACTGGACGGCCTGAGCACCGGACGGATGCCCCCGCCCGCCGGCCGCGGCGAGCGGGGGCATCCGTCCGTGGTCACGGCGCGAGCAGGCCCCAGGACGCGACCCAGGGCAGGAGCAGCAGCGCGGCGCCGACGGACAGCCCGAGCCGCACCCGGTCCCGCCGGCCGCGGCCGGACCGCCACCACGAGACCGCCGCGGCGATCCCCGCCGCCGTGGTGGCGACGGTGAGCAGCTCCAGCGCCAGCCACGGCACCGGGCGCCCGAGGACCAGCGGGCCGGTCACCTTGCCCGCGGTGGCGAGCAGGAACATGAGGTACGCCAGCGTGCCCACCACCACCGCCGGACCGGCCGCGGCCAGCCAGCGCGTGAGCCACACCGCCCGGGTGCGCCCGCCCCGCCGGCGCAGCGGTGCGGCGAGGAACCCGGCCAGGAGCAGCAGCGTCGTGACGAGGAACGGCCAGGTCCGGTGGTACCACGGCGCCGGGCCGACCGCCGCGGCCGACGAGTCCGACGCCGGGGTGCCGCCCTCGGCCGGCAGTGCCGGGCCGGTCGCTCCCGCGTCGACGATCGCGGCCGACTGCATCCAGGCCACCTCGACCTCGGCGGCGTTGTCCGGCAGGGCCGGCAGGCGGTCGAAGCCCTCCGCGGCGGTGACATGCAGGTTGTGGTTCACGCCGGGCAGCACCCGGAGCTTGTAACGCGTGTTGCCGCCCGCATCCAGCGCATCCCGCATGATCCGCATGCTCTCGGCCGGCACGCTGTCGCGGTCGAGCTCGCCCCATTCGGCCAGCACCGGCTGGCGCACCCGGCGCCAGAGCGGCGCCGGGTCGAAGCCGGACTCGGCGAACAGCCCCGCGTCGACCGCGGCCGGGAGCACGGCCTCGCGAAGCCCGCGTGAAACGGCGCCGGTGACCCCGGCGTGGCGCAGGTACTCGTCGTACTCCCACGCGGTCTCGGCGGCCGGCGTGGTACCGACGGCGCCCACCGTGATCAGGAACTTGACGTCCTCGGAGCGACTCGCGGCGATGGGTGCGGCGAACGCCCCCTCCGACAGCGCCCAGAACCCCAGCCGCGCCGGATCGACGTCCGGCCGGGCGCGCAGGAGCATCAGCCCGGCCAGAGCGTCGTCCGCGAGGACGGAGTAGTCGCGGTGCAGCAACGAGTACCCGGCCGTGCGCTTGTCGTAGATCAGGGTCACGACGCCGCGGCGGGCGTAGGCCTCCGCGTCGGGGCGCAGGTAGTCGCGGCCCCGGTTGCCCGCGCCCTCCAGCATCACCAGGCCGGGGCGGCGCCCGGTCGCGCCCGGCCGGGCGAGCACGGTGCCGTGCAGCACCACCCCGCCGTTGCCGGTGAACGTGACCTCGGTACTGGTCAGGCCGGCCGCCTCGGCGTGGGACGGGCCGGCCGGGGCCAGAACCGCCGCGGCCGCCGCCAGAACCGCCAGCACTCGCCATACTCGTCGCATCGACGTCCCTCCTCGTTTCGGGTCGCCGTCGAGCTTGGTCGGCGGAGGGTGCGCGGCCCAGGGTGCCTGCACCTGAATCGGATCGAGGTGCAGGCACCCTGTCGGATGTCCGGCGTGCCGCCTACCTTCGATGCTTGACCGGGGGGAGCGGACATGAGACGACGCATCAGGGCGCACATCGGTGACATCGGCTCGATCGGGATCGGCGCGCTGCTCGGCGCGGCGGCGCTGCCGCTGCTGGTGCTGCTCGTGATCGCGGGGCCGGCGAGCCTCGTCGGAGGGCTCGGGCTCGCGCTGTTCGCGGGCGTGGTCTGGACGGCGCGGCGCGTGGCGGGGGTCCAACGGCGCCGGCTGGCCCGCGACCTGGACCGGGAGCCGCTGCCGCCCTATCGGACCGGGCCGGAGCGGACGGCGGTCGTGGCCGGCCCGGTGGGGCGCGCCTTCGCCCGGCTGGGCGTGGTCGCCGCGGACCCGCAGACGTGGCGCGACTTCGCCTGGCTGCTGGCCCAGCTCCCGCTCGGGATCGGCTCGCTCGTGGTGGTCGTGGCCCTGTGGCTGCAGGCGATCCAGTGCATCGCGGCGCCGCTGCTGCTGGCCCTGCTGCCCCGGCCGACCGGCTTCGACCCGGTCGTGCTGGAGCTGACCGGGCGGTCGGCGCCGGGGGTGTGGCTGCTGGTACCGCTGGGCATCGCGTCGGCGCTGCTGACGCCCCTGGTCGCCCGGTGGCTGGTGGCGCTCCAGCGGCGGCTGGGGGCCCGGCTGCTCGGGCCGCGGACGCGGGACATCCTCGACGCCCGGCTGCGCCGGGTCACCGCGGCCCGGACGGACATCGCCGACGCGTCGGCGGCCGAGCTGCGGCGCATCGAGCGCGACCTGCACGACGGCGCCCAGGCACGGTTCATCTCGGTCGCGATGAGCCTCGGGGTCGCGGAGGACGTCATCGACGACAACCCCGCCGGCGCGAAGGCGATGCTGGCCGAGGCGCGGGCCGACGCCGGGGCGGCGCTGACCGAGCTGCGCAGCCTCGTCCGCGGCATCCATCCGCCGGTGCTGTCCGACCGCGGGCTGAACGGCGCGATCCAGGCGCTCGTGCTCGGCAGCCGGCTCCCGGTGGACCTCGACATCCGGCTCGAGCGGCGGCTGAAACCGCCGGTCGAGGCGGCGGCCTACTTCGCGATCGCGGAGTCGCTGGTCAACGCGATCCGGCACAGCGGGGCCCGGCGGGTCCGGATCAGCGTGGAGGACCGGGGCCAGCGGCTGGCGATGACCGTGTCCGACGACGGGCGGGGCGGCGCCGAGCCCGATCGCGGGACCGGGCTGCTGGGCATCCGGCGGCGGTTGTCGGCGTTCGACGGGAGCCTGAGCGTCGTGAGCCCGCCCGGCGGGCCGACGGTGCTGGACATGGAGCTCCCGTGCGGGTCCTGATCGCCGAGGACCAGATGCTGCTGCGCGACGGGATGAGCCGGATGCTGACGGCGTACGGGTTCGAGGTGGTCGCGACCGTCGCCTCCGGGGAGGGGCTGGCCGAGCGGCTCGTCGAGGTGCGGCCCGACATCGCCGTCGTGGACGTCCGGATGCCGCCGACGTTCACGGACGAGGGGCTGCGGGCGGCCGTCGAGGCCCGGCGGACGGTGCCGGGGCTGCCGGTGCTGGTGCTCTCGCAGTACGTCGAGCGGCTCTACGCGCGGGAGTTGCTGTCCGGCCCCGCGGGCGGGGTCGGGTACCTGCTCAAGGACCGGGTCGGGGAGGTCCGGCAGTTCGTCGAGGCGCTGCGACAGGTGGCGGCTGGCGGGACCGTGATGGACCCGGAGGTGGTCGGGCAGCTGCTGGAGGTCCGGGACGAGCCGCAGGGGCTCACGCCGCGGGAGCTGGACGTGCTGCGGCTCATGGCGCAGGGGCTGTCGAACGCGGCGATCGCCGAGGGGCTCGGGATCACCGAGAAGTCGGTCAGCAACCAGATAAACATGCTGTTCGCCAAGCTGGGGCTGCCGCCCGGCGCGCGTCAGCACGATCGGCGGGTGGTGGCGGTGCTGACGTACCTCGATAGAACCTCGGTGAACCCGCCGCCGGAGGAAGGGACGGCGGGCTGACACACCGGGCAGATGCTCGGCGTTCGGGGTCAGTTGTCCTAGCGTCACTCGATGTGAGCAGGCGGGGGATGGCCGGGGCCGCGGGATTCGCCGTGGCCGCCATGGGGGCGTTTGTCGTGCTCGATCACTTCGGGGGGAGCGAGCGGTTCGCCGATCTGCCGGGCGGGGCCGACGTGCGCCTCGTCGGGCGGTTCACGCCGCAGCAGGTCGAGCGGCTCGCCGCGCTGCCGGAGGCGGAGGCCGTCGAGTGCGACGACACGCTGTACGACGTCGGGATCGCGAGCGGGCTGCTGCAGCTCGACCAGGTGACGGTGCTGACGGCGGTGCACAGCGCCGGGCTGCAGCGGGCCGCGTTCGTGCGCGGGCGGCCGGTGCAGGGCGATGCCGAGCTGCTCGCCGTGGACGGGCGCGGGCTGAAGCTGGGCGACCGGGTCACCGTCACGCGGGGCAGCCGGGGCGTGGCCGGGAGCGTGGTCGGGGTCGTGGCCCGGCCGGCCGGGCAGCCCGACGCCGTGGCGCTGCTGCCCGCCGGGGCCGTCGCCCGGCTCGACGGGGGCAGCGGCTGCCGGGAGGTCGCGGTGCAGCTGCGGCGGCGCAGCCAGGCCACCGCCTTCCAGCGGGCGGCCAAGGGGGTGCTCGGCGGGGACCCGGACGTGACCTACGACGAGTCGTTGCGCGGGCACGTCTGAACAGCGTCAGGCGGGGGTACCCGACCAGGTCATGGACAGGGCCGTGGCGGCGCGCTCGGCCCGGATCTCCATGGCCGAGCCCAGGATCACCGCCCGGTCGGCGACGGCCAGGCGGCCGTCCACCGTGTACGTCCGCCGCTCGCTGACGAAGACCGGAGTGTTCGCCGGGGCCGAGAGCAGCGCCGCCGACGCGGGGTCCAGCACGCCCGGGCTGATGGTCTCCGTGGCCCGGGCCACCGGGACGTCGATCGACGACAGGGCCGTGTAGAGCGCGGTCGTGGTGAAGTCCAGCGCCAGCAACGCCGCGGACCACGGGGCCGGCACCCACGAGACCTGGTGGATCGACGGGCGGCCCGCGAACCGGCGGACCCGCTCCAGGCGCAGGGCGTCGGGGCCCAGCGCCGGGGACTCCAGCAGCGCCACCGCCACCACCGTGGTGTGCACCTCGAAGCCCTGGTCGAGCAGGTCGTCGGTCAGGCTCCGCAGCGAACCCAGGCGGTAGGCCAGAGGGGACACGAACGTGCCCCGGCCCGGCTGCTGGACGATCAGGCCCTCGTCGCTCAGCTGGCGCAGGGCCTGGCGGAGGGTCATCAGGGTCACGCCGTAGGACGTGCTGAGGTCGCGCTGGGCCGGTAGGGCGGAGCCGGGAGCGTAGAAGCCGCTGTGGATCTTCGCGACCAGGTCGGCGGCGATGGCTCGGTAGCGGGGCTCGCCGTCTCTTGGCAACCGATCGTCCTCACTGTGCATGGCGGTCAGGTCGACGATATCGCCGCCCTCAGGGACCGGACGTACGCGCCCGCCTCGTCCGGGGTCGCGCCGTCCAGGACACGGCGCATGACCGCCGCGCCCACCACCACGCCGTCGGCGAGGGCCGCCGCCTCCGCGGCCTGGGCCGGGGTCGAGATGCCGAAGCCCAGCAGCACCGGCCGGGACGTCCTCGCCTTGAGGCGCGCGGCCAGGCCGGCGGCGGTCGCCGCCAGTTCGGCGCGCTCGCCGGTCGTGCCCATCACGGTGACGCCGTAGACGAAGTGGCGGCTGCGCCGGCCGATCTCCGCCAGGCGCGCGTCGGGGGTCGCCGGGGACGCGAGCAGGACCAGGTCGATGTGGCGGGCCACCTCCTCGCACTCCTCCAGGGGCAGGTCGGGCACGATCAGGGCGGTGACCCCAGCCGCGCGGAGGCGGCCGCAGAACTCGGCGGCGCCCGAGCGGATCACGAGGTTGGCGTACGTGGAGGCGACCACCGGTACCGACGGCGCAACGGCGGCCAGGTCGGCCAGGATGCGGTCCAGGGTCGCGCCGCGGGACAGCGCCACCGAGGTCGCCTCCTGGATCGTCGCGCCGTCGAGGGTCGGGTCGGAGAACGGCAGCCCCACCTCGAGGTAGGAGGCGCCCGCGGCGGCGAAGGCGGGCAGGTAGGCGGTCCAGTCCGCCGTCACGCCCGCGGTGATGTACGGCATCAGCAGCTTCACAGCGACTCCCGCAGGGTGGCCAGGTCCTTGTCGCCGCGGCCCGACAGGGTCACGAGCACCGTCGAGCCCGCCGGCAGGCCGCCGCGCATGACCCAGGCCAGGGCGTGGGCCGACTCCAGGGCCGCGATGATGCCCTCCGAGCGGGCGAGGTGGTGCGCGGCCGCGACGACCTCGTCGTCGGTGACGGTGACGTACCGCGCGCGGCCGAGATCGCGCAGGTGCACGTGCTCGGGGCCGATGCCCGGGTAGTCCAGGCCGGCCGCGACGGAGTGCGCCTCGGTCACCTGGCCGTCGTCGTCCTGCAGGAACAGGGAGCGCACGCCGTGCAGCACGCCCAGCCGGCCCCGGGTCGCGCCCGCGCCGCCGTCGGCCTCGACGCCGATCAGGCGGGCCGGCGTGTCGACGAAGCCGGCGAAGGTGCCGGCCGCGTTCGAGCCGCCGCCGACGCAGGCGACGACGTAGTCGGGCACGGCCGCGCGCAGCTCGGTCGCGCACTGGCGGCGGGCCTCGTCGCCGATGACGCGCTGGAACTCGCGGACCATCCACGGGTACGGCGCCGGGCCCAGCACCGAGCCCATGCAGTAGTGCGCCGTCGCGACCGCGCCCACCCAGGCCCGCATCGCCTCGCTTGTCGCGTCCTTGAGCGTCCGGGCGCCGGTGTGCACCGGCACGACCTCGGCGCCCAGCATGCGCATCCGGAAGACGTTGAGCTCCTGCCGCTCGATGTCCTTCGCGCCCATGTACACGGTCGCCGAGAGGCCGAACAGCGCCGCCGCCGTCGCCGTGGCCACGCCGTGCTGGCCGGCGCCGGTCTCCGCGATGAGGTGCGTGCGCCCCATCCGCTTCGCCAGCAGCGCCTGCCCGAGCACATTGTTGATCTTGTGTGAGCCGGTGTGCGTCAGGTCCTCGCGCTTGAGCAGCACCGTCACCCCGAGCTCGGCCGAGAGCCGCAGCGCCGGCGTGAGGGGCGTCGGGCGCCCCGCGTACGTGGCCAGCAGGCGGTCGAGCTGCCCGCGGAACGCCGGGTCGGCCCACGCCTCCCGGAACGCGTCCTCGACCTCGCGGCACGCGCCGATGAGCGACTCGGGCACGTACCGCCCGCCGTACTCCCCGAAGCGTCCGAGCGCGCCCGGATCGTCCATGAGCGTCGTCCGGCGGATGAGCAGCTCGGTCATCGCACGCCTCCACTGTTCTAGAACTGTCGACTGTTCTAGAACTGTGACATGAATCGGTTCTCCTGTCCATACCGAACGCCGGGGCCGCGGCTGAGCCAGAGCAGCAGCCCGCCGACGGCCACGGCGGTCGCCGCGGACGCGGGGGTCACCGGCACGACGACCAGCATCGCGGTGCGGCCGGCGAGGATGCCGCCGAAGCCCACCGCCGACAGGCCGAGCACGCCGAGGGTGCACAGGACCGCCCCGCCGATCGCGGCCACCGTGCCGGGGCGCCCGGGCCCGCCGATCGAGGCCCGGCGCGGCCGGTCGGCCCAGCGCAGTACCGAAACCACCGCCAGGGTCAGGAGGGCGAGCGCGGCGATCCACAGTGGACGCAGCCCCCACCACGCGCCCGAGCCGACCGGCGGGCCGGCGACGCCGAGCGCGAGCAGGCCGCCGAGCACGGCGAAGAGGACCGTGAGGTGCCACAGGAACGCGGTCATCGCGGCGCCGTTGGCGCGGATCACGGCGGCCCACACCCGCGGGCGCTCCAGCCACCGGGCGGCCGGGGCGCGCAGCAGCAGGGCCAGGCCGACCAGCCAGGCGGCGTGGGTGAGCAGCGCGAGGGTCGGTGGCGACATGTTCGACACGGGGGCGCCGGGCAGGCCGACCATGGAGACCGGGTAGGGGCCCACGGTCGTCAGCGCCACGGTGGCGGCGAGCCCGAGGCCGGCCAGGAGCCCGGCGGCCCGGCGGCCGAGCCGCGCGTCGGCGTAGAGATACCCCAGCTGGTGTACCGCGAGCCAGACGAAGGCGACGTTGAGGTACGCCACCATCGGCACCTCGAACGCGAACCGCAGCACGTCGACCAGCGCCGCGGCCGCCCCGAGGCCGACCGGCACCAGCCACGCGCGGCGCCCGAGCGCGCGGTGCAGCCGGTGCAGCGGCGGGGCCAGGGCGACGATCCCGAGGTACACCCCCAGGAACCACAACGGCTGCGCGACGGTCCGCATCGCCAGGCGCAACAGCCCCTGGTCGTGGCCGGCGGCCTCCACCGCCAGCGCGACCGCGAGCCACAGGCCGACGAACACGGCCGTGGGCCGCAGCAGGCGCCCGGCCCGGGAGCGTACGAAGTCCGCGTAGCCGCCGCCGCGCCGGCGCACCGACGCGATGGCGGTCGCGTGCGAGAACCCGCCGACGAGGAAGAACACCGGCATCACCTGCAGCAGCCAGGTCACCGGCTGCAGCCCGGGCAGCACCGCGAGCGTGTTCGTCGCGCGCACGCCGGTCGCGGTCGGCTCGACGATCACCATGAGCCAGTGCCCGGCGATGACGACGCCGAGCGAGACGACGCGCAGCAGGTCCACGTAGCGGTTTCTCATACCGTCGAGGGTGGCCGCGCACGGGCGCCCGCCGGATCGGTACATGTACTCAACCGGCCTGGGTAGCCTGACCCACATGGCCAACCGTCTCGCCGGGGCGACCTCGCCCTACCTGCAGCAGCACAAGGACAACCCGGTCGACTGGTGGCAGTGGTCGCCGGAGGCGTTCGCCGAGGCGCGCCGGCGCGACGTGCCGGTGCTGATCTCGGTCGGGTACGCGGCCTGCCACTGGTGTCACGTGATGGCCCACGAGTCGTTCGAGCACGAGGGCGTCGCGGAGATCGTCAACGAGCTCACCGTGCCGATCAAGGTCGACCGGGAGGAGCGGCCCGACGTCGACGCGGTGTACATGACCGCCACCCAGGCGATGACCGGCCAGGGCGGCTGGCCGATGACGGTGTTCGCCACGCCCGGCGGGGAGCCCTTCTACTGCGGCACCTACTTCCCGCGCGACGCGTTCGTACGCCTCGTCCAGGCCGTCGCGGGCGCCTGGCGCGACCAGCGCGACGGCGTGCTGCAGCAGAGCGCCGCCGTGGTCGACGCCGTTCGCAAGGTCGCCGAGCGTCCGCCGTCGAACCCCATGGACGATGCGGTACTGCGAGCCGCGGCCGCGACGCTCATGGAGTCGTACGACGAGCAGCACGGCGGCTTCGGCGGCGCGCCCAAGTTCCCGCCGCACATGGCGCTGCTGTTCCTGCTGCGGCACTACGTGCGCACGCGGGACGACGCCGTGCTGGCCGCGGTCCGGCACACCTGCGAGCGGATGGCCCGCGGCGGCATGTACGACCAGCTCGCCGGCGGGTTCGCGCGCTACGCCGTGGACGGCACCTGGACCGTGCCGCACTTCGAGAAGATGCTCTACGACAACGCGCTGCTGCTGCGGGTGTACACGCACCTCGACCGCATCGCCGGCAGCGGGACCGGGCGCCGCGTCGCCCACGAGATCGTCGCGTTCCTCGCGCAGGAGCTGCACGACGGGCACGGCTTCATCTCCGCGCTGGACGCCGACGCGGACGGCGAGGAGGGCCTGACCTACGTCTGGACGCCGGCCCAGCTCGACGAGGTGCTCGGCGAGATCGACGGGGCGTGGGCGCGGTACCTGCTGCAGGTCACGCCGGAGGGCACGTTCGAGCACGGCGCGTCGGTGCTGCAGCGACCCGAGGACCCGGAGAACGCCGAGCGCTGGCACGACATCCGCACCCGCCTGCTGGCCGCGCGCGCGACCCGGCCCCAGCCCGCCCGCGACGGCAAGGTGGTCGCGGCCTGGAACGGCCTCGCGATCACCGGGCTGGTCGAGTTCGGCATGGCGTACAACGACCCCGACGCGATCGCGCTGGCCGTCGAGACCGCCGGGTTCCTGGCCGGTACCCACCTGGTCGACGGCCGCCTGCGCCGCGTGTCCCGCGACGGCGTCGTCGGCGAGCCGGCGGGCGTCCTGGAGGACTACGGCGCGGTGGCGGAGGCGTTCTGCGCGGTACACCAGGCCACCGGCGACGGCCGCTGGCTCGACCTCGCCCGGCAGCTGCTGGACGTGGCGCTTGAGCACTTCCGCGACCCCGCGTCCGGCGGCTTCTTCGACACCGCCGACGACGCCGAGGCCCTGGTGGCCCGCCCGGCCGACATCACGGACAACGCCACCCCGGCGGGCCTGTCCGCGGTGGCGGCGGCGCTCGTGACGTACTCGGCCCTGACCGCCGGCACGACGTACCGCGCGGCGGCCGAGGCGGCGCTCGCGACCGTCTCCGTGGTGGCCGCCACGCACGGGCGCTTCACGGGCTACGCGTGCGCCGCGGGGGAGGCGCTGCACTCGGGCCCCTTCGAGATCGCGATCGCCACCGAGGACCCGGCCGATCCGCTGGTCGCCGCGGCGTGGTGGCACGCTCCGCCCGGCGCGGTGGTGGTTTCGGGGTCGCCGGATGCGGCGGGTGTACCGCTGCTGGAGGGGCGGCCACTGCGCGGGGGCCTGGCCACGGCGTACGTGTGCCGCGGCTTCGTCTGCGACGCGCCGGTGACTTCGCTGGAGGACCTGGTGGCCAAGCTCGCCTGAGCCGCCGATTCCGCTGCGGGCGTAGTTCGCGCCGTTGGCGCAACGGTGTAATGGTGTAATCGTGTAAGCATGATGATGCGACGAGGAGACGCCCCCTGGGGGCGGGGTGGCGGGCCGCGCAGCGAGCCGCCACCGGCCGACGACGCCACCGCCTGGATCGGCGGGGCGCTGCCCGAGAGCTGGTTCCAGGGTCCGGCCGAGGTGACGATCGACCGCGACGAGATCCTGATCGTGGGGCGGCTCAGCGAGCCGTCCCTGGCCGACGATGCGAGCGACGCCGACCGGGCCGCGGCCGAGCAGGGTCGCATCGCGGGCTTCCGCGAGACGACCCGCGACCAGCGGATCGGGATCGCCCAGCAGCTCGAGCGGCGGTACCGCCGCAAGGTCGCCTGGGGCGTGCAGGTCGGCGAGGTGCGGGAGCTGTTCACCACGCACTCGGCGCCGGTGATGACGCGCCTGCGCCAGGCCGAGCGCCAGGTGCTCGACACACTCGTGGACTCGGGGGTGGCGCGGTCGCGCTCCGAGGCGCTGGCGTGGTGCGTGGCGCTGGTCGGGCAGCACGCGGACACATGGCTGACCGAGCTGCGGGACGCCATGGAGTCGGTGGACGAGCTGCGCAAGCGGGGCCCGGCAGTCTGACCACGCGACGCGGCGCCGCCGACAGTCCGGGTAAGTCGGACATATCCGGAATGTCGGCGGCAACGCCGCCGCCCGCTCCTGCGTCATGAGTTGACACGCGGCCGACCTTGTTGTCCGTAGTCCGACTTTTCGCCTGGCGGGGTATAAATCCGATATGTCGCGGCGCGCCAGCGCCCGACATATCGTCCCTGCGTGGGCCCGCAACGCGGAACGATAGGCTGGCCAGCCTATGGACACCCGAACCGGACTTCCCGTCGTCGGCATGGTGGGCGGGGGGCAGCTGGCCCGGATGACCCACCAGGCGGCGATCGCCCTCGGCCAGTCGTTGCGCGTGCTCGCCGTCTCGCCCGACGACGGGGCCGCGCTCGTCGCCGCCGACGTGCGGATCGGGCGCCACGACGACATCGACGCGCTCCGCGAGTTCGCCAAGGGCTGCGACGTGGTCACGTTCGACCACGAGCACGTGCCCGGCGACCTGATCCGGCAGCTGGTGAGCGAGGGCTTCACGCTGCTGCCGGGGGCCGACGCGCTGCGGTACGCCCAGAACAAGCGCGTCATGCGGGAGCACCTCGGCGCGCTCGGGTTCCCGATGCCGCGCTGGACCGGCGGCGACGTCGAGGCGTTCGGCGACGAGGTCGGGTGGCCGGTGATCGTGAAGACGGCGACCGGCGGGTACGACGGGCGGGGCGTCTTCGTCGCGCAGTCCATGGCCGACGTGCCGCCGGGCATCGAGGTGATCGCCGAGGAGCTGGTGCCGCTGCGGCGCGAGCTCGCCGCGGTGGTGGCGCGCTCGCCGCTCGGGCAGGTCGCCGCGTACCCCGTGGTCGAGACGGTCCAGGAGGGCGGCATCTGCGTCGAGGTGCTCGCGCCGGCCCCCGGGCTGGACGAGGACCTCGCGATCGCGGCGCAGCGGCTGGCCATCGACATCGCGACCGGGCTCGGCGTGGTCGGCGTGCTGGCCGTGGAGCTGTTCGAGACGACCGACGGGCGGCTGCTCATCAACGAGCTCGCGATGCGCCCGCACAACTCGGCGCACTGGACCATCGAGGGCGCCCGCACGTCGCAGTTCGAGCAGCACCTGCGGGCCGTGCTCGACTACCCGATGGGCGACACGCGGCTCACCGCGCCCGCCGTGGTCATGGCCAACGTGCTCGGCGGCGAGGCGGGCGGGATGTCCGTCGACGAGCGGCTGCACCACCTGTTCGCCGAGGAGCCGGGGGCCAAGGTCCACCTGTACGGCAAGCAGGTCCGCCCCGGCCGCAAGATCGGGCACGTGACGGTGCTCGGCGACGACATGGAAGACTGCCGCCGGCGCGCCCGGCGGGCCGCCCGCATTCTCGAAGAGGGGTACCAGCATTGAGCTCGCCAGTGATCGAGGTCGGCGTCATCATGGGCAGCGACTCGGACTGGCCGGTCATGCGGCTGGCCGCCGAGGCCCTCGGCGAGTTCGGGATCGGCTACGAGGTCCGCGTGGTCTCGGCCCACCGCACCCCGCACCTCATGCTCGACTACGCGGGTGAGGCCGTGGCCCGGGGCCTGAAGGTCATCATCGCCGGGGCCGGCGGGGCCGCGCACCTGCCCGGCATGGTCGCGTCGGCCACGCCGCTGCCGGTCATCGGCGTGCCGGTACCGCTGAAGCATCTGGACGGCCTCGACTCGCTCATGTCGATCGTGCAGATGCCGGCCGGCATCCCGGTCGCCACCGTGTCGATCGGCGGCGCGCGCAACGCCGGCCTGCTCGCGGTGCGCATCCTCGCCGCCGCCGACCCGGAGCTGCTGGCCCGGGTCCGCGACTTCCAGGAGTCCCTGCGCGCGATGGTCGCCGAGAAGGACGCGGCGCTGTCGGCGTCCCTGATCGAGCCCGCCGCGCAGTAATCCGGAGGCGTGGGAACGGTCGGGAACCTACCCTCGGCGGGCATGGGACGGCTGCTGAACGTGATCGATGTCGAGGCGACGTGCTGGGCGGGCCAGCCGCCCGCCGGGCAGGTCAACGAGATCATCGAGATCGGGGTCTGCGTCGTCGACCTCGACGCGCGGGAGCGGGTCGGGCGGGACCGGATCATGGTGCGGCCCGCGCGGTCGGTCGTCAGTCCATTCTGTACGCAGCTGACCGGCATCACGCCCGCCGAGGCCGCGAACGGGGTCTCGTTCGCCGAGGCCTGTGCGCGGCTGCGAGCCGCGCACCACAGCGACTCGCGGCCGTGGGCGAGCTGGGGCGACTACGACCGCAAGCAGTTCGAGCGGCAGTGCGCCGGGCCGCCGCGGTACCCCTTCGGCTCCAACCACACCAACGCGAAGGCCGTCTTCGCCGAGGCGCACGGCGCCCGGAAGCAGGGCATGGCCGGCGCCCTGGTAACGGCCGGCCTGCCCCTGGAGGGCCGGCACCACAACGGCGCCGACGACGCCTGGAACATCGCCGCGCTCGTGCTGTACCTGCTCGAGCGCGACCGGTGGACCTACGGCGCCTGACCCCCGCGGTCCACGATCGCGACCTTCAGCGTCGGCCCCGGCCGGGCGCTGGGCCGCCGCGGGTCGTACCGCTCGTGGAGCACGGCGAAGAGCCGCGGGTCCCGCCTTCACTGCGCAACTGTTTGTTTCCTCCGTTATCGCAGGTGTTGGTGCGAGCGCGACGAGGGCGGTACGGCATGACGGCGCAGCGGGGCGACAGGCTCCACCGGTGGACGGCACGAGCACTCGTCGGCGGCGCCGCGGTGGGCTCCGCGCTCGCCTTCGGCTCGGTGGCCGCCGCGCCGCCCGGGTCCGCGCCCGGCGCCGGGCCGGCCCGCGCGGTGAGCACGGTCGTGGTCGCCGGTGTTGCCTCGGTCACACTCCTGCTGCTGCTCGCCGGGACGGTTCTGGTCGCGGCGCCGCGCTTGCTGCGACTTGTCCGCGTCTTCAATGCCCGGCGCCAGGTTCGCTGAGCAGGGCCGGAAAAGGTCGGTCGTTTCGAACTTCGATCGGTAACCCCACGCAGCCGGGTCGTAGCGGTACAGTGACCGCGACGCTTGGACGGTGAGGGGGATCGATGTCCGATTACTCGGTGGCGGGCGAGGTCGGTTCGTTCGAGTACCGCCGGCGGGACAGCGCGCGCTTCGACGCCGCGCTCGAGGCCGTCGAGGAGGCGGTCGCCTGCTATGCCCGGCTGCGCAACCGCGCCGTGGTGAGCGGCAATGTCGCCGAGGCGGACCGGCTGCTCGCCGGGCAGGCGGCCTGTCTCGCGCAGCAGCAGCAACTGCGGCCGGACGACACCGCGACCGTCGACCGGATTCTCGCCGAGTATCCGGCCCTGCTCGCCTGGCTCCGCGACCGGATCGGCTGAGCTCAAAACCCCGGGCGCACGAGCCCGGTCTCGTACGCGTACACGACCGCCTGCACCCGGTCGCGCAGCGCCAGCTTGGTCAGCACGCGGCTCACGTGCGTCTTGACGGTGCCCTCCGACAGGTGCAGGACCGCGGCGATCTCCACATTGGACAGTCCGCGCGCGATCAGCCCGAGCACCTCGCGCTCCCGGTCCGTGAGCGCATCCGGCGGCGGCGCGGGCGGCGACGGCACTGCCGCGTCGGCCCGCCCCACGTGGCGCTCCAGCAGCCTTCGGGTCACGCTCGGGGCGACCACCGCATCGCCGCGCGCCACGACCCGGATCGCGGAGAGCAGGTCCGGGGCCAGGGTGTCCTTCAGCAGGAAGCCGCTCGCGCCCGCGCGCAGGGCCGAGTACACGTACTCGTCGAGGTCGAACGTCGTGAGGATCAGCACCCGGATGTGCACGTCGGCGTCGCAGATGCGCCGGGTCGCGGCCACCCCGTCGCCGTCGGGCATCTGCACGTCCATGAGCACGACGTCGGGCCGCCGGTCCAGCGCCAGCCGGGCCGCCTCCACCCCGCCGGCCGCCTCGCCGACCACGCACATGTCGCCGGCGTTCTCGAGAATCATGCGGAAGCCGGTGCGCACCAGCGCCTGGTCGTCGGCGACGAGGACGCCGATCACCGCGCCACCGGCCCGATCGGCAGCGCGGCGCGCACCTCGAAGCCGCCGTGCCCGCCCGGCCCGGCCCGCAACCGCCCGCCGAGCAGCTCCGCGCGCTCGCGCATGCCGCGCAGCCCGTTGCCCGCCGGGCCCGGCGCCCCGCCGTGCCCGTCGTCGGTGACCGTCAGCGCGATCTCCTGCCGCGAGTAGGCGAGCGCCACCGCGGCCCGCGCGCCCGGGCCCGCGTGCTTCATCACGTTGGTCAGCGACTCCTGCACGATCCGGTAGGCCGACAGGTCCACAGTGGACGGCAGCGGCACCGGGTCGCCGCCGATCTGCAGCTGTACCGCGACGCCCGCCTCCCGCACCTGCTCCAGCAGTGCCGGCAGCGCGACGAGGCCCGGTGGCGGCCGCCAGGCCTCGCCTACCGACAGCACGCGGCGCATGTCGGCCAGCGACTCGCGGCCGGTCTTCACGATCGCGGCGAGCGCGGCCCGCGTGTCGGCGGGCCGGTTGTCCAGCGCCGCCTCGCCGCCCTGGGCCTGCACCACCATCACCGACAGGCCGTGCGCGACGACGTCGTGCAGCTCGCGGCTGATCCGGGCCCGCTCCGCCGCCACCGCCAGCGCGGCCTGCTGGTCCCGCTCGCGCTCGAGGTCGGCGGCGCGGGCGCGCAGCTCGTCGAGGTACCGCCGCCGGCTCTGCGTCCCCGAACCGATCGCCCACGAGGCGATGAGCACGAGCGCCAGGCCCGGCTGGTCGCTCCACGACACCGACCAGAAGCGCACCGGCTCCCGGGCCGGCCCCTCCGGGCGATCGGGCAGCGGCTGCGGCTGCGGCGGCGCCACGCGCTCCGACGACCGGACGGCCCCCTCGCTGCCCGCGAACCGGCTGGAGCTCAGCGACAGCAGCAGCATCGCGCCCAGCACGGCGAGGGACACCGCCCAGCCGTAGCGGGTGGCCACCGTGTAGAGCAGGATCGGCACCCCGAGGTCGACGAGCAGGAGGGGTAGGAGCAGCCCCAGGTGTACCGACGCCGCGAAGGTGCCCACCGTGAGCATCGACAGCGGCCAGCGGGTCCGCAGCGCGACCGCGGCCGCGAGCAGACCGCCGGCCGCCCACCACAGCGCGAGCCGGTCGCCGTCGGCGTCGCCGGCCGGGTTGGCCACGACGCCGGACAGCAGCACGGCGACCGCCAGCGCCGCGTCCCGCACCGCCGGATGACGGCGGCCCAGGTCGCGGATACGCCCCCCGAAGACGTCGGCCATGGTCCCGTGAGCCTACGGGCCGGCCGCCACCCGACACATCCATCGCAAGACATATATCGCGTACCTCTGAAGGCCGACGCGCGTAGCGCCGCTCACCCCGCAGGGTGGGCCCATGCATACCTCCAAACGCTGGATCGCGTCCGCGGCCCTGCTCGGTGGCGTGGGCGCGCTGCTCGCCGCGTCGCCCGCGGCCGCCGGGCGCGCCGGGCCGGCCGTCGACTGGAAGCCGTGCCCCACCTACTCCGACGCGGCGCTGCGTGCGCTCGCCCCGCCGGACCGTCTCGAGCAGTACAAGGCCCTCCTGGGACGGATGCAGTGCGGCACCGTCACCGTCCCGCTGGACTACCGCAACCCGCGCGGCCGGCAGATCACGGTCGCGCTGACCCGCCTGCCGGCGACCGACAAGGCCCACCGGCTCGGCAGCCTGGCGCTGAACCCGGGCGGCCCGGGCGGCAGCGGGTACCTGATGCCGCCGCGCGTCATGATCATCAATGACGCCGACGCCCAGCTCAACGAGCACTACGACCTCATCGGCTTCGACCCGCGGGGGGTCGGTTACAGCACGAAGGTCAACTGCGCACCGCCCACCGGCGCGCCCGAACCGCCGCCGCCCGGCGCGCTGTCCAAGGAAACGGCGCAGCAGCTGTACGTCACCGAGGCCGCCTTCAACCAGACGTGCGGCGGCAGCGACCCGGCGTTCCTGAGCCAGTTGACGACGGCCAACGTGGCCCGCGACCTCGACGTGATGCGCGCGGCGCTGGGCGAGCGGAAGCTGAACTTCCTCGGGGTCTCCTGGGGCACGTGGCTGGGTGTGGTGTACCGAACCCTCTTCCCCCACAGCGTGGACCGCATGCTGCTGGACAGCGTCGCGATCCCGCGCTTCACCATCCCCGCGTTCGAGGACGGCCGGGCGGCCGCCGCCGAGCGCAACGCCGGCCGCTTCGTGGCCTGGGTGGCCGAGCGCGACGCGACGTACCACCTGGGGTTCACGGCCGAGCAGGTCCGCGCGACGATCATCGCGATGCGCGAGGACTTCGACGCCCACCCGCGGCAGTTCACCGACGTGCCGAGGACCCTGGACGGCTCGCTCATCGCACTAGCCGCGGCCCAGGAGCACCCGGGCTGGGACGTGGCCGCGACCGTACTGGCCGAGCTGCGCACCGCGACCGGCCCGGCCGCGCCACCGACGGTCAAGGAGGTGCTCGGCGACGACGGCGCCGGCCCCGGCGAGCCGCCGCCGGCCGACCTGCCCGAGCAGGCCAACCGGACGATGAACCAGGCCGCGTTCTGCAACGAGGACACCGCGCGGCTCGGGTTCGAGGCAGACTGGGCGGCGTACCAGCGCCGGCTCGCCGACAACCCGCTGACCGGGCGCGTCAACGGCTTCTCCGCGGGCTGTGCGGGCTGGCCCCTGCCGGCCCAGCCGGTGCGCATCGCTCCCGGCGGCGGGCAGCTCGTGCTCGTCGGGCACCGCTGGGAGACCCCGTCGCCGTACGAGTGGACGTGGCAGACCCACGCCATGGTGGGCGGCCAGGTGTACACAGTGGAGGATGACATCCACGGCTCGGTGCTCCCGGTGCCCGAGTGTGCCGCCGACGCGGTGCTCTTCTTCAACACCGGCCGCATCGACGCGGGCTGCCCGGGCCTGGGCGACCCGCCGCCGCGGGCCCTGAGCGCCACCGCCGGCGCCGCGCTCCAGGGTTGGTCGACCCAGGTGATGTGATGTGATGGGCGGGCGGGCCGGCCGGATCGTACGGTGGGGTGCGTGACACTTCCCGAACCCTTGCAGCGCCTGCTCGCCCAGCCCAACCCGGCCGTCATCGCCACCGTGCGCCAGGACGGCCAGCCCGTCTCGGTGGCGACGTGGTACCTCTTCGAGGAGGGCCGCATCATCGTCAACATGGACGCGGGCCGCAAACGCCTCGCGTACCTGCGCGACGAGCCGCGCGTGAGCCTGACGGTGCTGGACAAGGAGAACTGGTACACCCACGTCTCCGTGACCGGCACCGTGACCGACCTCACCGACGACGCGGACCTGGCGGACATCGACCGCATCGCCACCGCGTACACGGGCAAGCCCTACGCGAACCGCGAGCGCCGGCGCGTGACCGCGGCGATCGACATCACGTCATGGCACGTCTGGCCCCCGGACGCGCTCGACGTGTAGGGGCCGGCCGGGCGAACTGGCGTAGACTTGAGCGGTGGCCCGTTCTGATGCGGCCGCGCGTGGCCTGGGCGACTACTCCTTCTCGCCTGCACCCGCCGTTCTGCGGCGTCGGTCCGGAGGTCCGCCCAATGCAGGTCGTCCAGTTCAAGCCCAGGCCCGGTAGTCGGCACGACTCGACGGGCCCGGCCAATGTGAAGGCCGCCGACGCGGCGCCGACCGGTGCGACGATCCACCCGATCGGCGTCCAGGCCGTGGTCCACGCGCTGCTGGCCGCGGCCGACGCGGCCGGGTTCGCGCCCTCGATCCTCGACAGCCAGCCGTGGCGGTGGCGGCTGACCGGCAACACCCTGGCCCTGTACCTCGACCGCGGCCGCGTCATCGACGATGTCGACGTCGACGGCCGCCTCGCGATCATCAGCTGCGGGGCGGCCCTCCACCACGCCCGGGTCGCGCTGGCGGCGGAGGGCTGGCGGCTCACGACCAACCGCCGGCTCGACCCCGCCGACCCGGACCGGCTCGCGTCGCTGCGGCTCGAGGAGCGATCGCCGGCGGATCCGGCCGAGGCTCCGCTCATGAGCAGCATGCCCCTGCGCCGCACCGACCGGTCGCCGGTCACCGGCCCGCCGATCGCGGCCCAGCAGCTCAAGGCCATCACCGCGGCCGTGCGGGCCGAGGAGACGTCGCTGCACGTGCTCTACCCAGACGAGGTCCTCGACCTCGCCCGCGTCGCCTCCGGCGTGCCGATCGCCCGGCCCGTGTCCGGGGACCGCTCGACCGGCGCCGGGCCGGCGGGCCTCGCCGACGACCGGGGCGCGACGTTCGCGCTGCTCTACGGCCACACCGACGAGCCGGAGGACTGGCTGCGCGCGGGCGAGGCGCTGTCGGCCGGCTGGCTGACCGCGACCGCCGCCGGCGTTTCGATGCTGCCGCTGAGCGCGGCCGTCGAGGTGGCCGCCACCCGGCAGGCGGTCCAGATCATGATCGGCTGCGTCGGCTACCCGTATCTGCTGCTGCGCCTCGGCCTTGCCACCATGCCGTCGCCCGGCCCGCGCCGCGAGCCGGTCGCCCAGGCCGTCGATCGGCGCTGATGCCGCGACCGCACCGCCACGCACGGCGTACGGTTGTAACACCGTCGCTCGGTCTCGGGCGGTTCCACGGACTACTCGGCTCGCCCGGGAGTAACCATGACCGTATCGAAGTCCAGAGTCCTCGCCGAGCTTCGCCGCCGCGCCCAGCACGACCGCGCGGACTGGGTGAATCGTGCGTTGCCGGAGCAGATCGACACGGTCCGCAACGCCGGCTTGCTCTCCCTCCTCGCGATCGACGTGGCCGATCTGGCCGCAGACAAGGCGGACGCCGACCCGCGGTAGTCGACGCGCGTTTCGCGTGCCTGCGTCCTCGAGCATCAGCTTCTCGATGCTGCGGATGTACTCCAGCTCCTGTGTACTGGCCCGCCACCAGTCCTCGGCGGAGACGCCGACCGCGGC